>JALHNS010000027.1 GCA_022843445.1 Gemmata sp.
CGTGAGCCGGTGGGTGGGAGCGAGAGAAACAACCCGCCGGCTCACGCCGGCGGTTCGACCGCTGCGGTTATTCCGCGACGGCGTCCAAATAACCCTTCGCGTCGAGGTCCGCGAGCTTCGCGAAGTACGCGAGCCGCGCGTCGGTCTCGGTGTTGAACTTCAGCGTTTGCAGCCGCATCGTCTGCCCGCTCAGGCCCCACCGGTACTTCACGCGGTCGCGCTCGAGCGAAATTTGCACGACGTGCTCGGTCGCGCCGACCCGCTTGGCGAACGCGCGCGTCTCGAACTTCACCGCGTCGCCGCTCGTGGCCTTCTTCGCTTCCTTTTCGGCGAACGCGAGCCGCAGCGCGATGAGGTGAACGCACGGCCCGGCTTTGATGCCGTGCTTGCGGAACGCGGCGCAGGTGCACGTGACCTTCCGCACTTGGCCCTCGTCGGCGAGCACCATTTGCGGGCGGTAGTCGCGCTTGTCTTCGGTCACGCTCACGGTGCCGGTGAGTTCGAGGCCCACGCCCGCGATGCGGTTCTCGCCGGTGATGCGCACCGCCTTGCCGCGCGCGATCAGGTCGTGCGCCTGCTTCTCGCGCTCGTTGCGATATTGCAGCTTTTCGAGGTCGAGCGGTTGCCCGGTCAGCGGTCGGTAGCGGTACACGCCGCCCGCGATGTCGAACATTAGCTCGCCGTTCTGACACCCCGTTTGAAGCGCTTCGACGAGCGCCGCCCCCTTCACGCCGGTTTCGCGCGCCAGCTCCTTCGTGTCGGCCTTCGCCGCGCCCGCGAGGTAGCCGACCACCTTCTTCGTTTGCTCGCCGTCTTGCGTCTTGCGCGGCAGGAGCAAGTCGAAGCCGAGCGCGCTCGACCAGTTCGCGGAGGTGAACCCGGTGAGGCCGAGGGTGAGCGTGAACTCGCCGCACCGGAACACCCAGAAACTGGGCAACCCGCTACCGAGCAGGTACACATCGACACTTTGGACGAACGGCA
The DNA here is from genome assembly GCA_022843445.1 of Gemmata sp. GTDB lineage: Bacteria > Planctomycetota > Planctomycetia > Gemmatales > Gemmataceae > Gemmata. The sequence goes on from JALHNS010000027.1 coordinate 982, forward strand.
GGATGCGCTTCACGGTCATCAGCCGGCGGCGGCCCCACACGCGAATGAGGCGCGCGGCCTTCCCGCGGAACATGTCGCCGGTCGTCTCGAACACCGTTTCCCACGGCTCCGCGACGATCCGCGGTTGCTGCGCCGGCACCAGTTCGAACCGCAGCCCGCGCTTCTTGCCCTTGTGGTCGCCGTTCATCCGCAGGTGCCGCAGCACGTTGTACAGGTCCATCGGCGCGAGCTGAACGTGATCGAACGGCAGCGTCGCGGCCGACTGCACTTGCAGGAACCCGCGGAGCCACGAGTCCGGCACCTGAATCTTTTTCTCCAACACGCCCTTACGCGAATCGGCGTTCGGGGCCGCGCCGTCGTGCCCGATGGCGAACCGCGTGGCCCGGTAGCCGCGCACCTGCTGCACGCTCGAGTACAGCGCGTCGCTGAAATCGATGTTCGTGGTGCCGGGCGCGATCTCGCCCACCTCCGCGAACGCCTCGCGCGAAAACGACAGGCACGCGTAAGTGCTCTCGTCTTTGCCGAACGTCTCGAACGCGATTTGGTCCGCGTGCACGGTCACGAGCGGGTCGAGGATGCCGAGCGCGTTCGGATCGTTGCGCAGCATCCAATCGAAGTACGCCTGCTGCGCGTGCCACACGCCGAGCGGGGCCGCGTCGCGCTTCAGCCGCAGGTACGCGATGTACTGCGTGCGGTCCTTCGGCGCGTAGCGGAAGTCGCTACCGATGACCCCGTAGAGCGCGGAAAGCGCTTCGCGGAACCGCAGCGGGTTCTTGAGCGCGCCGGCGAACCGTACCGCGGGGCGGTCGAGGTTCCCGAACAACTCCAGCGTAGCCGCGTCCGCTTCGGTGGCGAGCTTGCTCGCGCCCGCATACGACAGGTGCGCGCCGCTCGCGGGCGGCGGGGGCGGTGCCCCGTCGCTCAGCGGTTCGTCGATCAGTTCGGTGAGCGCCATCGGTGGTTCCAAGCTGTTCGGTTGTCCGTGTCGGCCGCACAGGGCTTCCGCCCTGTGCTAAGTCAGCCGGCCCCTCCGGGGCGGAAGACAACTCTGTGCCTTGCGCCCTGCGAAGCAGGGTCGCCGTACATAGCACAGGGCGGAAGCCCTGTGCGCGCTTCGCGGTGCGCGAACCGCGTTACTCCTCGTCGCCTTCGTCTTCTTCCACCGCCCCGCCCTTCACCGCCGGTTTCGCTTTCGCGGCCTTTGGTAGAGTGGCGAGCGTGTTCGCGGCGCCGCGCTTGCGGGCGCGCTTCGAGCGCCGCAGCGCGCGCCACGCGGCCTTCTTCAACTCTTTGTCATCGTCCTTCGACGTACCGATTTCGATCAACACCGCTTCGGCGGCTTCGGTCGCCATCACGCCCAAGCCTTCGACCGCACCGAAGCGGGCAGCTTCCGCGGCTTTCTTGTCGCGCGCGACACCGGCGAGTGTCTTCACGTCTTTCTCGGCGACGAACACCGGCAGCGCGACCGGCTGATAGTGGACGTTCGCCGCGGCGCTCGCCACGTCGGTTGCCGACACCGCGCCCGCAACCACGAGCCGGTTGAACCCGGGGCGGTCCGACAGCGCGCTGTCGATCAACTTCGCGGCGCGCTTTGCGTCGAACCGCGCGAGCAGTTCGGTTGCGAGCACGCGCACGTCCGCGTCCGGGCCGCGGGCGAGCGTGTCGAGCGTATCCAGAACCGCGGGGGTGAGTTTCCCGAGCGCGAGGCACCGCACCGCTTCGAGCCGGATGCCGCGCGCGAGCGGGTCGTCCGGCCGCGCCTTCGCCACGCCCGCGAGCGCTTCCGCCGGCACGCCCGCGCGCCCCGCGGTGAACAGCAGGCTCTCCACCACTTCGCCGGCCTTCAGCAGCGCTTGGTCCGGCGAGACGGTGCGCGTATTGGAACCGCCGCCGTAATCGTCGTCATCGTCGTCGTAGTAATCGTCGTCGTCTTCCGGTTCGGTCGGGAGCGAAGTCACCTTCGCGCGGCGCTGCTGCCACACGTCCCACCACTTGTTGAGCGCGTCGCCCACGGCGCGCTTCGCGGCGGCGTCCGGGTCCGGTACGCGCCCGATCAGGCGCGTGGCGAGCCTCACGGTGCCCTCGTCGGCGTGCGAAAGCGACGCGACCGCTTCCTTCACCGGCAGTTCGGGGCGCGTGAGGAGCGCCGCTTCGAGCCGGTTCTGAATCGTGGGCTTGCACACCGGGAACACGTCCATGACGCGGAGCGCGTCGCCGCGCTTCAGAATCGGGTCGAGTTCCGTGGTCCCGTCGTCGTTCTGACCGATCAAGTTGGGCGCGTTCGGGTTCTGGATCAGCGCGAAGTTTGGTTCGAGCGAGTCCGCGCCCCACAACTTCCGCGCGCTCCCGTAGGCCGCGCTCGCGATCTCCGTGTCGCCGTGCGTGCGAACGGTTTTCATCAACAGGTCGCGCGTCGCCGGGTCGTCGTTGTGCGCGAGTTGTTGAAGGGCCGTCGCGCGGAGCCGGTTCAGATACCAGCCGTAGCCCTTCATCCCCACTTTCGCGCGAACGATGTCCCAGCCGGCGGGCGTGTCGAACCAGCGCAGGCCGATGAGCGCGCGCTGTGCGACGTTGCTCTGCCCCTTCGCGTGCTTCTCCAATTGTTTGAACACCGCGTCGGCCTGCGGCGACTTCTTCAAGTGGCCGATGGCTTCGGTCGCGGCCTCTTGCAGCGGGCTGGCGTCGTCCGCGGCGAGCGCGAGCAGTTTGTCCACCGCGCGCGGGTCGCCGAGTTCGCCGAGCGCTTCCACCGCTCGCACGCGGTGGCTCATGTCTTCGAGGTACTCGATGCCACTGAGCAGCACCTGCATGCCTTCGGCGCGCCGGCCGCGCGCGAGCGCTTCGGCGGCGAGGAACTGCGTGACCGGGTTCTTGTGTTTCAGTGCCTTCAGCAGCGGCTCGGCCGGCGCGCCGCGCTTGCGGAACCGGAACCCGTAGGCTTCGATGCTGCTGTCGCGCAGTTCCGCGTTCGGGCTGGTGCAGAGCGTGACGAACGGCGCGTGCGCTTCCGCGCCCAGCGCCCACCGCAGCGCCGCGAGCAACGGGCTGAGCACGAAATCGGTGTCGCCGTCGGCGAACGCGCGCTCCGCGAGCCGCACCAGAATACCGTCGTGCCGCGGGTGCTGGTCCTTCATCCACTTCGCGCGGTTCTGCGGCTGTTCGTCGTCTTCGTCGCCAATGTACTGCTCGTGCCCGCTGATCACGAGGAGCGCTTGCTTGATGCCGCCCGTCCAATCCGGGTTCTTGCCCCAGAGCGCGAACAGCCGGTCGGCTGCGCCCGCGGCGCGCAACCGCGACGTGCCCCCAATGAGCACTTCCCAGTTCGCGGTGCCGCCCGGGTCGTTCTCCACGCGGTCGAGGAACACGTCCGCGGCGCGCGCGTCGCCGAGTTCGACGAGAGCGTCCACGAGCCGGGGTTGGTCGCGCGGGTTCGCGGCCTCGCGCAGGAACTTGGCGAGCGCGTCGAACGCGGCGGCGTCCTTCTTTCCGGCCAGCTCGAACGCGGCCTTCTCGCGCACCTTGCGGTACCGCGATTCGACCGCGCGGCGCAGTGCCTTCTTGGCGTCGTCGCTGTTTTCGTACTCGGCCGCGAGCCACTGCACCGCCGTGAGGCGCATCGGTTCGTAAACGGAATCGAGAGCCTTCTTTGCGGTATCGATGGCGTTGCGGCGCGCGCGGAGCAGCTTCGCGGCTTCGATGGCCAGATCGTCCGAGCGCGCGAGCATCACCCGCTCGAGCACGGCTTCGCCCTTCTTGGCCGAAGTGCCGTCGGTGAGCAGTTCCAGTCCCTTCACGCCGAGGTCGGTGTACCCGGCTTCGAGCGCTTCCGCGCCGAGGGCGGCTTTGTCCATGCCGAGAGCGAGTAGGTGCTCGAACGCTTGCGTGCGCACCGGCTGGTTCGGGTCGCCCATCGCCTGTGCGAGCACCGGCTGCGCGGCTCGCGCGTAGGTAGCATCCTGTGAAGCAATCGCGTGAATGCGCGAGAGGGCCGTTTGCCGGACGCGCGCGATGGCTTGGCCGCCGCTCGCGCCCTGTTCGCGCACGAGGCCCACGTAGCCGCCGAACGCGAGTTCGCGCAGTTGCTCTGGGGTGAGTTTCGACTTCGCCGGTGCGCCCGCGGCTTTGGCCGCGTCCGCCGCGGCGCGAATCTCGTTGGCGAACCGCGCGGCGTGAACCGCCCAGTTCGCGTTCCACTCGGCCTGCTCCTTGTTGTCGAAATACTTGAGCAGCAGCGCGGTCTTCGCCTTCAGTTGCGGCGACGCGAACCGCAGTAGGTGCGCGAGATCGTCTACCACCTCGGCGGACACTTTCCACGGCGTGTCTTCGCCGCGGTTGTTCACTTCCTTGATGACGAACTCGCGGAACGCGGCGTGATCGGCGAACACTTCGAGCGCCCGCGCCCCGGTGAGGCGGAACCGCGCGCCCTTCGACGCGACGCACTCGATGCACTTCTCCGGCAGGCCGTCCGCGTCCTTCAGTTCGAGAAGGAGCGTGGCGAGCAGCGCGCGATCGCGCAACTTCTCGTCCGGGCTGTCGAGGAACACGGTGGCCGCGACGCCCGCCGCCGGCCCGAGCGCGACCATTGCTGCGAACTGCTCCGTCTGCGACAGCACGCCGCCCGCGGTGTCCGAGCGCACGAGCGGGGCGACGGTCGCGTCGCCGAGGTAGGCGAGGCCGAGCGCGCCGCGGAACTTCACCTGCGCGTCGGAGTTCTGGAGCGCCGTTCGCAGCGCGGCGCTCGTGTCCGGTTTCGCCACCCACACCAGCGCCTTAGCCGCCGCGCCGCGCAACTTCGTGTGTGTGGAATCGAGCAGCGGGAGCAGTGTGTTCAGCGCCCGCGAATCGCCGAGTTCGCCGAGTCCGTCGAGCGCCAACTCGGTCACGTCCTGCCAATCGCTGACGCGCTCGCGCTGCTGCGGTTCGGGCGCGGTCGCCAGTTCCAGCAGCACGGGGTAGCTCGCGGCGTCGCCGTGGCGCGCGAGCGCCGCCGCCGCCCGCACGCGGATGTCCGGGCGCTCGCTGCGGAGCGCCTCGGTGAGCGCGTCCTTCGCGTCGTCGTCCACGAGGGCGCGCACGGCGAGCAGGCGCACGTCGCGGTCGGCGTCCGCGAGCGCGCGGAGCAGCACCTTCTGCGCGGCCTTCGAGTGCTTCTTAATCAGCGCTTCGACCGCGAGTTTCCGCGCGTCGGCGTACTTCGAGAGCAAGCACGTTTCGAGAACCGCGATGTCCTTGTTCTTCTTCGTGGCGAACTCGAACGCCTCGCGGCGCAGCCCGGAGTCGGCGTCGTTGAAGAACTCGTACAGCAGCGGGGCCGACCACTCTTCTTTTTCTTGCGCGGTCACTTCGGTGAGCGCTTCGCGGCGCACGTCCGGGTGAATCGATTGCAGCGTGAAGCGCAACGTGTCCGGCCCGCCGCCGGCGATCTTCAGGTTCAGCGATGCCTTGAACGCTTCGCGGCGGACACCGGGCGCGCCGTCGTTCAGCGCGCGCACGAGCAAGTCCCACCCCGGTTCGCCGGGCGCAGCGGGCTTCTTCTTTTTGACCGTTTGGACCAACGTTTCGAGACCGCGGCGGCGCACGTCTTCGTCCGCGGCGGTTAGGCCCGACTCTGCGACCGAGAGCGGCGTCTTGTCGAAAATCTTCACGAGCGCGGTGTACGCGGCGTCGCGCACCGACGCTTCTTTGTCGAACAGCAGCGATTTGAGGCGGTTCACGGCGCGCTCGTCGTCGAGCGCGGCGAGCGCGCGGCACACTTCCACGCGGGCCGCGCCGTCGTCTTCGCGGCTGAGTTGTAGCAGCAGGCCGAGCGCCCGCGGGTCACCGAGCACGGCCAAGCCGCGCGCCCCGCGCAAGCAGGTGTCGAGCGCGCGGCTCGCGGTGGCCTGTAGGAGCGTGTCGTAGTCGGCGGGCGTGAGTTTCTCTTTCGCGCCGTCCGCCACCGGCGGCGCGGGCTTGTCGGCCTTCTCCGCTTTCTCCAACTCGTTGAGTTGGCGGTTCAGTTCCGTATCGAGCGCGCGCAGCACCGCCGCGAGGTCCGGTTTCGACACGACCGAGAGCAGGAACGCGACCTTGCGCACGCCCGCGTCGCTGTCTTCGAGCCGCCGCCGGATCGCGCTTTGCACCGCGGCGTCTTCGAGCAACTTGCGCGCGTAAGCGCGCGTCAGGGCGTCGGCCCGCGTGTCGCCGTACTTCGAGCCGAGCGCGGTGAGCAGCGCGGTCGCGTCCTTCGAGTCGTACACCGTTTCGAGCGAATCGAGCGCGAGCTTGCGCACGCCGAACGTCGGGGCGTCGAGCGTATCGACCAACCGCGTCAGCGCCTGATCGTCGGTCTTCGCCAGCGGTTCGAGCGCCTTAATCGCCTGCGCGCTCACGTCCGGTTGCCCGGTCTTCAGCGCGAGATCGATGACATTCAGGTCCGGCTTCAGCGGCTTGTAAAGGCCGGCGAACGCGAGGACGCGCACCTTGCCGTCGTTGTGGCCGATCGCCTTTTCGAGAATCTTGGCGACGCGCGGGCTGTCGCTTTCGGTGAGCAACTTCGCGATCACCAGCCGCAGCGGTTGGTCCTGTTCGCGGAACAGGTGCTCGCCGAGCAGTTCGATACTCGCGGCGTCCTTCCACTGCGCGAGCGTGCGGTACGCCTTCTCGCGGCGCTTCGGGTCGTACTTCTGATCGAGTTCGTTGCGCACCCAGTCCGCGGCACCGGCGACCTTCGCGTGAACCGGGTCGTCGGCGAACTTGCCGTCGGCTTCGAGCTTGAGCAACCGAATCGTGTTGTCGTCGCACGCGACCGCGACGTGGGGCGCGTTGTACACGTTCACCACCGCGACGCCGACCACGCGCCCCACAGTGTCCTTCAGCGTGCTCGGTTTCACGCCGCCGACGCGGGGCCAGTTCTTCACCGTCGCGTCGCGCGAACCGCTCACGAACCGGTCGCCCGGCACGAACGCGAGCGCGGTGAGCACGTCTTCGTGGTTGTTCCCGCGGCCCTTGTCTTCCGGCTCCAGCGAACCGCGGGCGAAGGTGCTGAGGAACTTGTTGTCCGCACCGGCGGAGAAGAAGCGCAGTTCTTCCGGCTCGAACGCGAGGCACGTCACCGCGCCGTCGTGGAGTTTGCCGCTCTCGGCAGGCTCGAAGTCGTCTTTGCCTTCGCACTCGAACACGCAGACGGTGCCCTTCGCGGTGCCGACCGCGAGCCAGTTCTTGCTCTTGTCGGCACTCAGGCAGGTGCCATCGTCGGTGAGTTCGAGCGTTTGCAGCGTCGCGCCGTCTTTCAGCGAAACGACCGCGACGCGCTTCCCGTTCAGCACCGCGAGGCGCTTGTTGCTGAGCACGCACAGCGCCGCGATGGTGCCCTCGAACGGCCCCGCGAGCGGTTCCGGTGCCTTCTTCCCGCCGCGGTACGCCTTCTTATCGGTGCCCGCGACGTACACCGCGGTGCCGTCCACCGCGAGCGCGACGCCGCCGCACGGCAGTTCGTCGTGCGAAACGCTGAGCTTGTCCGGGTCGAGCCAGTAGAGCGCGGTGGGCGCGCCTTCGGGGTGAACCGTGACGAACGCGAGCGAATCGCCGACGCCCGCGATGGCGCGAATGTCGCCGCGGTAGGTCTGGAACTTGCCCGGCCCGCTCTCGCCGAGTTGCTTGCGCGCCACCGGCGCGGCGTCCTCTTCTTCCTCGTCGCTCTCTTCGTCGCTCGTTTCGTCCTCGACTCCTTCCTCGTCGTCGCTTTCGTTCGTCTCTTCGTCATCCTCCTCATCGCCTTCGTCGCCTTCCTCGTTTTCCTCGCCGTCTTCGGCCTCATTCTGTGCGAGTGTGGCTCCGGAGTCGCCGGCCAGCCCGAGCGCGGCTTCCATCTCCGCGACCACTTGTTGCACCATGAGCAGCGAGTTGGCAAAACCACCCGGCAGCGGTTGTACCTCCGCGCCTTCGACTGGATTCGCAATCTCATCCAGTGCGTCGCCCAACTCCCCGTCAGGGTCGATTTCGGACGCGAGCTCGAAACACCGCATGTACAAGTCGTCGGTCGCGTCTTGGTCTTCGTTCGCGTAGAAGAGCGAAGCGAGCAGCGGCAGCAGTGCACGGAATCGTGCGATCAGTTCGTCGGTGTTCACTGCGCACCGCCCTTCTTCAGTTCGGGATACGTGTGGCGGATGCGCGTGACCGCGACGAGGCACGCGGCCCGCTCGCTCGTGCCCCGCGACAACATGAACTCATCCAAGAGCGGCAGCACGCCTTGCGCGAAGGCTTTATCGCTCAGTGCGAGGTCGCGCATCACTTCCACGAGATCGAGTTTCGCGCGGCGGGCGGGCAGCGGCTTCGTGCTCACCACTTTGTCCGGGTTCGGCGCGTTCGCGGCCCCGCCATCGGCCGGTTCGCTGTCCTCCACCGCCTCGCGCGACTTCTCCGGCGGGCCGGGCGGAATCTCGAACAGGATGCGGCGCAGGAACTGCGCGAGCGTGGGCTTCTCCGCGGGCCACGTGGTCGGCTTCGCGGGCACGCCGTCGCCGCGATTCGCGGCCAGTTTCTCGGCGTCCTTCTTCGCCTTCGCGCCCACGGTCGGCTTCGGCGGTAGCGGCGGCTTCCACTCGCGCGTAAGGCCGCGCTCGCGGTAGACGGTCCACAGCGCGCGAACCACGAACGCCCGCACCTTGCGGTCCGGGCTTTCGGAGAGGCGGAACAGTTCTTCCGGCACGCGGAGCCGCTGTTGCCGGTTGATGAGTTCCATACCCAGCGCGCGCGTCTCTTCGTCGTTCGATTCGCAGAACCGGTACACGGCGCTCGCTTCGAGTTTGGTCGCGTCGAGTCGGAACGGGCGGTTCGGCGGCGTGTCGTCGGCGAGCAGCGCCTTCGCCACGAACCGGCGCACGTCCATGAACGGGATGTCCGCGATGCCCACCAGTTCTTCGACGCCGGGGTTCCAGCGGGCGAACTCCCAGTTGCACAGTTCGAGGCCGAACTCGCGGAGCGGCTTGCGCGTTTCGCTGAGCAAGGGCCGCACGCGCTCGAACGTGAAGAACGCCTTCGGGATTTCCGACGCCGGTGCGAGCGGTTGGTCGAGCAACTTCGGAGCGATGTCGGCGTGGTGGCGGCGCACGTACTCGCGCGCGAACCGCGCGACCGGGGCATCGACCGGCCCCGGGGCGATCACCAGTTGCCACAGACGCAAACAGCCCGCGGTCTTCGCGTCGGCGCTCACCGGCGCGACCTGTTCGCCCGCGAGCATTTGCAAGAACGCGGTTTCCGAGATGATGCTGATGTTCGCGCCGGCCTCGTTCAGCTCTTCGGCCTTAACGTGCTTCGCGCCCTTCGCGCCGCCGCCGAGGAACGGCGAACCGTCGTCGCCGACGACGAGGTAGTGCAACCTCGGGGACACGTTCTGCGAAACCGTGCCGTTGGCGGCCTTCACCTGCGCTTCGGCTTCCTTCGGCGCGATGTTCTTCAGCTTCCCGGTGAAACTGAAGCTCGCCTTGTTCAGATCGACTTTTCCACCGCTCGAAGGCGCGGCCGCCGCTTCGCTCGTCCCGCTTTTCGGTGCGAAGTCCGCGGGGAGGAATGTGCGCGTCAGCCGGTCGTTGGCGAACTCGAAGTATTGCGGTTCGGCGCGGCCCACCACCTTCAGCAGCCAGTCCACGCCGAGTTCCGCGTTGCTCGCTTTGCGCACGTCGCGGAACAGTCCGAGGATCGTGTTCGATCGGGCGTCCTCGAAGCTCAGTTCTTTGCCCCAAGTGCCGTTACTGCTCTTGAAGCTCACGATCCACAGGTCCGCGTCCCAGTCCGGGTGGAACGCGAGCGTCTTGCAGAAGTCGATACCGAGCGATTGCAGTTTCAGTTTGTTCTGGTTCAGCCAACTCGTGACGTAGCCCGACGTCGGCGGGAACAGCGTGAGCCACTTCAGCAGGTCCGCGCCGAGCGCGTTCAAGTCGAAGTGTTTCGCCAGTTCGCCGGTCGCGTACTCGGTCAGTTGAGCCGCTTGCCGCTCGTTCGCGGGATCGACCTTTTGCAGCAGCGCGACGAAGAACGCCGGGCCGAGTTCCTTCAGCGGGTGAACCTTCGGAAGTTGCTTTTTCGCGTAGTCGAACGCGAGGTCGCTACCGGAGAGCAGTCGGCCCGCGAACCAGTCGGGCGTGAGTTCCTTCGGCCCGAAGTTCTTAGTGATTGCGTCGGATGCGAGCTTGTGCCCGTGGTGCGTTTCGAGCAGTTGGCCCCACGCGTCGAGGCCGACGCCGGAGCGCGGGTCCTTCTCGCCGAGCAGGTCGGCGGCGAGTTTGCGCACGTCGTCGTTGTCGTTGTTGGCGAGGCGAATGAGTTCGCTCACCGGCAGGTCGCGGGCGTGCGTGCGGGCGTAGTTCGCTGCGTACTTCCGCGCGTCGGTGCTGGGCGAATCGAACAGCTTCAGAACGGATTCGTGCAGCCCCAGCCCGCGGAACGCGCCTTGCTCGAACTTCGGCACGTTCTGGAGCAACCACACCACGAAATCGTGAATCGAGCGACTCGGCACCGCGACGAGGCGCACCACCCACGCCGGTTCGGTGTCGCGCAGCACTTGGCGGAAGTCGGTCTTCAGCGCGGCGGTGGCGTAGTCGCGCACCGCGTCGGACTTCGCGCGCTCGAGCAGCGAGAACAGCGGCCGGTGGCTGCGCTTCCACGTGTCGCCGTAGGCCCGGTTCTTCAGGTTCGTCGGGTCCGCGAGTTTGTCGTTCCAGCCGAAGCGGAAACTCGACCGACCGTAGCGCTTCGAGTTGTGGAAGAGGATGTGGTTGAACACCCACGTTCCGTTCCAGCGCGTGTTGTCCGTGTATTGCGCGAGGATGTCGCACGCGACATCGGGGTACGTCGCCGGCAGGTGCAGCCCGACGCGGCGGAGGTAGCGCCACGCGCGGCGCGCGAGGTACGCGAGCGTCGCGCCGCTGACTTCGCGCCGCCCGCCTCCCCCGCTGTTCGCGGCATCGAGCCGGGCCGCGAGCGCGCCAAAGATTTCCGTATCGTTCTTCGCCTCGGCCTCTTTGAAGATGCGCTTCAGCGCCTTCCACGGCCCGTACACGAGCGGCACTTTTGCGATGATGCGGAGCAGGTAGTCGCGCGCGAGCGGGTCGTTGGATTGCCACAGCGCGTAGATGACTTCGTGAACCTTCAACTTGTCTGCGAGCGGCACTTCGGCGTCTGGGGCTTCGAGCGCCTTCAGCGTCTCCGTGCGGTAGTGCGCCTGATCCTCTTTGCTCTTTTGGCGGTAGCGCCAGTCGCGCATTCCCGCGAGGAACTTGTCGAACGTGAGCGCGCCGTCGCGGATCGGCGTTTCCGGTTGCGGCACCGGTTGGGTACAGAGTTGGTCGATGAGCGCGATGAGCCGCGGGTCGCGGGCGTCCCATGCCTTGCGAACGTCATCGAGCGTGAGCGCGGCCGACATCGGGAGGGTTCCTACTGGCGTGTGTCACTTCCGAGAGCAGACGGGGAGCGTCTACTACCCGACCTGAAGCGCGGAAGGCTCACGGCGCCGCCCGGCCGGGTCACCTGGTCCGCAGCGCGGAACCACGACACGCGAGGTTGATCCCGACCGCGCTGCGGACCAGGTGACCCGGCCGGATAGCGGTGCTGGAACAGCCTTCCTCGCGTCGTATGGCACAGAGTGCGCTCGGGCGACGCATCATCGCCCTGCTGCAAAGCAGCGAGCTAAACCGACACGGTTCGTTGTGTACTCAGCTTACGGGCGCTTCTTCTCGGTGTAGCCCTTGCCGGTCTTTTCCTTCACCAGTTTGTCGTACTCCTTTTTCGCCTTCTCTTCGTCCGGGAAGCTCTTCGTCTTCGTTTGGCCGTCGGTGCCGATCTTGCCCCACTGCGTGGTCACGTCGGTGCCGTCCATCCAGATTTCCCAGAACTTGTTCGAGGTGCCGTCCACGAACTCGAAGTACCGCTTCGGGGTCGCCGCCATCGCAATGCCTCCAGTTAGGAAAGAGAGAAACGGGTTTAGGTCGTCATTTGGTCTTGCGCTTCTTCGGCCCGGGTTTCGTGTCTTCAGCGGGTGCTTCTTCCGGCTTCTTCCGCGTCGGGAGCGGCGCGTTCGGGTCGCCGTCGTGCCGCGGGCCGACGTACACCGGGAACCGCAGGAGGCCGTCCGCGGTGATGTCCTGATACTTCACGGTGATAACGGTGCCCTTCGCGGGCGGGTTGTCGCGGTCTTTGTCCTTCAGCCCGGTGCCCACCTTGCACAGTTTGCCGGTGCTGAGTCGCACCCAGAGCGCGCCCACGCGGCCCTTGTGTCGGCCCTTCCCGGCTTCGTAATCGTCCACCACCACTTCCATGTCGAGGAACTTCTTCACCTTCAGGAGCGAACTGCTGCGGGTGCGCTCGTAGTGCGAACCGGGCTTGCGCATCATCAGCCCCTCGCCGCCCAAGCCGAGGACGCGGTCGAGTTCGCTCAGCAGGTGCTCGGGGTCGGTGCACTCGTTGTGTTCGACGAGGTGCGTGTAAGTCGATTTCCACGCCCCGTGTTCGTCTTGGAGGAACTTCACGCGGTCCTCGAACGGCCCTTTCGTTTCGGGCGCGTCGAACACGAGGAATTTGAGGTCCTTCCACCGCTCCGGGGTGCCCTGCGTGCGGACGATTTCGCTCGTGAGGTCGAACGCGCGGCGGCCGATCCACAGTTCGCCGTCGAGCGGGTGCGCGGGCAGCCCGGCGGTGAACCAGTCCGGGGCGTAATAGATGTTGTTGCGGCGCGAGAGGAACTGTTTGCCGTCCCAGTAGGCGCGCACGCCGTCGAGCTTCTCGCTCATCCACCAACCGGTAAGGTCCTGTTCGCCGTCCCAAGGGTGGCCTTGCAGCAGCGGCAGTTCCTTCACGTCTTCGCTGCCGGCGGGCTTGAGCGGTTGCAGCGGGCCGGGCGCGGCGAGGCGCGCCTCTTCGGCCGCGTCTCCGCGCAGCTTGCGAATGTGCTTGCAGGTGCGGGCGTTCGGCGGCAGCGACTGGTTGCGCCACGCCGGGCAGGTGCAGGAGTACACGCCGCCGACGTTCTTGATGATGTAAGGCGTCTTGCCAGACCCTTGCATCTCGATCGACTGACCGCTTTCGAGATCCGGCATGACTCGCTCCCTCGCGTGTGTGAGGGAGAAAGTAACCCGACCGCGGGTGAAGTGCAATCACCGTAGTTGCGCAGAGTTTCGCCGCACGATGAACTCTGAGAAAGACACGATCAGAGAAGCGGAAAGACAGTTTTGGATGGGGTTACAGGACGACGAAGATACAGACAGTTCAAGAGTGTTGGGTTTCAACTCTGCATCCTCTTCATCCTGTAATCCTGTCCAAACCTCTTCCTCTTCTGTCTTCATCACGTTCAAGCCCGCGCTCACCCCACGAACACGCCGGCACCGCCGAAGGGGACGCCCGCGGCGAGGAACGCGCCGCTCGTCAGGTCGTAGGCCGCCGCGAAGCCGCCGATGCCCGCCAGCAACCGGTTCCCCAGCGCCGCGACCGTGACGCCGGTGTTGAACTGCGGCGGCGCGGCCGCGAACGTCAGCCGCTCCGCACCGGCCGCGGTGAACACGCGCACGAACGCTTGGCCGGTCGCGGTGCCGGTCACGATCTCGCCGTTCACGAACCCCACGTTCACCCCCACCGGCACCGGACCGAACGCAAAGAACTCGCGGATCGGCGCGAGCGTCAACCCGCTGAACACGCGCACGCCGGACACGCCCACCAGAGTACCCGCGATGATGTCGGCGCGGCCGTCTTGGTCCACGTCGCCCGCGGCGATGCTCGCGCCGTTCGCGTAGCCGGGGAACGCGTTGAACAGCGCCACCACGCGCCCGCCCGTCACGTCGAACACTTGCACGGCCGCGATGCCGGTTACGCTGCTCACGATCACGTCGGCCCGGCCGTCGCCGGTCACGTCGCCCGCGGCCACGTTCAGCCCGCCGGTGTAGCGCCCGTCGAACGCGCCGAACCGCGCGAACTCGGCCCCGGTCGCGCCGTCGAAGAGGGCGACCACCGGCGGCGCGCCCGGCCCGCGCACCGCGATCACGTCTTCGATGCCGTCGCCGTTCAGGTCGCCCGTGGCGACGCGCACGCTTCCCGCGAACGCGCCGAACGGTTGCACCGCGAACCGCGCGCCGCCGTCCGCGTTCAGTGCGAGCACCGTGCCGCCGGTGCCCGCGGCCACAGCCGACACGCGCCCCGTTTCCGCCGCGGGGGCGATCTGCGTGATGCTGCCGGAAATCAGGCTCAGGTAGAGCAGTCGGCCGTCCGGCAGCACGTCCACATCGACCACGCCTTTGCCCGCGGTACCGTCGGCGAACGTCGACACCGCGCCCGTGTTCGCGTCGCGCACGAAGATGCGGTTCCGCACGAACTCGCCGAAGAAGTAGTCGCCCACGAACTGCTGGCCCAAGAGCGCGTTCGTGGGGTTGTAGAACGCGCCGCCGGCGATGGAGTTGCCCTGAAGCCCGCCGGTGCCGTGCGCGTAGGCGACGAGGGGCCGCGTGAACTGCGGGAACGCCGCCGGGTCGAAGTCGCCTTCGGTGTTCGGCCAGCCGTAGTTCGCGCCCGCGACGCCGACGTTCACCTCCTCGAACAGCCCGCCGCCCACGTCGTTGATGTGCAGCGTGCCGGTGCCCGGTTGCACGGCCATCGTGAACGGGTTGCGCAGCCCGAACGCCCAGATTTCCGGCCGCGCGCCGGCCACGCCGGCGAACGGGTTGTCACTCGGCACGGTGCCATCGGGGTTGATGCGCAGCACCTTGCCGAGCAGGTTCGTGAGCGTCTGCGAGTTCGCGGGCACGCCGGCTTCGCCCACCGCGACGTACAACTTGCCGTCCGGTCGGAACAGCAGCGCGCCGCCGTTGTGGTTGCCGTTCGTGGACGGGATGTCGTCGAGCAGGATCGTTTCGCTGCCGGTCGCGGCGACGTTCGGGTTGGTCGCGTCGGCGGTGAACCGGCTGACGCGGTTCACGGGCACCGTTTCGTTCGTGGTGTAGTAGACGTACACGAATCGGTTGGTGGCGAAGTTCGGGTCGAGCGCGACGCCGATCAGCCCGCGCTCGCTGAACGTGTTCACGCCGACCGTGAGGAACGGTGTGCTCAGCACGGTGCCATTCGGCTGCACCACGCGCAAGTTGCCGCCCTTTTCGGTAACGAAGATGCGGCCGTCCGGGGCGACGGCCATGGCGGTCGGTTGCACGAGCCCGGTTGCGAACGCGGTTTCGGCGAAGCCGCTCAGCACCGCGGGCACGCTGCGGTCTTCGAGCTGTTCGAGCCGCAACCGCGGCGCGCGAGAAGTTGCCATTCGTGGCTCCAATTCGCGGAAGTGTGGGCGCACTTCGGTTATACGCTGTAGCTCGTGCGCGCGATTCGCACCGGAGCCAGTTCGCGCGTGGCGCGAACGCCGGCTATTCGAGGAGCAACCGTTCCACCTTCCACGCGCCGCCCTCGTGCGCGAGGAGGACCGTGAGCGGCGCGCCGGACGCGGTGCGAAACGAGCACCGCGCGACGCGCACACCGTTCGCTTCGCTCATCTGGCAGTCTTGGAAGGTGGTCGCGGACGCGAGCGCCTTGTTCCCGCGAACGAACTTGCGGAACTGCTCGCGGCCCTGATTCGATTTGAACTCGGCGCTGGTGCCGTCCCACGCGGCATCCACACGGGCAACGGTGCCGGTGCGCACGTCCGCGAGAAACGTTTCGGCGATCGGGCGGGCCGCGTCCGGCGAAATGGTCGGCGGTTTGCCCCCGCCCAAGAACCACCACGCCGCAAGCGCGAGCGCCACCAGCGCGCCCGCGCCCAGCGCGTACTTCGCCCACGGTCGGGCCGGTGCGTCGGTGCCCATCGGCGCGCCCTCGCGGGAGTTCCAGAAGTTCCACGTTGCAGCCGCTCGCGCCGCTCACCGGCTTCGCGGCGCGTGTGGCAACGCTTGGAACTCTGGAACTGGTAAGATTAGTCGTTGCCCACCACTTCGCTACCCGCGCGCGTGCCGAGCGCGCGCCACGTCGCGAGGTTGATGCTACTGCGGTAGAACTTCACGCTGCCGTCCACGTGCAGCGCGTTCGCGCCGCCGCTGTGATAACTGCGGGCGGTGACCGCGGCGTAGGTGGGCAGCGTGATCGATTCGCCGTCGCGGCTGGACGTGAAGTCGACGTCCGCGCCGTTGTACGGCACCACGGTGTTCGGCGCGAACGTGGTGGTGAACCCGGTTTCGTGCACGTCGCCTTCCACCCACTCGGTGTGGCCGTTCGAGTCGAAGGTGCCACCGAAGAACGCGGCCAGCGCGGCGGGCGTCGCGGGCGCGGGCACGTTCAGTTGCCCGGCCCCGGGGTTGAAGCTGTCCCACAGGTTCGGTTGGAACGCTTTCACTTCGGCCATCGCGAGCGTGCTGCTCATCCCGTCGGTGAAGTCCGCGGGCTTGAAGGTGCGGTTCGGCGCGAACGCGCCGTCGCCGGCGCGGTCCGAAACCGGGTCGTAGATGAACCACGTCCCTTGGTTGAAGCCGTAGCACAGCGGGTAGTGGGTGAGCGTCGCGGTGGGCCGAGGCCGGTCGTTCGGATCGGACGGGCAGATGTACAGAGACACCCGCACCGCCGCGACCGCGGGCAGCGCGTTGAAGTTGTTCGGCGCGGTCTTCAGATCGACCAACTTCGCCAAGTTGTCTTGTTCGAGGTACGGGAGCAACCGGACGTGCGCGCTCCACGGGTCGGCGGTGGTAGTGCGCGGCAGTTCGGCGACGGTGGGGTAGTAGCCGAGCGCGCTCTGGTGGTTGTGCAGCGCGAGGCCGAGTTGCTTCAGGTTGTTCCCGCACTTCATGCGGGCCGCGGCGTCGCGCACCTTCTGGACCGCGGGCAACAGAAGCCCGATGAGCACCGCGATGATCGCGATGACCACGAGCAACTCGATGAGCGTGAACCCCCGACTACAGCGCGCGCGCATAGCGGCCTCAGAAAAATGAGATTCGAGCGGGCGTTATTCTATATGCCGCGGGCGCGGCGGTGCGTTCGGGATTCGCTGGCGTGCTCGCGCGAAGTGCCGGTATCATCTCTCCGCCCCCGCGCTCACGAGATCCGCGATGCCCATCGAATTCCGCTGCCCCGTGTGTGAAGGACCGATTCGCGCGCCGGACGAATTCGCCGGCTGCCCGGTGCAGTGCCCCGCGTGCCGCGCTACGCCGGTCGCGCCGCGGCGAAGAGCCGATGGCCGAAGTGGTGCCGGATGACGCGCCCGCCTCGCGCGCGAAACTGATCGCGGGGTTGATCGCGCTCATTGGGGCGCTGGTCGGGGCGGGCGCGTTCGCGCTGTGGCGCACGGGAACGGCCCCGGCGCAGTGGCGCGAGTACGCGTCGCCGAACGGCGGATACCGCGTCGAACTGCCGGCCGCGCCGCGCGCCGACATCGCCCGCCTCATCGACATGCCGCCGGACCCGAACACGGTCGCGGAGGGCACGGCGTTTCGCGGCACCGCCTACGCGGTGATGTGGAGCGATTTCCCCGACGGGCACAACGGCGTGGGCGCTGACGCGATCCTGTCCGGCGCGATCGACGGGTTGCGACAAGAGTTCGGCGCGGCGGCGGTTGAAGGCGTCCGCAACCTCGAAGCGGACGCATTCGCGGCGCGCGAGGCGGCGGTGAATGTGCCCGGCGAGGGCCGCGCGGTGTTCCGCGTGGTGGTGACGGACGCGCGGCTGTTCGTGCTGGCGGTCGCGCCGGGCACCCCAGCCGACGCGGACGTGCAGCGGTTCTTGGACTCGTTCCGCGTCACCGACCCCGCAAGCGTTGCCGGCCGCGACCGGCGGCGCGCCGAGGTGGAGAAGTGGGAGCGCGAGCGCAAAGCCGCCCGCGAGATGGACGAGTGGCGGAAAGAGGAGATGGCGCGCTCGATCGCGATGTTCGAGGAGCAAAACAGGGATCAAATCGAGCGGCAGGTGCGGGAACAGATGCGGCGGGTGGCCGCGGAACGGGCCGAACTTGAGAGGACGTTGCCCGCCGCGGAGGCCGCCGCGGCGCGGTTGGCCGAAGACCCGAAATTGTCGGTCCCGAACCCGCAAACCCTCAAGGGGCTGGCGCTGTACATGTCGTTTGATGAGATCGAAGAGAAGGTCATTCCGGTGTGGCCGAAGGGTTCGGTGCCGCGCCCGGAACACCTGCGAACCGGCCCCGGCCCGCGCGGGCGCGCCGTGTATTTGGCTCCGAAAACGATCCTCCCCTTAAACCCCGCCGAGCTGCCCGCGAGCACGATCACGGGCCCGAGCACCGTCGCCGCGTGGGCGCGCGCCCAGAAGGGGGCGCGTGCGTGTGTGTTTACCAGCTACGACTACCTATTCAAACCGATGAGTTCGATAGATACGGACCGGAACGGGGCAACGTTCCGCGTACACGCCCCGAAAGGGTCCGATCCGGGTGTGCTCGCAAAGCCGGCGGGTATCCGGGAAGACGGCACGTTCTCCGCGCCGTTCGCGGACGGGGCCGCGTGGCACCACGTCGCACTCACTCGCAGCGGCACCGGCGCGCGGGCGCAAGCGCGCCTGTACCTCGACGGGAAACGGATTCACTCCCTCCAGTTGCCGCCCGGCCCGGAGAGCGAACTGAAGGCCGTTTCCTTTGGTGGCGCGTTTGACGAGACCGACCCCCCGTTCGGTAGTCCGGGCCGGTTCCCGCACGTGCACCTCCCGATCGCGGCCGTGGACGAAGTGTGCGTGTTCGACCGCGCGCTGAGCGACGACGAAGTGAAGTACCTCGCGGGAAAGGGGCCGCTGCCGAAGCCCAAGCCCTAACCCACTTCGCGGCGGAGGCGCTCCCACGGTACGAACGCCGCGTAGCACGCCAGCGAGTACAGCGCGAACATCCCCACTTCGAGTGCGCACAGCGTGGCGAGGTGGAACAGCGCGCCCAGCGCGAGCGCGAAGGCGCGCCCGCGCGGCCAAAGCACCAGCACCGGGAACACCAACTCCCACACCAGCACCACTTGTGCGGAGAGCCGCAGCGCCCACACGGGCGCGTGCGCCCCGGCCCACGGGCACTGGCACCACGCGAGATCGTGCGCCACCCAGTACATCACGAACCCGTTCCGCCAGATCGGGCTTTGCAGTTTCGACCAGCCGTTGAAAAAGTACAGGCACGCGAGCTGAACTAGCACCACCTTCACCACCCACCCCGGCACCAGCGCGCCCTTCGCGCCGCGGCCCCGCACGCTCCACACTTCCGCGCACGCGCTCAGCGCCACGAGCAACAGCAGCGAGTGCCGCACGCGGTCGCCGCCGTTGTGCGGCAGCGGGGTGAGGCCCCACAGTGACACCGCACACGCCCAGCACACCAGACCGCACAGCAGCGTGCGCCAACCCAACAGCAGCCCGACCGCGGACGCTGCCCACACGCCGAACAGCGCCGCCGGCCCCCACGAATCCGGGAGCACGCGCAGCACCGACCAGTAGAAGCGGCCGTCGCGGAACCGGTCGGCGCACAGGTCGCGGCCGCCCAGCGCGTCGGCGCTGAACAAGAGCGCGAAGTGCGGCAGATAAGTGAAACAGATGTCGATGAGTACCGCGAGCGCCGCGGCGATGCGGAGCGCCGCGAGGCGCTCCGCGGGCACCGACTCGGTGAGCCACTTCCACCGCGCCAGCGGGCCGGGGAACCACGGGCGCACGTTCACTTCGCGCCCTCCGCCGGAACGAACGCGCCGCGCACCGCGTCGTACACCTCGTAGGTGCCGGTCGCGGGCGTCCACTTCGCGTAGTACCGCTCGTCGACGGTCGTTCCCCACACGCGCGGTTCGTCCGGGTGCGGCGTACGGATGAACCGGTGCTTCAGAATCGCTTCCGTCGGCTCGCCGCGTGCCGGGTGCCGCTCGCGGTACGCCCGCACGCGCTACTTCAGATAGGCGACGACCGGCGCGCGCAGCGCCCGCGCGCCGGCGGGCGGGATCGCGTACAGGTCCGGGCGTTCGGCGATCGTGTCGTTCGGCAAGAACCACGCGTCCAACGTGAACCGCATCTCGAAGTTGAACGCGCGATCGTGAACCAGCGGGGCGCGGTTCGCCGGCCGCACGTGGTCCGGTTCGTAGGGCGACAGGAGGGTGTCGCTCGTCCCGTCCGCGAACCGCAATTCGACCGCGACGAAGCACGAGTGCGGCGGCGGCCCGGGCGCGAACATCGTCCAGCCCTGCTCTTGGCCGCTCAGTTCGGCCCAGCAGTCGAGCACGTCGCCGGCGCGCTCCGCGGCGCGCTGCAGCGGTTCGACGGTGGTGAACGTGCCGCACCGCTGGTACGGGTCGGCGAACGCTTCCGGTTGCGGGCCGTGCGGCCGGCGCGGCACGTAGTCGATCAGGTTGGCGAGCGGCAGGTACACCAGTTGCCACAGCGCGAACAGCCCGACGCACACCGCCGCGAACGTGGGCCGCGGGCCGGGTGCGGGTTCGCTCATGGCACTTACGAATCGGTGGAGTACACGGTGCGCCCGCCGTCGACCGGCAGGCACGCGCCCGTGACGAAATCGTTCTCGATGAACTGTAGCACGGCTTGCGCCACGTGGTGCGGTGTCCCCTCGCGTTTCACCAGCGTGCCCGCGACCGCGCCGGCGCGCTCCTCGGCCGTCAGTTCGGGCGGCAGCATCACCGGGCCGGGCAGCACCGCGTTCACCCGCACGTTCGGGTTGCGCGCGCCGAGTTCCACCGCGAACACCCGCGTCAGGCCGGGAATCGCCGCCTTGCTGGGGAAATACGCCGCGTAGTCGCGGTACGGCCGCACGTCGGCCCAATCGCCGACGTTCACGATGCACCCGCCGCCCGGTTGCGCCACCATTTTAAGGCCGACGTGCTGACAGGTGAGAAAGGTGCCGACGAGGTTCGCGCCGAGGTGTTCGTGCAGGTCCGCGGCGGTCACGTCTTCGAGCCGCTTGCGGTTCCACAGCGCCGCGCAGTTCGCCAGCGCGTCGATGCGCCCGAACCGTGCGAGCACACCGGACACGAGCGCTTTCACGTCCGGTTCGCTGCTGAGGTCGGCGCGAAACGCTTCCGCCGGGGCGAACTGCCGCAGGTGCGCGACGGTGTCGCGCGCGTCGGCCTCCGATGTGCGGTAATGCACAGCTATTGCGAACCCGCGGCGCGCGAGCGCCTCCGCGACCGCGCTGCCCACGCGCTTCTTCCCGCTGCCGGTTACCAGTGCCACTTTCGGCTCGGTCATGGTGTTCTCCCGTTCGCGTGCGCACACTGTAACCGCGGATACAATTCCGCTCATCACCCGTTGCGGAGTTTCTCATGCCGGCCGACGACATCAACGCGTTCCTGCGAACCGAACTCGACACGCTGAAAGCGAAGGGCTTGTACAAGGCCGAGCGCCGCATCGCCTCGCCGCAAAGCTCCGGGATCACCGTGAACGGCGAAGAGGTGATCAACTTCTGTGCGAACAACTACCTCGGCTTGGCGAACCACCCGGACATCGTGAGCGCCGCACTCGACGGCATCAAAACGTGGGGCTACGGCCTCTCCAGCGTGCGGTTCATCTGCGGCACGCAAGACGTTCACAAGCGGTGCGAGCAGCAGATCGCCCGGTTCTTCGGCAAAGGCGACAGCATCCTGTACATCTCGTGCTTCGACGCGAACGGCGGGCTGTTCGAGCCGCTGCTCGGCGAGCGGGACGCGATTCTGAGCGACGAACTCAACCACGCGAGCATCATCGACGGCGTGCGCCTGTGCAAGGCGCAGCGGTTCCGCTACAAGCACAACGACATGTCCGACCTGAGGGCCAAACTCGAAGAGGCGAAGGGCGCGCGGTTCAAGCTGATCTTCACCGACAGCGTGTTCAGCATGGACGGCGACCTCGCGAAGTTGCCGGACGTGTGCCAGCTCGCGGACGAATACAAGGCCGCGGTGGGCATCGACGACTGCCACGCGACCGGGCACTTGGGCGCCACAGGGCGCGGCGCGGCGGAAGAGTTGGGAGTGCTCGACCGCATCGACATCATCACCGGCACGCTGGGGAAGACGCTCGGCGGCGCGAGCGGCGGCTTCACCGCGGCGAGCGCGGAAATCGTGGACTGGTTGCGCAACCGGTCGCGGCCCTACCTGTTCTCGAACAGCGTTCCGCCGGCGCTGGTGGTAGCGGGCATGAAGGCGCTGGAACTCGCGGCGAGTGCGACCGACCTGCGCGCCGCGCTGAAGGCGAACACCGCGAAGTTGCGGGCCGGGTTGGAGGCCGCGGGGTTCACGATCAAGCCCGGCCCGACGCCGATTCTGCCCGTGATGCTCGGCGACGCCGCGGTCGCAACGAAGATGGCCGACGAACTGCTGAAGCGCGGCATCTACGTGATCGGCTTCAGCTACCCGGTGGTGCCGCACGGCCAAGCGCGGATCCGCATGCAGGTGAGCGCCGCGCACACGCCGGAGCAGATCGACCGCGCGATCGCCGCGTTCACCGTAGTGGGCAAGCAGATCGGTGTGATTTCGTAGGACAGGCTGGAAGCCTGTCCCACGTCAACCCGCGCGCGTGAGCGCGCGCAACCGGTCGCCCACCTGAGTGAGAATCTGGTGAGCGATCTGGTTCGGGTTGTATCCGGCGGTCAGGTACACGATGGGCTTGCCGTACTTGTCGCAATAGTCCTTCACGTCTCCGTAACTGTGGCTCGACCAGCGAATCGCGAGCAACACAAGTGCGACGTTCGGGCGCGCCACCGCCGGCTCGAAGTGCGTGACGGATTCGTGCGGGCGCGTCGTGATCCAGTTCAACTTGTCCAGCTTGAACGCGCGCTCGATCAGGGTGCGGCTCGTGGTGCGCTCCACGCCGCCGATCAGCACCACCTCGCGGCCGTGCAGCAGTTCGGCCACCGCGCGCACTTCGGCCGTCGGCTCTTCCTCTTGCGGCGGGGGCGGCGGCGCGGGGCGCGTGGCGAGGTACTCGTTCACCGCGGCGAACACGCGCTCCGCGTTCGGCCCCGGCTCTTGGTCGTCCGGCAGCGTGTCGAGGATCGGCAGCAGCAGGTCGCGCACCTCCGCGTTGCTCGGCGGCACGCCCGCGGCCACCACCTCTTCGAGCAGTTCCAGCACGCGGGGCCACTCGGTCGCGGCCTTTTCCGGCTCGTCGTTCAACTTGCGCAGCTTGTACTTCAGGTTCGATAGCCCCTTCTCGCGCGACTTCGCCTTGTTCCGCGTATCGGCCAACCCTTCCTTCAAGATGGCGATGCGGTGCAGCAGGTCGGGCCACTGGTCGGCGGAAACGCGGTCCTCGCGCTTCAGGTAGCGGTTGATGTAAATCTGGTGCCGGCGGGCCTCTTCGCGCACGTGAACGAACAGGTGTATCTGGTCGTTGTCCACGCGGCGACGGGTGTCGAGCACGCCGGCCCACACCATCGCTTGCGCTTCGGCCACCGCGTACAGCACGCGCTCGCGGTGCCGCACGGCGAGCGCTTCGGGCAGCTCGCGCACCAGCGCCAGCAGTTCGGCCGCTTCCGCGCCCACCGCGTACGCGCCGCCGAGGTCGTCCCACACCTTCGGCGCGTCCGCGTAGTCGCCGGGGTAGATCATCCACAGTTCGCAATCCGGCAGCGCGGTGGCGCGGCGCGCGAGCGCGTCGGGCACCGTGAACACGTCGCCGCGCTTCACGGCCGCGACCGCGCGGCACGCTTCGGCCTTCAGCGAGCAGCGCTTGGCGATCACGCCGAGATCGGTGGGGGTGATGCCGCCGCGGTCGTCGTCGTGGTCGTCGGGATAGATCGGGCGGGCGACCGGGACCGGCTTGCGCTCGAGGCTGAAATCGGCGGGGATGACCAGCGGCGGCGGGGGCGGGAGCGGAACCGCGGGCCTCGCGGGTTCGGCCACCGGCGGCGGTGCGGGCGCGGCTTCGACCGCGGGCGCGGCCTGTTCCGAAAGCGCGACGACCGCGCGGCCGAAGTTGCCCACGGCGGAGCGGAGCGCGGGATCGGAAGCTAGGTACGGGCCGAGCCGCTCGAACAGCACGAGCAGTGCTTCGGCCATCTCGTCCGTCATGAACGGCGGCCCCGTGTGTGAAGCGTTGGTGTAGTGTATCACGCCCCGGTTGCGATGGGCAGCGCGAACGCGCCCCAGAAGCGCGGCTACCGCGCCGGGACGAACCCGGCGCGGTCCACGTGGGTGAAGTTCTCGGACTGCGAGACCGCCCGCGCGGCGGCCGTTGAGCGGTTCGCTTGTGCGCCGACCGAACGCGCACGATTCGCGCGCCGGATCGAGTTCGCGCGGGTGAACGAACGCCCCTCACCGGCTGGCGCTCCGGTTCGCGCCGGCGGCTAGAAAAATAATATACGCGCGTTCAAAACGTGTCAACGGCGGGAAGTGTTCGAGTGTGCATTTCATGCGCACGCGCGTTCCGATAAGATACGCGTTCCAGTACGGCCGGCGCACCAGAGGCATTCATGAGCGACTACTACATCTTCAACATTCGCGATCTGACCAAGCACTACGGCAAGAAGGAGGTCCTCAAGAACATCAACCTGAGCTTCTACCCCGGGGCGAAGATCGGCGTACTCGGGTCCAACGGCGCGGGCAAATCGACCCTCCTGAAGATCATGGCCGGTGTGGACAAGGACTTCATGGGCGAGGCGTGGCCGCACGCCAGCGCGAGCATCGGCTACGTGCCGCAAGAGCCGCACCTCACGCCGGGCAAGACCGTTCTCGAAAACGTCGAAGAGGGCGTCGCGCACATTCGCGCGCTCCTGAAGCGGCAGGAAGAGATCGGCGAGAAGATGGGCGACCCGGACGCGGACTTCGACAAGCTCTCCGCGGAAATGGAAATCGTTCAGGCGAAGATCGACGCGACCAACGCCTACGAGATCGACCGGCAGCTCGAAATCGCGATGGACGCGATGCGCCTCCCACCTTCGGACGCGCCCGTGGAGCGCCTGAGCGGTGGCGAGCGCCGCCGCGTCGCGCTGTGCAAAACGCTCCTCCAGCGCCACGACCTCTTGCTCCTCGACGAACCCACGAACCACTTGGACGCGGAGAGCGTGGAGTGGCTGGAGCACCACCTCGGAGCGTACCCGGGGGCGGTGGTCGCGGTCACGCACGACCGCTACTTCCTCGACAACGTGGCCAAGTGGATTCTGGAACTCGACAACGGCCGCGGGTACCCGTACTCGGGCAACTACTCCGGCTGGCTCGAGCAGAAAAAGAAGCGGCTCGCGGTGCAGGAGAAGCAGGAGAGCGCCCGGCAGAAGCAGCTCGACCGCGAACTCGAATGGGCCAAGAGTTCGCCCCGCGCGCGGATGACCAAGAGCAAGGCGCGCCTCGCCAACATCGAGAAGCTCCAAGAGCAGGTGATCGACGAGGAAGAAAAGGAGCTGACGATTCAGATTCCCGCGGGGCCGCCGCTCGGCGACCTCGTCGTGCGCGCCGAGGGGCTGAAGAAGGGCTACGGCGACGTGCTGCTGTACGACGACATGACGTTCAACCTGCCGAAGGGCGGGATCGTCGGCATCATCGGACCGAACGGTGCCGGTAAGACGACGCTGTTCCGCATGATCGTGGGCCAAGAGAAGCCCGACGGCGGCACGCTCACCGTGGGGCCGACGGTGAAGGTGGCCTACGTCGATCAGAACCGCGACGCGCTGAACGACAAGAACACCATCTTCGAGGAGACGACCGGCGGCACCGACTACATCATGTTGGGCAAGCAGCGGATCGCGAGCCGGGCGTACTGCGCGAAGTTCAACTTCCGCGGCCCGGACCAGCAGAAGCTGGTGGGCAGTTGCAGCGGCGGCGAGCGCAACCGCATTCACCTCGCGAAGCTGTTGCGCAGCGGCGGCAACTTGCTGTTATTGGACGAGCCGACCAACGACTTGGACGTGGACACGCTCCGCGCGCTGGAAGAGGCGCTCATCAACTTCAGCGGGTGCGCGGTGGTGATCTCGCACGACCGCTGGTTCTTGGACCGGATCGCGACGCACATTCTGGCGTTCGAGGGCGACAGCAAGGTGGTCTGGTGCGAGGGCAACTTCGGGGTGTATGAAGAGCAGCGCCGCGCCCGCCTCGGGGCCGCCGCGGACCTGCCCACGCGCATCAAGTACCGGAAGCTCACGAGCTGAGCGGCGTCTTGTCGGAAGCGCTTGAACGAGCCGCGAACGCCGGTGAGCGGCACGCTCCAACGAGCCGCGAACGCCGGTGAGCGGCACCCGTGCGGATACGGAAACTCGGCGCTTGGCCGCTCACTGGCGTTCGCGGCTCGTTCAATCGCAGCACTCCGTCGCCCCTCCGGGGCTGAAGGCACGAAGCATGATCGAACTCCTCGACGCGGTGAAGACGTACCAGCAGGGCACGCGCACCGTGAGCGCCGTGCGCGGGGTGTCGCTGCGCGTGAACACCGGCGAGTTCGTCACCATCATGGGGCCGAGCGGGTCCGGAAAATCCACGCTCATGCACCTCATGGGCGCGCTCGACACGCCCACCAGCGGCCGCGCCGTGTTCCACGGCCAAGACCTTCAGCGCATGTCCGATCGGCAGCGCTCGCTCTTGCGCCGCAACCGCATCGGGTTCGTGTTTCAGGCGTTTAATTTGCTCAACAATCTTAACGCGGCCGAAAACGTCGCACTGCCGTTGCTGCTCGGGGGCATGGCGCGAAGCACGGCGCTCGCGCGCGCCGCGGAGTGCCTCGAGCGCGTGAACATGGGCCACCGGCTGTCGCACTTCTCCGACGAGCTTTCGGGCGGCGAGATGCAGCGCGTCGCCGTGGCGCGCGCGCTCGTCTCGGACCCGGAAGCGGTGCTGTGCGACGAACCGACCGGCAACCTCGACTCCGCCACCAGCCGCGAAATCCTCACCCTCCTCTCGAAGCTGCCCGAACCGGGCAAGCGCGCCGTCATCATGGTGACGCACGACCCCAACGGCGCGAGCTACGGCACCCGCCTCGTGCGCATCCGCGACGGCTTGATCGAATCGGACGAGCAAGTGGGCCGTGGGCAGTGAGCAGTGGGCGGAAGAAAGCAGCGAGTGCCGCACGGTCGATGCGAAGGAGCGAAGTTCGTCTCTTCTGTCCACTGCCCACTCTCCACTCCCCACTATTCCCATGCCCTACGCCACCTGTCCCGCGTGCAAGGCCGACGTGAAGTACGCGAAGGGCCTCGCGCCCGGTAGTACGGTGACGTGCCCGGATTGCGACGAAGAGTTCACCCCGCCGAAGCTGAAGCAGACGAAAAAGGCCTACAACCCCGAAGAAGACGAAGACACCTACAAGGTGGGCCGCGCGGAGTCGGACGCCGACGAGCGCGACAAGACCCGCAAGGCCGGGGCCGCCATGCGCGGCGCGCAGCGCCGCGAGCGCGAGTTCCGCGAGATGGTGAACGAGCGCCGCGGGAGCTTCTGGTTCCGCGGCCCGGAAGTGTGGCTTCTGGTGCTGGGCGTCGGTGCGGGGTTGGGCGCGCCGTTCGGCATCTGGCTCGCCCGCAACTGGGGCAAACTCGGCGACCAAAAGGTGTTTTGGATCGTCGTGGGGTTGGTGCTGCTGATGGCCGTGTGCGCCGGCCTCACCGGGAGCGCGTGGGCGTGGCTGCGGCGGAATCGGGATTGAATTGTCGAACCGCCGGCGTGAGCCGGTGGGTACGTTTCACAACCCGCCGGCTCACGCCGGCGGTTCGACCAAATACGGACAGGAACACGGATGACCGTTTACCGCCTGCTCGCCCTGCGCTACCTGCTCCAACGGTGGGACCGGGCGGCGCTCATTGTGCTCAGCATCGCGCTGGGTGTCGCCACGCTCGTTTCGGCGCGCATCCTGAACCGGTGCGTCGAAATCGCGGCGCTCGACACCACTACCCCCGGCGGCAGCGCCGAGTTGTACGTCGCCAACGGCGAGGCCGGCGTGCTGCGCGGCGTCGCGGACGAGCTGCGCGCCGCGAACGTGCCCGGCGTGCGCTCCGTGCAGCCGCTGGTGTACGACCGCGTGTCGCTCCCGGACCTCGACGGCCGCGTGTCGGTGCTCATCGGCGCGGAGGTGTCGTCGCAGTTGCTCACTTCCGAGAACCCGCTGAAGGCGAAGGTGGAAGTGCTCGCCACCGCGCCGAAACTGCAACTGCTCCCGGTGCTCGCGGCCGTCCAAAACGGCGACCTCACGCTCGCGGGCGAACTGTGGGACCGCATCCCCGGTCGGCTCGTCATGGTGAGCCGTCCGGTGTACGACGAGTGGTTGCGGCGCACCGGGGGCAACAAGCCCTTCGTGGTGCGGCACGCGACGCGCGACGTGACGTGCCTGCCGGTTGGCGTGGTCGAATTTGAACGCGATTCGCCGCTCGCCGCGCTCGGCAAGAACTTCATCGGCATGAGCGTGGGGCAAGCGGCGCAAGTGGTGCGCCCGGTGCCACCGCTGTGCGCGCTCGGCGGCGGGTTAGGCGACATCGTGGCCGAGCAGCTCGCGCCCCAGAAAGTGAACCGCATCGACGTGTTCCTCGAACCGGGCGCGAGCATTGACGCGGTCGAACCGCAACTCGCACGCGTGGTGGGCACGCGCGCGACCGTGCGCACCCCGGACGAGCACAAGCGCGGCACGCAGGAAATCGTGAACGGGTTCACCGTCGCGCTACTCGTGTGCTCGCTCGGCGCGATGATCGTGGGGCTGTTCCTCGTGTACAACGCGATGGCCGTGACGGTCGCGGAGCGCCGCGCCGATATCGGCATCATGCGCTCCATCGGCGCGACCCGCGGGCAGGTGATTCTGCTGTTCGCGAGCGCCGCGGCGCTGCTGGGCGTGGTCGGCGCGGGCGCCGGCATTCCGCTGGGCGTGCTGCTCGCGGACCTCACGTTTTCGCAGTTCCGCGGCGAGCTGGAATCGCTGTTCCTGAACCCCGAAGTGGACCCGGCGAAGCTGACCGGGGGCACCGCGCTGGCCGCCGCCGCCGCGGGCGTCTTAACAGCGGTACTCGCGGCGCTGATCCCGGCGATTCAGGCCGCGAACGCAGACCCGGCGCACGTCGTGCGCCGTTCCGCCGGCACGAAGGGCGCGTGGAAGCTCCTTCATCGCGGCATCTGCACGGCGATGGTGCTCGCCGGGACCGCCATGATTCTGCTCCGCGCCGATCTTCCCCAACGGCTCGGGTCCATCGGCGGCATGATGACGGTTCTCGTGGGCCTCCTGCTCGCCGCGCCGATTCTCGTCGGCGGGATGATCGCGGCGCTGTCGCCGCTGGTCCGCGCGACGTGCCCGTTCGAGCTGCGCCTCGCGTTCGACAACCTCTCCCGCGCACCGGGGCGCACGGGCCTCGTGATCGGCGCGCTGGGTGCCGGTGTCGCGCTGATGTTCCAGACCGCGGGGGTGGGCCGCAGCAACGAGGAGCCGATCGTCGCGTGGATCGGCCAAGTGGTGCAGGCCGATCACTTCGTGTTCAGCGGGAACATGGCGTCCGCGAACAGTTCCAACAGCCCGATGAGCGCGAACGTGGCCCGCGACCTGCGCGCGGTACCGGGCGTCGAACACGTGTTCGGCATCCGCTATTCGCGGCCCGAACTGAACGGCACGATGATCTGCTTGGTCGCCATCGATGTGACCACCTACGCAGCCGCGACCGCGCCGCGGGTGCCCGAAGGCGCGCTCGACCTCGCGCGGTTCCCCGAGCTGGACGACGCGGACCCGGCGCACGTCGGCGTGAACAAGGTGCTGGTGAGCGAGAACTTCCTCGTGCGGCACAAGTCGAAGGTGGGCGACACGATCCGCGTGCCGGGGCCGAACGGCCCGGTGGAACTGCTCATCACCGGTGCGGTGCGCGACTACACGTGGAGCCGCGGCACGGTGTTCATCGACCGCCCGCGCTACGTGAAACTGTTCGGCGACGAACTGATCGACATCTGCCACGTGTTCACGAAAGCCGACGCGCCGCCGAGTACGCTGGCGGAACTCGAACGGTACACGAACCGCAAGGGGCTGTTCCTCACCGACCGCGATTCGCTGCGTTCGTTCCTCTCGGAACTCATCAACCGCGTGTACGTGCTCGCGTACATGCAGCAAATCTTGGTGGGCGTGGTGGCGGCGCTGGGGGTGGTGACGGCGCTGTTCATTTCGGTGTTGCAGCGGAAGCGCGAGTTGGGCCTGTTGCTGGCGGTGGGCGCGACCCCGGCGCAGGTGCTGCGCTCGGTGCTGGCGGAAGCGTTCCTGATGGGCTGCTTCGGCACCGCGCTGGGTATCTTGATCGGCCTGCCGATGGAGTGGTACATCCTGAAGGTGATGCTGGTGGACGAATCCGGGTTCAACTTGGACCTGCTGGTGCCGTGGAAGGCGGCGCTGGGCATCGCGGGCGTGTCGGTGCTGCTGGCAACGCTAGCCGGGTTGCTGCCCGCGTGGCGCGCGATCCAAACCCGCATCCCCGACGCGCTACAGTACGAGTGATCTGCGCTGCTCGATACCGCAGACAGTTTCCCTCGGTCGAGCTTCTGTGCGATTACACTGAAGTCGGATTCGGATTCGGTGGAGGGCCGACGAGTGCGATACTCACTCCTGTGCTGGATTCTCCTCGGAACCGGTTGCAAGGCGGATCGTCCGCCAGCGATGCCAACCTTACCAACACCTGCCGACGTCGCACGCGCGACCGTCACCGTGTCGGGTGTGGTGAGTGGTCAACCCGATCTCGCCGAGTTTGAACTGCCCGCCGAATTCGTCCCGGAGTTACTCGGAGTTCTCGGCCCGGTCGTGTACTCCAAGCACCCGCGGTCCGAGCTGCTCCGAGAAATCGGGCGAGTGCGGTTCGCCTGTCGCGATGGCCGCACGGTCGAAGTGGGATTGGTATTCTTCGGCAAGGAGCCGGTGCTGTTCACCCTTCAGGGCGTGCCGTGCGTTCGGGGCGGACCGTACCACGATCTCGCACCCGGAAAGGACAAGTACCTGCCGGAGGTGCTGACGCTGGAGGCTTACTTGCGGGCCGTTGGGCGCGGCGACCGCGAAGCGGCGCGCCAGTATTTGAGCCTGCTCCACCGATCAGCGGGTAAGCAGGATTCGTAGGCCGTTCTCTCGGAGCGCCCGTGCCATGAATCGCCCTCAAACGTGCGCCGTCGCCATTGGGCTTCTCGGCTTGGTCGCAATGGCGCTTTACGTGCCGTATCGCGAGGTCGAACGGGTGTACGCGGTGGTTCCTGTGCAGCGGCCCGGGGGCGAACTTGTCAGCATGGGGCGAACCGACGAAGTGCGCGAAGTGAATGTGCTCGCGGCGGGATCCTATTGGGTCTGGGCACCGCCGAGCGACGAACGGGCCGCGTGGTTCGGAACCGAGCGCGAGATTTCGGTTCACTGGTCGCGGGTACTCGTCCAAGCGGCGGTCTGGGGGCTGATCGTTGCCGCATGGGTGGTGCTGGTGCGCGTAGACCGGAATGGGCGATAGCGGAGCCGTGTGCGCCGCACTCAGGCGTGGCCTTCGAGGTAGAAGGCGTACATGCGGCGGTCGAAGCGGCGGTACGCGGACAGCATCAGCCGGTCGGCGCGCTCGCGCCCAATCAGTAACCCCAACAGCTTCTCCGGCCGCGACGCTTCCGGCCGCGCGCCGGCTTCGGCGAGTTCGCCGAGTACGCGCGTGAGCGCCGCTTCGCGCTCCGGGAACAACCCTTGTGCGCGCAAGCGCCGCCGAACGCGCTTTGCGGCGGTCGCCAGTTCGCTTCCCCACTGCGCCAGTAACTCCGGGCGTGCGCGGAACGCGGCGTAGGTGCGCATCAGCACTTCGGCGCGCGTGTCGAGCATCCGCGGGCGGTTCGTGCTCATCGAACCGGCGGCGATGCGGTAGTACGCGCCCACACCCGGCACGGCCACCAACTGTGCCCCGGTGAGCGCGATGCGCACCCACAAGTCCCAGTCCTCGCACGAGCGCAGCGACGTCTCGAAGCGGCCCACGCGCTCGACGAGCGCCCGCGGTACGAGGTACGAATTCGGTGGGCCGGGGTTGTCGTGCAGCAGTTGCGGGAACGGGTCGCCGCCGTGCGGGAAGCGGTCCGGTTCGAGCGGTTCGGCCGGGTTCGTTGCGAACTTGCGCCACCCGCTGATGGCGAACACGTCGTCGCGGCCCGCGACGGCTTCGACCGCTCGCGCGATTGCTTCGGGCGGGAGTAAGTCGTCCGAATCGAGGAAGAGGAGGTAGCGGCCGCTACTCGCGGCGATACCGGCGTTGCGCGCTGCCGGGAGGCCGGCGTTCGCCTGCGAAACGTAGCGGATGCGGTCGCCGTAGCCGCGCGCCACGGCGTCGGTGTCGTCGGGCGAACCGTCGTTCACCACCACCACTTCAACCACGGGGTGCGTTTGCGCGAACGCGCTCTCCAGCGCGCCCGGCAGGAAGTGCGCCTGCTTGTAGCACGGGACGACGACCGACACGAGCGGCGCGCTCACGGCTCACCCCTTCGGCCGCGTGCAGATCGCGAAGTGGCAGAACGGGTGCCCGAACAGCGCCGCGGTTTCGAGCGGCAGCACCGGGTAATCCGCCGGCGACGCGGTGCCCAGCGCCACGGCCGCTTCCACGCCGGCGCGGGCCGCGTCGAGCCAGTGCGCGCGGCCCAACAGCCGGCGCAGG
>JALHNS010000028.1 GCA_022843445.1 Gemmata sp.
CGGTGCTGCTGTTCGCGTTTCTGCCCGCGCCCGAGGCGCGCGCGGAGCGCGCGGTGCGCGACGCCGAGGCCGCGCTCAAGTTGCCGGTCGAGCGGTGCTACCTAGTGGAAGTGCAGCGCGAGGGCGCGGCCGCGGACGAGCCGATCGCGCCGCGCACGGTGCGCGTGTGGACCGCCGGCGACCGGTTCCGCGTCGAGGTGAGTCGCGGGCCGTTGCGGTTCGTGTGGGGCCGCGACACCGACGGCGCGGTGTGGTTCGTGGCGAACCCGGCGCGCGGCGCGCGCATCGCCCCGGACGAACAGGGCCCGGGCCTTCAGCAGGCGTGCGACCTGTACGGCCTGCGCACCGAAACCGTGCTCGCGGAGATGCGCGCGCACTGCCGGCTGAAGGAAGACCCGCGCGCGACTTCGACGGAACCGCGCGTGATCCGCGCCGAACCGAAACTCGGCGCGCGTCTAATCGGGTTCCGCTCCGCGGTCGCCGAACTCGATCCCGAAACGAGCGCGATTCGCAAGCTCGCGCTCACCCGGGCCGCGCTCGGCGGCACCGCGACCACCACGTTCACGCTGATCGACACGCGGCCGATGGACGAATCGCGGTACAAGCTGGAAGGGCACTTGGTGGAACCGTACCAAGTGTTCGACCGCGACACCGACCCCGGCCGCCGCCGCGAACTCCTCGCCCGCTGGCTCGGCGCGCAAACCGACCGCTGGCTTATGGGGCCGAAGAAGTAGTTGCGCGATGAGTGGTAGGAGTCGATACGCCACTCAAGGTATCGCGCCCGGATCGGCTACATCGAACCACTGGCCGGAGCGGGAGAGACGTACGTCGAACACGAGTAAGAAGTTGATCTGTCCGAGGAGAACGGGAACGGCATCCGATTTCGACCACGCGAACGCTAGCCGCGGGCCGAACCCACCGACCAACCCTTCGCAGAGCAACACGCGGGCCTCGACCGCGGCCAGATTGCCAGTGAGTGTCACCGGTGCCGCGGCATCCCAATCTCCGCCGAGCCGCTCGCCCACCGACCACGGCAGTACGTTCACTGCCGCGCCTGTGTCGATCAATCTCGACACGCTTTCTTCGCGGCTACCGAGGCGCAGTCGGAACGGGAGCATCGGTGCCAAACTTGCCTGCCCGGCTGCGGGGGCGCGCATCACGAACGGGAACCGCTCGCGCCGCTTGCTCACGACTGCCCCCGGTCGGCGTCGAGCGACCGAAGGAGAACGTCAGCGGCCCCAAAAGCGGCGTCCGGCGACCACACGGGGTATTCGCGCCCGGCTTCGATGAGCGGCGCCTCGTCCCGCAAGAGCGCGGCGGCCAACTCTTGGATCAGCCGGAACTGCTCCGCACGCGGCAGCGCGCGGGCGTCGGCCAGAACGTCGGTCAGCACCATACCACCCAACTCCGCAACGAACGAAGGTGTTTCATGGTATCGTAGGCGCGCACCGACCGCAAGTTGCGGAACGATAAGCTCATCGGCCCGGCGACAATCAGCGCCTTACTACTTGGGTGGGCGTGGTGGGAAATGTTGCATCAAGAAGCCCGCGAGCGCTCGGTACGACAATCCGCGCTTCGGCACGTTCGGCCAACCCTCCAAGTCGCCGAAGTGCGACTCTAGTGCCCGATGAGCCAGACTGTCTCGCGGTATCACAGACGAATCCCACCTGTTCGATTGCGCTTGGAGAGCGAGAAACGCAAGGAAGTGAGTGAACTGCGCCAACCCGTCTCTGTCTTCATCGGTGATGGGCGCGTTGGTTTCGTAGAACTCCAACTCGCCGAGATACGCACCGGGGTCGAATTCGCTTAATGGCAGCGGTGGAGCCGTCAGCGCGCGAATCTTCACGGCCTTACCCATTGCTGCCTCCGAAGTGGCCCGGTTCCACGCAGAGTTGCACGCATTCAAGCGCGGCCTCATACCGTGTGCCCGCGTGAACCTGACGCAATTCCTTGACGAACCTATCCAACAATCCCGGTTCGCTGCTGAGATAAAGCGTCGCACGGCTGGCGACGTGCGTTCGGCTAATGGGATACCAGTCCGATTCCGCGTGCACCGTGACGAATAACCGGCCGCGCCCCTCCATGTCGAAGTTTAAACGCGCTCGGAAGGCACCGTTGGCGTACTCGGGGCCGAACTTGCCCAACTCGATGTCGTAGATGCCGCCGAAGATGCTGGGCGCGAATCGTTCCAGATCGGCTGCTAAAGTCTCAAGCGACTGATGGCCCGCGTACACCTTGACGCAGAACTTGGAGCAGCCGTCCGAAATTGTGATTTCAAACTCAACGAGACTTTCGTCGGACCAGACTTTCTTGAGAGTAATCCCTCGCATAATGCGCTCTGTGGCCGAACTTGTTTGTTGGCTAACCCGCGGTGCGCGTTCGACGCAACCACCCACCTCACCCAAACTGTAACCGCGCGCCCGATCCCCCGCAACCGGCGCGCGGAAATCGCCTTGCGGGGGTTGCGCGAGCGGGGTAAAGTCTCGCGGTTCGTTCGACCGATTGTGAACTCCGTCACGGACGGCGGAACCCTCCATGCGCGCGGTCATTCTCGCCGGCGGCCTCGGCACGCGGCTCGCCGAAGAGACCGAGGTGCGGCCCAAACCGATGGTCGAAATCGGCGGGCGGCCCATCCTCTGGCACATCATGAGCCACTACGCGGCCCACTGGGTCACGGAGTTCGTCGTCGCGCTCGGCTACAAGTCCGACGCCATCAAGCGGTTCTTCATCGAGCGCTCGCGGTACACCGGCAGCATCTCCGTGAACCTCGCGCGCGGCGAAATCACCGAACACGACAAAGCCGACGCGGACTGGAACGTTCACCTCATCGAAACCGGGCTGAACACCAACACCGGCGGGCGCGTGCGGCGCGTGGCGGATTGGGTGCGCGACGGCACGTTCATGCTCACCTACGGCGACGGCGTGAGCGACGTGGACGTGCAGGCGCTCTTGCGCCACCACCGCGAAACCGGCAAACTTGCGACCGTCACCGCCGTTCGGCCCCCGGCGCGCTTCGGCGGGTTGGAGTTCGACGGGCCGCTCGTCCGCGCGTTCACCGAGAAGCCGCAGACCGGCGAAGGGTGGATCAACGGCGGGTTCTTCGTGCTGGAACCCGCCGTGCTCGACTACATCGGCGGCGACGACGACAGCTTCGAGAACGACATTCTCCCGCGACTGGTAGCCGACGGCCAACTGGCCGCGTACCGGCACGACAAGTTCTGGCAGTGCATGGACACGCTCCGCGACAAGCGCCAACTCGAAGCGCTCTGGCAGGAGGGCCGTGCCCCGTGGAGGGCGAGCGCGTGAACGGGTTCTGGCAGGATCGGCCCACACTCGTAACCGGCGCGACCGGCTTGGTCGGCGGTGCGGTCGTAAAGCGATTGCTTCGCGGCGGCGCGGATGTCGTGTGCCTCGTGCGCGACTGGGTGCCCGAAAGCGAACTCGTGCGCGGTGGTCTGCTTCAGCAAGTGAAGACCGTGCGGGGTGATGTGCGCGATCAGGTGCTCGCGGAGCGCGTGCTCGGCGAGTTCGAGATCGACACCGTTGTTCACCTCGCAGCCCAAACGCTGGTGCCGGTGGCGAACCGCAATCCGGTGGCGACGTTCGAGAGCAACATTCAGGGCACGTGGGCGCTCCTCGAAGCGTGCCGGCGCAGTCCGAAGGTCAAGCAGATCGTGCTCGCATCGAGCGACAAAGCCTACGGCGACGCCGAAGTGCTGCCCTACGACGAGAGCACGCCGCTACAGGGCCGGCACCCCTACGACGTGAGCAAGTCGTGCGCGGACCTGATCGCGCAAAGCTACGCGATCACCTACGGCCTGCCGGTGTCGGTCACGCGGTGCGGCAACTTCTACGGCCCCGGCGATCTGAACTGGAACCGCATTATTCCGGGCACGATCCGCAGCGTGCAGCGCGGCGAGCGCCCGGTGATCCGCTCCGACGGCACGCTCGTGCGCGACTACTTCTTCGTCGAAGACGGCGCGGCGGCGTACCTGCTGCTCGCCGAGAAGATGGCCGCCGACCCGGCGCTGCGCGGCGAGGCGTTCAACTTCTCGAACGAGACGCAAGTGAGCGTCCGCGAACTCGTGGACAAGG
Organism: Gemmata sp.; assembly: GCA_022843445.1. GTDB lineage: Bacteria > Planctomycetota > Planctomycetia > Gemmatales > Gemmataceae > Gemmata. The sequence goes on from JALHNS010000028.1 coordinate 4,096, forward strand.
TGCTCGCGGTGATGGGTTCGCGCCTCACGCCCGAAGTGCGCAACGAGGCGACGAACGAGATCAAGCACCAGAGCCTGAGCGCGAAGAAAGCCCGCGAGCGGCTCGGCTGGCGCCCGCACTTCACGCTCGAAGAGGGCTTGCGCCGCACGGTCGCGTGGTACTCCAGTTTCTTCGAGACGAGGGCCGCCGCGTGACGATTTCCCTCTCCCCCAAGTGTCGCGCGTGCGGCGCACACCCGCTCGCTCCGGTGCTGTCGCTCGGGCACACGCCGTTGGCTAACGCGCTGCGCGACGCGCCCGGCGAACACGAGGCGACGTTCCCGCTCGAACTCGCGGTGTGCCCGAAGTGCGCGCTCGCGCAAATCACGGCCGAGGTGCCGCCGGACGACCTGTTCCGCGATTACGTTTACTTCTCGTCGTTCTCAGACACGATGCTGAAGCACGCGGCCGAACTCGCGCGCGAACTGACACAATCTGAGAAACTCAGCTCGCGCGGCCTCGTGGTCGAAGCCGCGAGTAACGACGGCTACCTGCTGAAGAACTACAAGGCCGCGGGCGTGCCGGTGCTGGGGATCGAGCCGGCGCGGAACGTGGCGCGCGTCGCAGTGGAGCGCCACGGCATCCCGACGCGCGCCGAGTTCTTTACGCGCGAGTTCGCGGAGCAACTCGCGCGCGAGGGCCACCGCGCCGACGTGTTCCACGCGCACAACGTGCTCGCGCACGTCCCGGACCTCAACGGCTTCGTCGCCGGCATCCGCACCCTCATCAAGCCGAACGGCGTCGCGGTGGTTGAGGCTCCGTATGTGAAAGACATGCTCGACCACTGCGAGTTCGACACCATCTATCACGAACACCTGTGCTACTTCTCGCTCACCGCGCTAGACGCGTGCTTTAAGAATCACGGACTAACAATTCGCGATTGCAAGCGCGTCCCCATTCACGGCGGCACACTGCGCATTTATGCATCGCATACAGAATCCGCGACCGTGAACCCGCGCGTCACGGCGCTGCTGGCGGAAGAAGCGGCGTGGGGCGTCCGCGAACTGGGGCCGTATCGCGCATTTGCCGAGCGCGCCGCGGAGGTGCGCCGGGCGCTCGTCGGACTGCTCACCGAACTGAAGGCGAGCGGCAAGCGGATCGCCGCTTACGGCGCGAGCGCGAAGGGCAGCACGTTGCTGAACTACTGTGGTATCGGCCAAGAGCTACTGGATTTCGTAGTGGACCGCAGCACGGTGAAGCAGGGCAAGTTCACGCCCGGCACGCGGCTGAAGATCCACGCTCCGGACAAGCTGCTCGAAGCGATGCCGGACTACACACTGTTACTGACGTGGAACTTCGCGGACGAAATCTTGCGCCAGCAGGCCGAGTACCGCGCCCGCGGTGGCAAGTTCATCGTCCCCGTTCCGCTCCCGCGAGTCGCATAACGGTGACCTTCACCGAAACGCTACTGCCGGGCGTGTACATCATCGACGTCGAGCCGCGGGCCGACGACCGCGGCCTGTTCGCGCGCACCTACTGCGAAGACGAGTTCGGCGCTCGCGGGCTGTGTGTGAATTGGGTGCAGTGCAACGTGTCGTTCAACACGCGGGCCGGCACGCTCCGCGGCATGCACTGGCAAGCCGAACCGCACGGCGAAGCGAAGTTGGTGCGCTGCACCGCGGGCGCGGCGTTCGACGTGGTCGCGGACGCGCGGCCCGGGTCGCCCACCTACCGCAAGTGGGTGAGCGTCGAACTCACGGCCGCGAACCGGCGCGCGGTGTACATCCCGGCGGGCTTCGCGCACGGGTTTCAGGCGCTCGCGGACGGCACCGAACTGTTCTATCACATGTCGTCGCGGTACGTGCCCGAGGCCGCGACCGGCGCGCGGTGGGACGACCCGGCGCTCGGAATCACTTGGCCCGAATGCGGCGCGCGCGTGATCGCGCCGCGCGACCTGTCGTTCCCGGACCTGCCGCTATGAACCGCCTGCTCGTCACCGGCGGAACCGGCTTCCTCGGCGAACCGTGCGCGCGCGCCGCGGGTTCTTCGCTTGAAGTGCGAGCGGTCGGTTCGCGCGACTGCGATCTACTACAACCCGGGGCCGCGGCGCGACTGATCGAAGCCGTTCGACCTTCCCACCTGCTGCACTTGGCGTGGGTCGCGACGCCGGGCGCGTTCTGGGAGTCGGCCGACAACTGGCGGTGGCTCCGCGCTTCGCAAGAACTGTTGCTCGCGTTCGCGCGGTGCGGCGGCGTTCGCGCGGTCACGGCCGGAACGTGTGCCGAATACGACTGGACGGCCGGCGGCACGCTGAGCGAGCGCGGCACGCCGACGCGGCCCGCGACGACCTACGGCCGCGCGAAGTTGGAACTGTGCGAGTGGGCGACCGCGCTCGGGCGCGCCCGTGGGCTGAGCGTCGCGCACGCGCGGCTGTTCTGGATGTACGGCCCGCGCGAGCACCCGGCGCGGCTGGTGCCGAGTGTGGCAAGCGCGCTCTTGCGCGGGGAGCCGGCGCTGTGTTCCGAAGGCACGCAGGCACGCGATTTCCTGCACGCGAGCGACGTCGCCGCTGCGCTCGTTCGCCTCGTGGAAAGCGACCTGCGCGGCCCGGTGAACGTCGCGTCCGGTGTGCCGGTGCCGGTGCGCGAGGTGGTGGCGCACGTCGCCGCCGCGACCGGGCGCGCGGACCTCGTGCGATTCGGCGCGCGACCGACGCCACCCAACGAACCGCAAGTGCTCGTCGCGGACGTGGCGCGGTTACGAACCGAACTGAACTGGACGCCCCGCGTGCCGCTCGCGCGCGGGTTGGGCGAAACCGTGAACTGGTGGCGCACGCGGTGCGCGGGAGAACGCAAATGCGGCTGACCATCGACACCGACGCGCGCACCCTCACCGAAGAGACGGCGAACGGCCCGCGCACGCACGCGCTCGATTCGCCCGAAGCGTTCGGCCTCATTTCGGAGCAGTGGCTCGCGGTGGGCTGGACGCAGAAGTACATCTACGGCTTCACGTGGCTCGGCCGACCGGTGATTCAGCTCCCCGAAGACATGATCCGCATTCAGGAAGTGATTCACCGCGTGCAGCCGGACGTGATCGTCGAAACCGGCGTCGCGCACGGCGGCTCACTCATCTACTACGCGAGCCTGTGCAAGGCGACCGACCGCGGGCGCGTCATCGGCATCGACATCGAGATTCGGCCGCACAACCGCGCGGCGATCGAGGCGCACCCGCTGTTCCCGTACATCACGCTCGTTGAAGGCAGTTCCATCGCGCCGGACGTGGTGGCGCATGTGAAATCGCTCATCAAGCCGAACGAGCGCGTGCTGGTGCTGCTCGATTCGAACCACACCAAGGCGCACGTTCGCGCGGAACTGGACGCCTACGCCGACTTGGTGGGCGAAGGGTCGTACATCGTGGCGACGGACGGCATCATGGCCGCGGTTGCGGGCCGGCCGGGGTCGAAGCCCGGTTGGGAGTGGGACAACCCCTCAGAAGCGGCCCGCGAGTTCGCCGCGGCGCACCCGGAGTTCGTGCTGGAGGAACCCGGATTCCTTTTCAACGAGGGGAAGATCGAGCAACAACTCACGCACTGGCCGTCGGCGTACCTGCGCCGGGTCGCGTGAACTTGGCAAACAGCTTCTTCGCGGCCCGCAGCGGGGCCTTCAGCGACCACTTGCGCTCGGCCCGCAATCGGGCGTCCAGTTCGCGCACCTGCGCCTCGAGTTGGTCGATCCGGGCCGCGCACCGTACGCGCTCGGCGCGCTCCGCGGCACACGCGGTGTGCAGCGCCGCTTCGGTGCTTCCCGCCGCCGCGCGAGCGGCGCTCAACTCGCGGTGCAGTTCCAGCGCCGCGCGCTCGTGCGAGTTCATTTCGGCTTCTCCCGCCAGCACCCGCGCGCACAGCCGCGCCGCGCCGGCCACGTCCGACACGCCGAACGCCGCGGCGCTCAGGTGCGCGCAACCGGTGTAGAAGCCGAGTTCCGCGGGGCGCAGCGCCACCGGCGGCGGCTCGCGGTACGCTGTCGCACCGAGTTCGGCCTCGAACCACTTCACTAGTTCTGACGAATCGGAGAGCGCGCGGCGCACCTCCGCGAGCGCGTGCGGCCAATCGGTTTCGCTCACGCGCAGGGTGTCCACGCACCGGCGCGTCAGTTCTTTGCGGTCCACCGCGATCGGCAGTTCGGGAAACAGCACGCGCTTGGCGAAGGTGAAGGCGTCCGCAACGGGCACGGCCGGGAACGCGGGCAGGTCCGGCACGGTCGGTTCGTGCCGCAACCCTTGCGTTGCGTTCAGCGCGAAGAACTCGCGGTCAATTGTTCCGGCGCGCCCGCGGTTGAAGAGCGTCGCGATTCCGTTGCTCGCGTGCGAGAGACCCGAGACGCTGACCGGCCGTTCGCACGAAAGGAACCGGCCCGCGACGTGCGCGACCGCGAACCCGCTGTACACGTCCGGCACCGGGTGCGGGAACACGGCACCGGCGCGGCGGCGCAGTTCGGCCAACACGTCGCGCCGCACGGCCGAGTTGTAGAGCATCGGCAGTTCGGTGTACGGTTCCGCGAACCCGGCCACGGCGCGAATCGTTTCTGTTCCGTCGCGCTCGCACACGGCTGTTCCCAACGGCACGCGAAGGTAGTCGCCCTGCCCCGGCAGCGCGATCGTCGGCCACGTGTAGAAGCCCATCTCCCAGCGCACCGCCTTCGGCTCGTTGTTCGGCGTGAGCGCGTCCAATTCGGCGAGCGCGTGCGGCAGCAGGCCGTCGTCGTCGCCGATTACGGTCACGTACTCGCCGCGCGCGCGTTCGACGGCGAACTCCCAGTTGCGGCTCATCGCCAGCGGTTCGGGCGTGCGGAAGTACCGCACCCGCGGCGACGCGAGCTCGTCCACAACCGCGCGCGTCGCGGGCGTACTGAAATTGTCGGAGACGACAATTTCGTAATCGTCGAACATCTGATCAAGGCAGGTGCGGAGCGCGAAGCGGAGCGTCTCGGCGCGCTCGCGAGTGGGAATCACCACGCTGAACTTCGGGACCGTCATGGCGTCCTTCTGTAGAGGGCCACGCGAATTCCGAAGGGTGTACCACACGCGCGGCGCGGTTCACAATCCCAACCGGGTGTGTCACGAGCGCCCCAATACCGCGTCGCACAGCCAGCACCCGCGAACGTGCGCGCGCGGTTCGCGGCAGTGGTGCAGCACCAGCTCGTCTTCGCATCCGGCTTCGTGGAGCGCGTCGGCGAGGATGGGCATCGCAGAGAAGTGACGCGAATCGTACATCTGGCGCGAGCGCGGCGGCGGTGTCGGTGCGCCACGCGGGATCGAACGCCACCGGGCGGAACGGGTTCCCGACCACCTCGCGCACCAGTTCGGTCTGCTCCGCGCTCTCGGCGCGAAAGCCCGCGTGCCAGTCCGCGTGCGCCTGCGCCGCGGCTTCGCACGCGAACTTTGACGCCGGGTTCAGCACCCACCGCGACACGCTCTCGCACTCCGGCAGTCGAGAATGATCGTTCCGCGCGAGAGCGTGGCGGCCATTTCCGCACCGCAGGCGTGGCAATTGTCGTGTGGCAGCGCGAGCAGCGCTTTCACCGCACTTTGGGCGTCGGCCGTCGAACGGTACTCTCGATACTGAGCGCCGTCGCCGACTTCATACGGCACGTTCGGCACGAACGCGCGGTGCGGCGTCATCAGAAGTGCGCCCAACTCGGCTTCGGTTGCGTCGCCGTCGGCGAACCGTTCGGCCGTTTCGAACGCCGCGCGGCCCGCGTCGTTCAAGAGGTGGGAAACTCGGCGCACGCACGCCGCCGCGTACAGGCGGCGCTTGCGCCACGACGCCGGGAGCCACGCTTCCATTGCGTGAGCGTCCCGGCACGCGAGCCACTCGGCTTCCGTCATTGCGAACTCACTTCACGAGCTTCGCGATGTCTTCCTTGATCGCCTCGCCCCAAATCTTGTAACCCTCGGCGCTGAGGTGCAGCAGGTCCGGCATCACCTTGCGGTCGAGGCCGCCTTCGGCGTTCAGGAACTTCGGCCCGATGTCCTTGTAGAAGACCTTCTTGTCGTCCGCGAACTTCGCGATGATGTCGTTGATCGCCTTGATCTTCGGGTTCAGCTTGTCGGCCGCAACCACGGTCACGTCCTTCGGCGCGCTTGCCCGCGGGAACACGCCGAGCAGCAGCACCTTCATTTCGGGCTTCTGCTTGTGCAGCTCGTCGATGATGGCCTTGATGCCGCCCGCGATCTGTTCGGCGCTGTGCCCGCCGGTGTTGTTCGTGCCGATCATAATCACCGCGAGCTTCGGCTTCAGCGGTTCGATTTCCTTGCCCTCGGTGAGCCGCCACAGCACGTGCGTCGTCTGCTCGCCGCTGATGCCGAGGTTCACCGGCTTGAACGCCCCGAACGCTTCGGTCCACGTCTTCTTCTGACCCTCCCAACCCTGCGTGATCGAGTCGCCGAGGAAGATGACGTCCCCTTCGCCCTTCTCCACGATCTTCAGGAACTGCATGTGCCGCGCTTGGTTGAAAGACTTCACCGGCTTCGCGGCCGGGTTCTCTTTGGTATCCTTCTTGTCTTGCGCTTGCGCGCTCAGACAGAGGGCCAGCGCGAGGCCGGCCGCGAGGCAGCGACGAACGAACATGGGAACTCCGGTGTGAACGGCGGGAGGTGGGTGAAGAGGTTCCCCGCCGCCGGTAGTATCGCGCGTGCGGTGTCGAAGGGCAAGCGCGTTCGCTCGGAAGTGCCAGAGCGGTACGTGCCAGAGTACCAGAGTGGAGAGTCCGAGAGAGAAGAACCAGCGTGCTTTCTCCCTCACGCTCTCCACTCTCGTACTCTGGCACTGCTACCCTACTTCCCGATGGCGTACAGCGCCTTGTCGCTGCGGATGTACAGTTTCCCGCCGGCGATGGCGGGCGTGCCGAGTGTTTCGCCGCCGAGGTCGTTCGTCGCCAGCACCTCGAACGTGTCGGCCGTCGCGTCGAGCACGCTACACGACCCGGTTTCGTTGAGGAAGTACACCTTCCCGTCGCCGGCGACGGGCGACGCCGAGAACGCGCCTTTCAGCCGCTCCTTGTAGAGCGTCTTGCCGGTCTTCGCGTCCGCGCACGACACCACGCCCTGACCGTTCACCGCGTACAGCTTGCCCATGTACAAGAGCGGCGACGGCATGCCCGGTTGCACGTCCTTCGCCTTCATCGTGGGCTCGCCCTCCGGGCCTTTGTCGCCGAGTTTGATCGCGCTCACACCGCCCACCGGCGCGTAAAGCGTGTTGCCGTCGATGGTCGCCGTGGGAATCGACCCGCGGGTGAGCTTGCTCGCCCACCGCTTCTCGCCGGTGCTCGAGTCGTACCCCGCGAGGCCGCTCGGCGCGTCGAAGATGATCTCCGTGACGTTCCCCACGGTGCGGGTGAGCGGCGTGACCCAGTTGATGTCGCGCGGGCGCTCCACCTTCCACACGTTCTTCCCGTACTTCACGTCCACGGCCGCGAGGAACGATTCGCCCGCGTTGTCCATCGGCACGATGAGTTTGTCCTTCACCAGAATCGGCGACGCGGCCATGCCCACTTGGTTCGTGATGGTGGGGTAGTCGCCCACGAGCGAGCGGTACCAGCGGAGCGTGCCGTCGGTGTCGTAGGCCGCGAGGTCGCCGGTGTTGAACAGCGCGTACACGCCGGTTTCGTCCGCGACCGGGGTGCTCGCGGCCATGCACGACTTCGGGTGCGCCGCGGTGCTGCCGGTGGCTTGCAGTTGGCGGTGCCACAACTTCTTGCCGGTGTTCGCGTCGAAGCACAGCGTGTGCAACCGGTCGTCGCGGTTGCCGCTGCTGCACGTGATGTACAGCTTGTCGCCGAACACCACCGGCGACGACACACCGCGGGCCGGCAGTTCGGCCTTCCACTTCAGGCCCTTCTCTTTGCCCCATTCGAGGGGCAAATCTTTGTCGGTCGAAACGCCGGTCGCGTTCGGGCCTTTGAACTGCGCCCACTCGGCCGCGGGCACCGAGGCGAGCGCGCCGACCGCGAGCGCCACCGTCAGCAGATAGCGGTTCACTTCTTCTCCTCCTTCGGTTCGGTGGGGTTCGCGATGAAGCCGAGCGGAACGAGCTTGCCGTCCGCGGTCTTCTGCTTCAGCGGCAGCGGGCCGCCGGTGTCGTCGCACACGCGCATCTGGAAGAACCAGTTCTGCGCCCACGCCTCTTGCTGGTTGTTCTGGCACACCTTGAGTACGAGCACGTTTTCGCCCTTCTTCAGCGTGCCCTTGCCGACGCTCGCGTCGAACGGCGAGCCGTGATGGTACTCTTCGCGCGCGTAGAGTTCCTTCCCGTTCAGCACGATGCGCACCGCGGTGATACTCGTGACGCGCACCTCGACCGGGGTTTCCTTGTCGGCCACGATTACGGCGAGCGCGTATGCCGCCGCGTCCTTGTGCTTGCCGAGCAGTTTGTTCAGGTCGAACTGCGCGTACTTGTCGCTGGTGCTCGCGGCGATCCACTTCACTTCCGCGTCGTTCTTGCCCTTGAACGCGCCCGTCGGTTCCTTCGCGCTCTCTGGAGGGTACGCGACGGCGAAGCCCTTCCCGCCGGTGCTATCGAACGGCCCCACCAGCATCGCGTGCGTCACGAACCCGAAGTGCTCGCTCACGCTCACCTTCCCGCCGTTGTCCGTCACCTTTTTGGCGAGCAGGTCGACTTGGTCCTTGTCGCGGGCGAAGCCGAACAGCTTCTCCAAGTCGGCCCTCACGGTCGGTCGCGCGAGCTTCTCGATCACGTCCAGTTCGCGCGCGATTGCGGCGCGGCGCAGGTCCGCGGACTTGTCGTTGAGGAACCCCGGCAGCAACCGGTCCTTTGCGGTCGCGTCTTGCGTCAGCAGCAGCTCGAACGCCGCGAACCGCGCGCTCGGTGCGAACTTGGTGTCCCTCACGAACGCTTCGAGTTTGTCCGCGGCCGGCTTGCGGCCCGCGTCGGCTTCCTTCTGCACGATGGCGTCCACCGCGGAGCGGAGCCAGTTGTTCGCGGTCGGGTTGGCCTCGTCGAACGCTTCGAGGGTGGGCATCAGCGCCGCGCCGCCCTTGCTCACGAGCGCCTTCCACGCGGGGCCGGCGTCTTCGTTGCCTTGCCCTTGCTTCTTCACACCTTTCAGCGTGGCAAGCGCGCGGGTCACGTCTTCGTCGCCGCGCGCCGGGACGAGCGGCACGAGTGCGAGCGCGCCGGCGACGAGCGCGGCGCGGGTCCATCGCGTCATAGATGCAACTCCTTTGGTTGGCGAAACGGATCAGTTTCCGCGAGGGGCGGCGCGGTGTCAATGAAGTGGTGTGCGGGTGAGGCCCGCGGCTTCCATCTTTCCGCGCAAGTCGGCGAAGTACGCGGTCAGTTCGTCGGCGCTCTTGGCCGCGCCGCGGGAGCACGAGCCGGACGAACAGCCGCCGCCGGTGCCGCACGACGAGCACCCGCCGCCTTCGGTGCCGCACCCGGGTTTGCCGCACCCGCTCGCGGGTTCGGGCGCGTCTTGCGGTGCCGGCGCGCGGCCCAAATCGAAGAACCGCACGCTCAGACCGAACCGCGCGCTGAGGTCCGCGAACAGCGGGTCGGCGTCGCACGCGGCCCACGCGAGGCCGTGCAGAATCAGCGCGCCGCCGAGCGTCAGTTCCCCGTCCACGAGGGCCAGCGGCAGCCCGCGGGCTTCGGCGTCGGCGCTCGCTTCGCGCAGCAATTCGGCTTCGCGCTCGGGCGAAGTGGCATCATCGTCGGTCGCGGCGCGCAGCGCGTCGCCGTCGCGTGCCGCGCCGTCGGCCGCGCACAGCACGGTGCCCACTTCGACGCCGCGCGGCCCGCGGATGACCACGCGCGCGCCGCGGTCGAACGGCTCGCGCGCCGCAAACCGGCCCACGAACCCGCCGCGCCCGTACTGAACGAGGATCGCACTCACTTCGCCGCTTCCGGCTCGAAGCCCATGAACTCGCGCATGTTGCGGTCGTACTCGAACAGCCCGCCCTCGGAACTCAGGTCGAGGCGCAGCTCGTTAATGACTTTGATGCTGAGGTCCTTGTACCACAGCATCCAGCACACCGAACACACGTCCTTCTGGATGCGCGCGCCGATGGCGTCCGGCAGCGGTGGTGCGGCGAGCGGCTTCGCGCGCTTCCCTTCCATGCACCCCGGGCGCTGGCAGCGGAACCCGGTGTCCGGGCCGCCGTCGTCGGCCACCGGGGCTTGCTTCTGTGGCACCGGCGCGCCGAGTTGGGTGAGCAACTTCGCCATCGCGTCGCGCGGCATCTTGTCGCCGCGCTCGTCGGCGACGGTCCAGCCCTTCGTGAGAACGTCGACCGCGTCGGCCCGCTTGTCGAGCTTGATGTAGCACTCGCCGAGCAGTTGGAACACCTTCGAGAACTCGGGCGTAATTTCGAGTGTGCGGCGGAACGCCTTCGCGGCCTCTTCCGTTTGGCCGTCGTCCATGAGGAACTGACCGAGGCGGAAGTGCGCGAGGTCGTTCTCCGGGTCCTCCGCGGCCATATTGCGAAAGCGGGCGATCTGGTCGGCAAGGTTGGTCATGGCGGGCACTCTATGTTACTGGGCGCGTGGGTATTGTATCGGGGCGGCGCGCGTCCGCCGGGCGCGCCGCGCCCCCCGGCGCTCAGTTCGCGGGCGCGACCGTGACCGGGAGGCGGTACGTCGATTCCTTCTTGGTCACGCGGTCGGTGGCCTTCATTTGCACCACGAACTTGCCCGGCCGGTTCAGGAACAGCGGGAACTGCTTGGCGAACGCGCCGTCGCCGTCCTTCACCTGTTGCGGCGACACGTTGTCTTGCACGTCCTTCAACGGGGTGCCGAGCGTGGGCAGGCCCTTGTCGTCGAACAACTGGAACTCCATCTCCACGTTCGGCTGCTTGGTCTTGGGGTCCCGCTCGAAGCTGGCGACGCTGAACTGCACGTAGAGCGTTTGGCCCACCTGCCCGGCGGTGGGCGCGGAGATCTCGCCCTTCGGGTCGTGCGAGGTGTACACCGCGACCACCGCGAACTCGCGCTTCAGCACCTCGAACTTCACTTCGAGTTGGCCCACGGCCTTGCTCTTCGGTTCCGTCACCTTCACCTTGCAGGTGTAGGTGCCGGGGGCCTGATCGAGGCCGAGCGTGATGTACGCGCGGGCCGGCATGCGGTTGCCGCGCAGCGGGACGAAGTCCGTGAGCTCGCGCGGGGCCTGCTTGAAGACCGACTGCCCGGTCGCGTTCTGCACGTCCATTTCCATCTGGTACCGGGTGACGCCCTCGTTGTTGATGGGCAGGCCTTCGATGTCGTAGGCGATGAACAGCACGTCGCCCGGCAGCAGTTTCGCGCCCTCGCGGGGTGGGCCGAGTTCGCCGACCGTGAGGCGCACGTTGGTGAGTTTCAGGTCGCCGGCCGGTTGGGCCGGGGTGCCGCCGAGCACGGCGGCGAGCGCGAGAGCGGTGAGCATGAATGTCCCCTGATTCGGGAAGCGCGAACCCGTAGATACTAACAGCGTATTCTGCCCGGCGTTGACGGGCGCGACCAGTGACCCGCGCCGCGCGGTGCCGGCGCGCGAAACTGGCGCGGTTGGAACGGCCGCGCGGGGACTCGAAATGTCTGTGTTGGCGTGCGTGCCGGTCTGCTACACGTTTACCGCAATTCTGCTGGTGGGGCTAATCGTCGTCGGGTTCGGACTGGTGAAATTGCCGAAGGGAACTGCGCCACCGGACCCGAACGAAAGCTCGACGGACCACATCAGCGGCACCCTCGGCCCGCCACCGCTGTGGTGGCTGCTCGCGTTCTTCGTGTTCTTGTGCGCGCTGATGGCGGTGCTGGCGTGGTACTGGCCGGAGTGAAACGCAGTTAGGCGAACGAACGAGCCGCGAACGCCAGTGAGCGGCACAGCAAGCCGGCTCACTGGCGTTCGCGGCTCGTTGGGAGTGCGAAGGGGGGGACTTGAACCCCCACGGGCTTACGCCCGGCAGAACCTAAATCTGCTGCGTCTGCCAATTCCGCCACCCTCGCGCATGTTTGAGACGCGCGGTCGCACCGACAAGTTCACTGTACCAACTCCGCGCCCCGTTCGCTACTTCGCGCGGGGCTTGTAGTTCGTGAGGTAGTCGCGGATGTGCGGGTGCATTTCCGACGGGTGGAAGCCCATGTGGTGCATCTCGCGCAGCGCGCGCGCCGCGGGCCAGCCGTTGTACTCCATGCGGTAGATCGCGCACATCGTGCCGGTGCGGTGGACGCCGGCGAAGCAGTGAACCAGCACCGGCCGGTTCGCGGGCTTGTCCATCACGTCGAGGAACTCGCGCACGGCCTCTTCCGCGGGGATGTCGCCGTCTTCGTCCGCGCCCCACACGCGCGGTGGGATGCGCTTGTAGTTCAACTGCCGGTCCGCGCAAAACTGCTCTTCCCATTCGTCCGGGGCTTTGTCGCCGTTCTTGCGCGCGGCGCGAAACGAGACGACGGTGCGAATGCCGCGCTCGCGGATCACGCGCTCGAGGCCCGCGGGCGTGAGCTGCCCGCACCGGTACAGCGCGCCCTCTTCCACGACGCGCAGGTTGCGCTCGTGCTTGATTTGGCTCGAAGCGTACACGAGCGGAACCGAGGCGACCAGCGCCAGCGCGCAAGTGCCGAGAACGAGTTGCAACCGCGACGGCATGCACTTCCTCCGTGAAGTGCGCGCAGCGTACCGCGCACGAGCCAAACGGGGAAGGGCGGTTCTTCTTCGGAGTCCCAAGTTCCACGTTCCAGAAGTTCCAAGTTGGAAGCGAACGGCCTTGAACTTGGAACTTCTGGAACTCTGGAACTTGGAACTGCAGTTTACACCGCGAGCGGCTTGCTCTCGGTGGGCGGCGCGCCGCGCACGCGCCGCCACGCCGCGCCCGCGAGCCGCACCAGCACGCTGCCCGGTTCCACCGGGGGCGGTTCCAGCGCGCTCAGGTTCGGCCGGAACACCATCAGCAGCAAGAGCGGCAAGTACCACAGCACGTACTCGCCGCCGCGGTCCGCGTGCCAGAACTGCACGCCGATGAGCAGCGCCGCCGATTGCGCCAGCAGGTGCGACAGTTTCTTGGGGTTGGGCCAGAACGTCGCGGAGATCGCGAACGCTACGAACACCACGAACACCGGCAACCGGTACGCCCAGTGCGCGCCCTTCCAAATGCTCTCGGTGTTCGCGCTGCGCCACGGGACCCATTCGCTCAGGTGCAGCGCCGAAACGAGGCTCTGTCCGGCCGCGCCGTCGATGTACAGGACCAGCGCCGTCACGCTCACGCTCGCGGCCGTGGCCGTGAGGAACGAGAGGGCGAACCGGCTCGCGCCGCGCCCGCTGTAGAACGCGAACCACACCGGGAACAGCACCGCCGGGAACACCGAGGTGCCCGCGGCGAGGCCCAGCAGCCACCCGGACAGCGCCGGCCGCCGGTAGCAGTACACGGCCCACACCACGAACGCGGTGGGCCACACGTGGTGCAACTGGCCGATGTTGAACGCGGTGTACGGCACCAGCGCGTAGAGCGTCGCGGCCCCGACGCCCGCGGCCCGATCGCCGAAGTGCCGCCAGCCGATGAGCACCAGCGCCAGCACCACCATCGCGTGGCACATGATGGAGAGGCCGCGCTCGGCCCAGAACCGCGCGGCGGCCGGCGGCGCGGTCGCGTCGCTCTGGCGCACGACCGCCGTCGCGGTGTCCTTCACCCGCTCGATGGGCGCGGTGGACGTCCCCACGCGCTCCGGTTCCGGTTCGCCCGCGTTGCGCCGCAGCGCGACCGCCGCCAGCCCCACAAACAGCGCGAGACCCAAGCACGAAAGGCCCGCCGGGTTCAAGTTCGGCGCGAGCGCCGGCCGGCGCACGAGGCCCAAGTCCACCAGCGCGCGCGCGAACCACACCAGAGACCCGCTCAGGAGCCAGATGTAGCCGGTGAGGCGCTTCCCGGCGGCGCGGTCCAGCACCGCCCCTTTCGCTTCGACCGTGGCGAACTTCGCCGACTCCGCGACGCTCGCGGCCTCTTGCAGCAGCAGGAACCCCGGCACCAACAGGAACAGCATCACGAGGTCGAGGTTGCGCAGCGAGAGCGGCCGCGCGAACTGGAAGAACACCGCGACGGTGAGGAACAGCGAGAAATAGAACCACGTTGCCGCGTTCGGCAGGTGAAAGTCGAGGAAGATTGAGGGTGGCATAAAGCGCCCAACGGCGGAACGGTGCGAGTGCCGGCAGCGCATCAAAACTTACCCAATTGGTACGCACGCGCGCGCCGAACGTCAACGGGACGCCACCCGGCGCGCCGCCGCCGGTAGGCACGCGCGTTCGGCACAACCGGTACCACTTGCGCCACCGATTCCGTTGAATAGCCGCATCACACGGAGGCGGGACCGATGCGCATTCTGCTCACCAACGACGACGGCATTTACGCGCCCGGCTTGCGCGCGCTGCGAACGGAGCTTCAGAAACTCGGCACGGTCACGGTGGTCGCACCGGCCACCGAGCAGAGCGCCGCCGGGCACTCCGTCACGCTGCTCACGCCGGTTCTGGTGAACGAGGTGTACGAAGACGACGGCACCACACTCATCGGGTGGGCGGTGGAGGGCCGCCCGGCGGACTGCGTGAAGCTCGCGCTGTTGGAACTGCTGAAGGACCCGCCGGACGTGATCGTGAGCGGGATGAACGCCGGCAGCAACGCCGGCATCAACGTGCTGTACTCCGGCACCGTCGCCGCGGCGATCGAGGGCGCGTTCTACAAACACACCGCGATTGCCGTGTCGCTCGAATACGAGAAGCGCATCTACGACTTCGCCACCGCCGCGCACTACGCGCGCCAAGTGGTCGAACAAATCCTCGCGCAGAAACCGGCGACGGGCAGCCTGTTCAACGTGAACATCCCGGTGCTGGAGCGCGGCCCGGTGCGCGGGGTGAAGGTGCTGCCGCAGAACGTGACGCCGTACACGGAGAAGTTCGACCGGCGCGTGAACCCCCGGGGCCGCACGTACTTCTGGGCCAGCCCGGAGTTCGCGTGCCCGGAACCGCACCCGGACACCGACGTGGACGCGCTGAACGAGAGCTACATCACGGTCACGCCGCTGCAATTCGACCTGACCGACCACGCCCGCCTGAAGGCGATGGCGAACTGGCGGTGGCAGGTGGAATCATCGCCCAGTTAGCGACTGTCCCGAAGGGACCACGGAGCCGAGGGCGCCGCGCGCACGTTCGCCGCGCCCGCCCTCACTTCTTGGGCTTATCGAACAATTTCGCGTCCACTTCCTTGAGCACCTTCGGCGCGGTCGGGTACGACGTGTAGTGCGGCTTACCGTCGCGCGTGGTCACGGCCTTCGTGTGGTACTTGCGCCCGTCGGCTTCCTTGAAGTCGGACAGAATTACCTCTTCGAGCACCTCCGTGCCCCCGCTCTGCACGTCCCGCACGCGTGCCGTGCGCTTCACGAGCAGGCCGGTTTCCTTGTCGAAGTGCAGCGCCACCACCGGGCGGTTGCCGTTGCGCACCTCCACGCCCACCGCGGGCTTATCGTTCACCTTCTCACCTTTCGCGACCGAGAGTTTGAAGCCCTCGTCGCTCAGGAGCGGGTGCAGCGACGTGGCCCACATGCGGTTCATCTCGCCGAGCGCTTGGCCGAGTTGGTCCTTGGCGTTCTCCTGCAAGGTGCCGTTCACGAGCAGCCACACCGTTTCGCCGTTGAGAACGTAGGCCAAATCGAACACGTTTCCGGCGACGGTGAGCTTCATCTCGACGCGCAACTTGTCCGGCGGGGCGAACGTCCACGTGGTGTCGAGCACGAGTTTGTCGTTGCCTTCGATCACGGTTTCGAGGACGACCTTCTCCTTCCAAGTGCTCGCCAGAGGCGCGGCCCCGAGTTTGTCGCCGCGGGCCTTGATCGCGCGCTCGATGATGGCTTTGGCGTCGGCCGCGTCGTCGCCGCGCGCAGCGGGGGAAGCCAGAACCGCGACCGCGAACAGCAAGAGGCGCATGGCGGCGCTCCAGAAGGGGTGGCATCAGAACGACGAGCGCCAACGGCACGCGGTTTCGGGCGGTGCGTCTGCTCCGTCGCCGACCGGGATTCAAATTCTGATTGCGATTTCTCTTGCTTCGACTTGAAGAAGGGGCGAAACTTCACACTCCTGCCGGTGTTTACTGCCTCAGCACGCCCGCGCTGCCCACCGCTTTCAGGACGAACCCGCCGAGACGCTGCCATGCTCGCTCGACGCTACCTGTACGCTCTAGTTGCCGCAATTGTCGCGCCCGGCGCGACTTACGCGGACGAAGTGAAGCTACCCACCGGCGGCAGCATCAAGGAAGTGGACTTCGAGCGCCACATTATGGGGCTGCTCTCGAAGGTCGGGTGCAACGCCGGCAGTTGCCACGGCTCGTTCCAAGGGAAAAACGGGTTCCGCCTCTCGCTGTTCGGCTACGAACCGGCGATGGACTACGCGAACCTCACCCGCGACAACCTCGGTCGCCGCGTCAACACCCAAAAGCCCGACGAAAGCCTGTTGCTCCAAAAAGCGACCGGTTCGACGTATCACGACGGCGGGATGCGGTTCGGCAAAGACGGCTGGGTGTACAACGTGTTCCGCGAGTGGATTCGCAGCGGCGCGAAGTGGACCCGCGACAGCGGCGAAATCAAATCGCTCGATGTCACGCCCGGCGATTTCGCGCTCCTCAAAGACGCGAAGCCGCTCCAAGTGACCGTGAAAGCGACCTTCGCGGACGGCTCGGTCGAAGACATCACGCCGTTCTGCGATTTCAAAATCACCGACGACGCGGTGGCGGCGCTGTCGCCGCTGGGGTTGCTCACCCCGCGGCAGCCCGGCGACGCGGGCCTCACGGTGCTGTACCGCGGCAGCGTGAAGGCGATTCGCGTGCTGGTCCCGGCCCCGGCGAAGCCCGGTGCGTACCCGGCCGTGTCCGAAGTGAACTACATCGACCGCGAAGTGTTCGCCAAGCTGAAGATGATGAACGTGGTGCCGTCGGAACTCTCATCGGACGAGATGTTCCTGCGCCGTCTTTACATTGACGCCCTCGCTCAGCTCCCGACGCCGGACGAAGTGCGCGAGTTCCTGAAGGACAAGGACGCGAAGAAGCGCGAAAAGGCCATCGACAAGGTTCTGGCGCACCCGCTGCACGCGGCGGTGTGGGCCACCAAGCTCAGCGACATCACCGGCAACAACACGCAAGCGCTCGAACAGCCGGTGAACCTGCAACCGAAGCGGTCGCAGATGTGGCACGACTGGCTGCGCAAGCGCGTCGCCGATAACGTGCCCTACGACCAAATGGTGCGCGACATTCTCACCGCGACCAGCCGCGACGGGCTTTCGCCGGAAGAGTGGATCGCGTTCGTGAAGAAGATCGACGAGCAGACCGCGAAGGGGCCGAAGACCGATTACCCGAACAAGCAGACGCTCGACCTGTTCTGGCGGCGGCAGCAGCAGGTGCCCGCGGAGCAGTGGAGCGAAAAGGTGGCCGCGGCGTTCATGGGCGTGCGCCTCGAGTGCGCGCAGTGCCACAAGCACCCCACCGACCGCTGGACGCAAGACGAGTATTGGGCCTTCGCGAACGTGTTCACGAAGATGACGTTCGTTCAGAACCAGTTCAGCAGCCCGGACGTGAAGAAGTTGGTGGACGCGGAGAACGCGGCCCGCCGCGACGCGGCCCCGAAGGCAAACAACAATAATAACATCCTCTTGGTGCGCGAGCTGTTCGTGGGCGCGCAAGCGCGGCCGCGCCCGAACCCCGGTACGAACAGCGTTCCGCTGCCGCGGGCGCTGGGCGGCGAGGTGATTAAGATTTCGCCGACGGAAGACCCGCGGGTGCCGCTGGCGAAGTGGCTCACGGCCCCGGAGAACCCGTTCTTCGCCAAGAGCTTCGTGAACCGCGTGTGGGGCCACTACTTCGGTGTGGGCCTCGTGAACCCCATCGACGACTTCTCGCTGGCGAACCCGCCGACGAACGCGCGCCTGCTCGACGCGCTCGCCGCCGACTTCGTCAAGAGCGGCTTCGACCTGCGGAAACTGGAGCGCACGATCCTGCTCAGCCGCACCTACCAACTGAGCTACGTGCCCAACGACACCAACAAGTTCGACAAGAACAACTACTCGCACGCCTACATCCGCCCGCTCATGGCGGAGCAAGTGGTGGACGTGTTGAACGCGGCGCTGGGTGTGGACGAGAACTTCACCGGGGCCGACGCCGAGTTCGCCGGCATGAAGATGGTGGAAGTCGGTTCCAGCCGGTTGGTGAGCAGCGTGTCGTACGCGCTGCGCATCTTCGGCCGGCCACCGCGCACCACCGCGTGCGACTGCGAGCGGGCGATGGAACCCGCCCTGCCCCAAACGCTGTTCCGCATGACCGACCAGAACGTGCTGTTGAAGTTCAACAGCGCGACCGGACGGGTCCGCAAGATGGCACTGAGCAAAGCGACGAACGAGGAAATCGTTGAAGAGGCGTTCCTCGCGACGCTGTCGCGGATGCCGAAGGAACTCGAAAAGGCCGACGCGGTCGAGCACCTGAAAACCGCGAAGACCCGCGCCGAGGGCGTCACCGACCTCGTGTGGGCGCTGGTGAACACCCGCGAGTTCATCCTCAACCACTAGCGCGAGTTGTCGGTGGGCAGTGGACGGTGAGCAGAACAGCTACCCACTGCCCGCCCGATTGGTCTTCTGACGGCTGTTCACGGAACTCTGCCTTCTGCCCACTAACCACTGCCCACTTCCCGAAGGAGCTGTCATGTCCATGCGTCGTACCGACTGCGAAGGGTTCCACCGCCGCGACGTGCTGACCATCGGGTCGGCGGGCGTCCTCGGCCTCTCGCTGCCCGCGATCCTCGCCGCCGAAGCCAAGGCCGCGAACAAGCGCGACGTGGCGAGCACCGGTAAGGCCAAGAGCGTCATCCTGCTGTGGCTCGCGGGCGGCCCCGCGACCATCGACATGTGGGACAACAAGCCGGACGCGCCGGAAGGCATTCGCGGCGAGTTCAAGTCGATCCCCACGAACGTGACCGGCATCCAACTCGCCGAAACCTTCTCGAAGACGGCGCAAGTTGCCGACAAGCTCACCGTGGTGCGCTCGCTGTACCACACGATCCCGAGCCACAGCCCGGCGACGGTGTTCATGACCACTGGGAACAAGCCGACCGCGGCGCTCCAGTACCCCTCGATGGGGTCGCTCGCGTCGAAGTTGCTGAAGACCGACGTGGGCGTGCCGCCGTACGTCACGTTCGGCGACATCCGCAACGGTACGGCCGGCCTCGCGGGCTACCTCGGCACCGGGTACAACCCGTTCGTCATCGAGGGCAGCGCCCCGCAGCGCGGCGAGGGCAAGGCCGCGACCGGCGGGTTCAGCGTCCGCGGCCTCTCGCTGAAGGGCACTTTCACGCTCGAAGAACTGGAAAAGCGCGACTCGCTCCTCCGCAAGTTCGATAGCGGCTTCGCCGGCGCGGACAGCAGCAACGACCTCGTGGACGGTCTCGACACCTTCCACCAACAGGCGCTGGACATCCTCCGCAGCGACAAGACCCGCAAGGCGCTCGACCTGACCGCCGAAACCGCCGCCACGCGCGAGAAGTACGGCGCGACGCCGTTCGGCCAAGGTGCGCTCGCGGCGCGCCGCCTCGTGGAAGCCGGCGTGCGGTTCAGCACGGTCAGCTTCGGCGGCTGGGACACGCACAGCCAGACCTTCACCGCGCACAAGACGCGCCTCGCCCCGACCACCGACACCGTGGTGTCGGCGCTGGTGAGCGACCTCGCGGACCGCGGCCTGCTCGACAGCACGATCGTAATGGTGGCGGGCGAATTCGGGCGCACGCCGAAGGTGAACAAGAACAGCGGGCGCGACCACTGGGCGCGCTCGATGGCGTGCGTGCTGGCCGGCGGCGGGTTCAAGAAGGGTTACGTCCACGGCAGCACCGACGCGAGCGGCATGGCCCCCGCGACCGAACCGGTGACGCCGGACGACGTGGCGAGCACGATCTTCCGCAACCTCGGCATCGACCCGGCGCTGGAACTGCAAACCCCGACCGGCCGCCCGATCCAACTGTTCCGCGAGGGCAAGGTGATCGAGAAGATCCTCGCCTAAGCGCGACGCGAAGTGCCGCCACGCGAACCCCGCTCACGCGGGGTTCGTTCGTTTCGTGGCGCGGTAGAATGCGTGCAGCACCACGGAGGCACACACATGGCTACCGCCGCGCCAACCGAACCCGCGTGGGACGCCGCGCTCGCGTCGTCGGTCGCGGCGCTGCGCCGCGTGGCCGGGTACGCGCTGCCGCCCGAACTGGACCGGCGCGTTCTCGACCTCGGCGAGCGCAAGGAAGACCTGACGCCCGCGGAGCGCGCGGAGCTACTCGCGTGGGTCGCGTTCACGCAGCAGCGCTCGTTGGAGAAGCTCGAAGCGCAAGCCGCGCTCGCTCGCCTCGCGGCCCTGCGGCCCGAACTGGTGCCCGCGTGAGCGCGTTCTCCGACGTGCGGCGCGCAAGTCAACGAGCGCGCCGGCTTCCGGTGCGAATACTGTCACTTGCCCGCGCGGGCAAGTGGCGACGTTTCCCGTCGATCACATCACGCCGCGGGCCGCGGGCGGAACCAACGACCTCGACAACCTCGCGCTCACCTGCCCGCACTGCAACGCCCACAAGTGGACCGCGTCCGACGCCCCGGACCCGCTCACGGGCGAGCGCGTACCATTGTTCAACCCGCGCACCGACGAGTGGGCCGCGCACTTCGCTTGGTCCGCGACCGACAGAAGTAGTCGGGTTGTCGCCAACCGGCCGCGCGCCGGTCGCGGCGCTGCGGATGAATGACGCAGACATGATTGAACTGCGTCAGCCTCTCGCCGAAGTCGGGTTGTTTGAAGAACTCATTGTGTGACGCGCTACTTCTTCGCCACCACGAGCAGGCCGCACACGATCAGCGCGCCGCCGAGCAGCACGCGGGGTGTCAGCTTTTCGCCCAAGAACAGCCACGCCAGCACCACAGCCACCACGAAGCTGCCCTTGTCGATCAGCGCGACGGTCGAAACGTCGCCGTCCTTGAGCGCCTTGTAGTAGAAGACCCACGAGGCCGCGGTGGTGAGCGCCGAGAGTGCGAGCCACGTCACGTTCGTGCGGGTGAGTTCGCGCACTTCGCCCGCCGGCACCGCGAACAGCGCGAACGCGAAGACGAACGCGCACACGAACAGCGTGCGCACCGCGAGGCCCAGTTCGCCCGAAATGCCCGCGAGGCCGTGCTTCGCCAGCACCGACGTGCAGCCGGCGAACAGCATCGACGCCACCGCGAACCACACCCAGCGCTCCATAGCCGCGCTCACTTCTTCGGCCGAATCACGTCGGTGCCCACCCACGGGCGCAGCACTTCGGGAATCACCACCGTGCCGTCGGCCTGTTGGTAGTTCTCCAAGATCGCCACCAGCGCGCGCGTGCAGGCGACCGCGGTGCCGTTCAGCGTGTGCGCGAACCGCGTCCCCTTGAACGCCTTGCCCTTGTAGCGGATGCCGAGCCGGCGCGCTTGGAAGTCGGTGCAGTTCGACGTGCTGGTGATCTCGCCCCAGTCGCCGCCGTCGCCGCGCCCGGGCATCCACGCTTCGAGGTCGTACTTGCGGTACGCCGGCCCGCCGAGGTCGCCGGTGCATGTATCAATGACGTGGAACGTGAGGCCCAACCCCTTGAAGATGTCCTCTTCGAGCGCGCGAATCTCTTGGTGGATCGCCTCGCTGTGCTCCGGCGTGCAGAACGCGAACATCTCCACTTTCGTGAACTGGTGGACGCGGTACAGCCCGCGGGTGTCGCGCCCGGCCGCGCCGGCCTCGGTGCGGAAGCAGTGCGACAGCCCGACGTACCGCTTCGGCAGTTCCGTTTCGTCGAAGATGCGGTCGCGGTGCATGCCGCCGAGCGTGATCTCCGCGGTCGCGATGAGGCACAGGTCGGTGTCGGCGACCGTGTACACCTGCCGCGTGTCCGGGTTCGGGTCGCGCGGCATGAAGCCGATGCCTTCCAGCACCTCCGTGCGCGCGAGGTCCGGCGTGATGATCGGCGTGTAGCCGCGCTTCACGCACGTTTGCAGCGCGTACTGCACCAGCGCCACTTCCAGCAGCGCGGCTTCGTTCTTCAGGAAGTAGAACTTCTGACCCGCGACCTTCGTGCCGGCTTCGAAGTCCGCGAGGTCGAGCGATTCGCACAGCGCGACGTGGTCCTTCGGGGCGAAATCGAACTTGCGGGCTTCGCCGAACTGCGCGACCACCTTGTTGGCCGCGGCGTCGTTCCCGACCGGCGCGTCCGGGTGCGTCATGTTGGGGATCAGTACCAGCGCCGCGAGCAGTTCGCACTCAACCGCCTTCAGTTCCGCGTCGATCGCGGTCACTTCGGCATCAATCGCGGTCGCTTGCGCTTTGAGTGCCTGTTTCTCTTCGGGCGTCTTCGCGGTGGGGAACTTCTTGCTGATTTCGTTCTTCTTGGCGGCGGTGTCGCTGCGCTTCTGCGCGAGTTCCTTGCGCTTGGTGTCGCTGGAAATGACGCGGTCCACGGGGTCGGGCGAAACGCCGCGGTTGGTGCAGTTGGTGCGAACGGCGTCCGCGTTCTCGCGGATGAATCCGGCGTCGAGCATCGAAGGGTTCCGTAGGGGTGTGCGATACCCTACAGGATACGACCCGCGCCGGTCGGGTTCACCACACCGGCTTTTGGCCGAGCATCCGGCGCAGCACCGCGATCTGCCCGCAGTGGATCATTTCGTGAAGGGGCGCGTACCGCAGGCCGGCGATGCGCGTGGCGAACAGCGGGTGCGGCACGAGCGGGGGCAGGTCGAGGTCCGCGTCCGGGTAGCTTGGTAGCTCTTCCAGAATGCGCGCGTGAACGCTGTCGAAGGTGGCGCGAATCTGCTCCGCG
This sequence comes from Gemmata sp., assembly GCA_022843445.1. Classification (GTDB taxonomy): domain Bacteria; phylum Planctomycetota; class Planctomycetia; order Gemmatales; family Gemmataceae; genus Gemmata. The sequence goes on from JALHNS010000028.1 coordinate 26,920, forward strand.
CTCACCCCGGTGGCTTCTTCCGCGAGCGACTCGCGCCGGAAGGTGTGGATGAACTCGTTGGAGATGAGGGTTTCGTCTTCCGGCGTGCGCGGGCGCAGGCGTTCGAGACACAGCCGGTATTGGGCCATCGTGATGTGGCCCACTTCCCACGCGATGTGGTACGGCGCGCCCGCGGGCACCGTGAACCACTGCGCCAGCGGCACCGTGTCGAGGCGCTCCAACAGGTAGCGCCGGGTGAACGCGATTTGCTCGAGGGCTTCGACGAGACGGGACATTTCGGTTCTCCGGGCGAACGGCCGGTGTCAACCTGCCCCTTCTGCCTCGTGGCACAGCCTTTCGAGGCTGTGCGGCTGAACACCTCAAACAGCACAGACTGGAAAGTCTGTGCCACAAGAGATTACGCGCGCTGTTCGAGCGGGACGTACTTCACGCCGGTCTTCCCGGTCGAAATCTGCTCCGGTCGGAAGATGCGGTTGCCCACCAGTTGCTCGTTCCAGTGCGCCAGCCAGCCGGCGGTGCGGCCGATGGCGAAGATGGGCGTGAACACGTCGGTCGGGATGCCCAGCGCCTGATAGACGACGCCCGAGTAGAAGTCGACGTTCGGGTAGATGCCCTTCGGGCCGTAGATGCCGGCGCACACGCGCTCCAGTTCCAGCGCGGTCTCGTAGTTCTTGGGCCGCGCGGTTTCCGCGAACATGTGCTCGGCGATCTCTTGAAGCACGGTGGCGCGCGCGTCCTTCACCTTGTACACGCGGTGCCCGATGCCCATGACCTTGTACTTCGCGTCGGCGGCGCGCTTGGCGTCCAGCCACGGCTTCACGTTGTCCGGCGCGCCGATCTCTTCGAGTTGCCGCAGGGCTTCCTCGTTCGCGCCGCCGTGCAGCGGGCCGGACAGCGAGCCGATCGCCGCCCCGATCACGTGGTACGGGTTCGCCAGTGTCGAACCGGTGACGCGCGCGGTGAACGTGCTCGCGTTCATCGTGTGTTCGGCGTGCAGCACGAGGCACGCGTCGAGCACTTTGCGTGTGGCCGGCGACGGCTCTTTGCCGAAGAGCATGTAGTAGAAGTTCGCGGCGAGGTCGAGGTCCGGGCGCGGGTCGATGATCTCTTCGCCGCGGCGCACGCGGGCGAACGCGGCGACCAGCGTGGGCAGCGCGGCGAGGATGCGGCACGAGGCGTCCCAGTTCTTGGCCGGGTCGCTCACGGTGGGGCACGGGTAGAACATGCCCAGCGCGCTGACGCCGGCGTGCAGCGCGTCCATCGGGTGCCCGTCCGGCGGCATGCAGCGGATCAGGTCTTTGAGGCGGAAGTGGATCGCGCGCTTTTGGCGCAGGTCGTGGTCGAAGTCGGCGAGCTGTTTCTGCGTGGGCAGGTCGCCCTTAATGAGCAGCCACGACACCTCTTCGAAGCAGCTCTCTTTGGCGAGCACTTCGACGGGGATGCCCCGATATTCCAGCACCGCTTTTTTGCCGTCCAAGAAGCTGACGGCAGATTTCGCGGCCGGAACGTCTTCGAGGCCCGGCTTGTAATCGGCTTCGGTGGTCATGAGCGCTCTCGGCGTCGTCGGGTGGGAGTACGGGCAGTGTATGGTCGGTGGCGCGCCGCGGGAGCGCAAAGGTTCGGCATTTTCTCGCCCGGCGGGGCGGTTTGCGCGGTTCGCCCATTTTCTCACCGCCCGGCGCTTCCCCTTGACGCGGCGCGGTGCTACGCTTCAAGTATCGTTAGGACTCGCGTGCGGGCCGACTCTCCCAGCCGGCGCGCGCGGGTTCCCCCACGGAGGAGGGAAGCCATGACCGCGCGAAGGACCGTCGCGCTGCTCCCACTCGCCCTGCTCGCGTCCGGCTGCGGGCGCACCGAACCCGCCGGGCCGGAGCCGTCGGTGCACGCCGTCGGCGCGAACGACCCCGCGTGGATGGTGCGCTGGTCGCCGCCGCCGCCGCCGGACGCCGACCGCATGAACTACGACGAGGTGACGCGCACGCTCACCTTGTACGAACTGCGCGACGACGAGTGCTGGCACGTGAAACTGCCCGGCGAGCGGAGCGGCCGCCCGGTGCCCACCAAGCACAAGCTCCCGAACATCGACCCCGCGCAGGTCGAAGTGTACTACGCGCGCGCCAACGGGAAGCCCTCGACGCCCGTGACCGTGCGCCAGATCCTCGATAGCGGCCAAGCGCACATCAGCTTCCGCCGCTGAGGGTGCCCGTCGAACCGCCGGCGCGAGCCGGCGGGTGGATTGCCACCGTTGCCACCCACCGGCTCACGCCGGCGGTTCGACACTTCTGTGGCTTTTCCCCTTGCGCCTCGCGCACAATAACTTACGCTTACCGGAAACGCCCCGCTTCCCGCTCCGAAAGGCGGCGATGTTCGCGGACGCTTCCCACCTGTTCGCCCACAACCCGCCGGGCCTGCACTACGGCGTCGGGGTTGTCGCGCTCGAGGGCTCGCGGCTCGGCCTCTTCGTCACCGGGTTCGACGGTCCCAACCGGCTCCTGATCTGGAACACCGGCGCGCTGCGCGACGTCGCGCCGCCGGTCCTCGCGGACGCCGACCGGCGCGCGGTCGCAATCGCCAGCGCCGACCTCGACGGCGACGGGCGCGAAGAACTCTACGTGCTGAACACCGACACGTTCGCGGGGCCGAAGAGGCACGCGGACCGGCTGTTCAAGTGCGCCCCGGACGGGCAGTGGGAAGACCTGTTCGCGCGCCCCGGAAACGCCGCGGTGCGGAACCTCGCCGCGGGGCGCAGCGTGGTCGCCATCGACCGCCGCGGGGTCGGGCGCTACGGGTTCTTCGTGGCGAACTACGGCCGGCCGATGCGCCTGTACGAACTCGCGCCGGGCGGCGCACTCGCGGACCTCGCCCCGGCGCTCGAGCTGGCGCGAACGACCGGCGGGCGCAGTGCCGTGGCGCTGCCGCTGTTCTCGCACTTCCCGGACCTGTTCTGCGCGAACGAACAGGGCGCGAACTTCGCGTACCGCAATCACGGCGACGGCACCTTCGACGAAGCCGCTTCGCACCTGAAGCTGACCGACGCCGACGAGCACGCGCGGGGCGTAGCGGCGTTCGACGCGGGGGGCGCGCTGGGGCTGTGTTGGGCGAACTGGGACGGCCCGCACCGGCTGATGGTGCCGCGGCCCGACGGCACGTTCCGCGACGCGGCCACACCCGGCTTCGCGTTCCCGTCCGCGGCGCGCACGGTGGTCGCGGCGGATTTCGACAACGACGGCACCGACGAATTGTTCTTCAACCAGATGGCCGAATCGAACCGCCTGTTCCGCGTGCACCCGACCGAAGCCGGCATCGACGTAACGAAACTGGAAGCGGGCGACGCGACCGACCCGGAGGGCTGCGGCACGGGCGCGGCGGTGTGCGACATCGACGGCGACGGCGTGCTGGAGCTGATCGTGAGCCGCGGCGAGAAGCTGGCCCAACCGCTTTCGATCTACAAGGCGCGCAGCGCCAGCCCCAACTACCTGCGCATTCGGCCGCTCACCCGTTTCGGTGCACCGGCCCGCGGCGCGGTGGTGAAGGCCGAGTACGGCGGCCGCGTGCGGGTGAAGGGCGTGTGCGCAGGCAGCGGCTACCTGTGCCAGATGGAACCGGTAGCGCACTTCGGTTTGGGCGAATCGCGCACGGCCGACCGCGTGAGCGTAACGTGGCCCGACGGCGCGGAAGTGACGCTCCTGAACCCCGGCGGCAACCGCACCTTAAATGTGCCGTACCCGCGGGGGTGACTGATGTAGTCCGGAGTCAGGCCGGGAGAACGATTCGGAACCCGACCGCGAAGTTACGGAACGATGGCTTGCTGCGGTCGCGGTAGGCCGAGCGCGCGACGGCTCCGCTCCGGCACCACGCGCCGCCGCGTACGACGCGGAACTTGCTCGTGGTCGGGTCGCACACCGGGTCCGTCTCGGGTGCATCCCGATAGAAGCCGGGATCGTACCCGTCCGCGCACCACTCGTACACGTTGCCGTGAACGTCGCACAGGCCCCACGGGTGCGGGTAGCTCGTGTAGTACCAGCCGACTTGCGTGGTCGTTTGCAGGTACGGTCCTGCTTCGGCGGTACCGTAGGGCGAGATGCCGCGGCAGTTCGCCTGCCTCCCGTTCAGGGCGGTTCCGAAGTAGAACGGCGTGGCGGTGCCGCCGCGCGCCGCGTACTCCCATTCGGCTTCGGTGGGCAGGCGCGCGGCGGTGCCGGTTTGCGCGCGCACCGCTTCGCAGAAACTGACCGCGTCGTCCCAACTCACGTTTTCAACCGGCAGTTGGTCGCCTTTGAAGTGACTCGGATCGGTCCCCATCACCGCTCGCCATTGCGCTTGCGTAACGGGTGTCAGGCCCATGTAAAACCCGCGCGCGAGCGTGACCCGGTGGAGCGCTTCGTCGGCCCGGCGGAGCGCTTCGGTCTCCGGGCTACCCATCATAAACGTACCCGGCGGGCAGTACACCGCGGGCAGCGGGATGCCGCCGCGGAGGCACAGCTCGGTGCGCGCTCCGACGGAGCGGGGTGGCCCGGCTGCGAGTTCGGCCGTGCTGCCCACAGCGGCGAGCGTCTCTCGGGTCGTCTTCGGGCGCGCGGCGGGCGGCTCACGGGCTATGCGCTCGAGCGCCTCGACCAGCGCGGCCGCGGTCGCGTACCGCTCGGTCGGTTCCTTGCGCAGTGCCGTCTGGCAAATCGCGTCCACGTCGGTCCCGATCCCGGTACGAACCGCAGAGGGCGGATCCGGTTTCGTGTTGACGTGGGCGTACATCAGCGCGAGCGGCTCTTTCGTCCCGAACGGTTGTTGCCCGGTGAGCAGTTCGTACAGGATCACGCCGAGCGCGTACACGTCGGCCGTTGGGCCGATGGTGCCGGCTTTGGTGCCGTCGCCGAACTGTTCGGGCGACATGTACGCCGGCGTGCCGGACACCCCGCCGCTGGCCTGCGCGCCGGGCGCGAGCAGTCGCGCCAGCCCGAAATCCGTGATGAGGTAGTCGTTCCGTTTCGCGTCGTACAGAACGTTGCCGGGCTTCAGGTCGCGGTGAACGATCTGCTCCTCGTGGGCTTCGGCCAACCCGCGGGCCACCTTCAACACGATCGCCACCGCTTCGAGCGGTGGCAGGCCGTTCGGCGCGGCGGCGATCACGTCGGCGAGGGTGCCGCCGCTGACGTACCGCGACACGATGTACGGCACTCCATCGGCCGTACCGACTTCGTACACTGGGCACACGTTCGGGTGCGATAGCCGCGCCGCGGCTTTCGCCTCGCGTACGAATTTGTCGCGGGTGGCAGCTTCGATGCCTCGCGGCACCTTCAGGGCCACCTCGCGGTCGAGTTCGGGGTCGAACGCGCGGTACACAGAGCCGTAGGTGCCGCGGCCCACCTGTTCGCGCACCTCGAACCGCCCGATTTTCAGGGGCGCTGTGGCGGAATCGGCGCGCGGGCGGCGCGCCTGCTGTTCCGGTGTCGCGGGTTGGGTGCTGTTCTCTTCCACGGCTCACCTGTCGCGGCTTCTCTCGATGATACACTCCGTACGGCGCGAAGGCGAAGAACTCGCTTATCGGCCCTGTGGCGGGTGCGAATCTTGTTGCTAGGATTTTCTCCGCGACAACGCACGTTGAACGACTCGTGATCGCAGGAAGGGGCGCGGTCTCGGAAGCGCCCAACAGCGCCGCGCGCTTCGTGCCTCAACCGAACCCCGCGCGCTCGCTCGCCCTTACCGCTTCCTTCTGGTCAATCGCTCGATACTCTTGGCCGCGCCCGCGTGGCCCTTTGCAGCCGCGATCTTGTACCAGCGCAGCGCTTCCTTCGCGTCCGCCGGCACGCCGCGACCGGCTTCGTAGTGCTCGCCGAGCGTGTTCGCGGCGTCTGCGTTGCCCTGCGCCGCGGCCTTCAAGTACCACTCGCGGGCCAGCGCGGTGCTCGCCGCTACGCCTTGACCCAAGTCGTATTGCAGGCCCAACGTGAATTGCGCCACTTCGTGACCCTGCGCGGCGGCCTTCTCGATCCAGTCGTGCGCCGAAACGTAGTCCTGCTTCACCCCGCGGCCCAAGCGGTACAGCACACCCAGCGCGTACTGCGCGCCCGCGTGCCCGGCCTTCGCCGCGCGCTCGTACCACTCCTTCGCGCCCGCGAAGTCGCGGGTGCTGTCGCACAGTTCGCCCAGCGCGAACGACGCCTCCGCGACCGTCGATTGCTGCGTGCCGATCCGGTCCTCGGTGGTGTCACCGTCCGCGAACCGTGCGGCCCGTTCGTACCACTCGCGCGCGAGCTTGGTGTTCGCTGCGGTGCCGGTGCCGGTGCGGTGCAAGCGGCCCAGCGCCAGCGCCGCGCCCGCGTGCCCGGCTTCGGCCGCGGCGTGGTACAGCTTCAGCGCCGCGG
>JALHNS010000029.1 GCA_022843445.1 Gemmata sp.
CCGCGCCGCGGAACCGGCCCGGCCGCTGGCCGCGCGCCCGCCGCACTTCCCGGCGAAGGCGAAGCGGATCATCCACCTGTGGATGAACGGCGGGCCGAGTCAGGTGGACACGTTCGACCCCAAGCCGGCGCTCGAGAAGTTCGCCGGGCAGCGGCCCGAGAGCACGGCGAAGCTCACGACCGAGCGGGCCACCCGCGGGCTGATGCCCTCGCCGTTCAAGTTCGCCCGGCACGGGAAGTCCGGGCTGGAGGTGAGCGAGCTGTTCCCGCACCTCGCCCGGCACGCCGACAAGCTCTGCGTGATCCGGTCGATGCACACGAACACTCCGGTTCACGAGGCGTCCAACTGGCTGATGTTCACCGGGCACGTGCAGCCGATCCGCCCGGCGTACGGGTCGTGGCTCCTGTACGGGCTCGGGTCGGAGAACGAGAACCTCCCCGGCTTCGTGGTGCTCGGCGAGGGGCAGCCGGTGAACGGGCCCTCGAACTGGAGCAGCCGGTTCCTGCCGGGCATCTACCAAGGCTGTCAGGTCGTCCTGCCGGTCAACTACCGGCCCGAGGACGTGCTCGCGAACCTGCGGAACGCGCAGCTCGCCCCGGACGCACAGCGGCGGCAGCTCGACTTCACCCAGCGGCTCAACGCCCTGCACCGCGACCGGGTCGGGGCGGACGGCGGGCTGGACGCCCGCATCGACTCGCTGGAGCTGGCGTTCCGCATGCAGGCGTCCGCGGCCGACACGTTCGACATCGGCCGCGAGCCGGAGAAGGTGAAGGAGGCGTACGGGCTGACCGGCCCCGACGCGACCTTGGCAGCGAACACCAACGGCGGGTTCAGACGGGCCGCGTTCGCCCGCAACTGCCTGCTCGCCCGCCGGCTGGTCGAGAGCGGGGTGAGGGCGGTGCAGGTGTACACCGGCAACCTCCAGCCGTGGGACACGCACGACAAGAACGCCGAGGGCCACCAGAAACTGGCCCACATCGTGGACCAGCCGATCGCCGCGCTGCTCGGCGACCTGGAGCAGCGGGGGCTGCTGGACGACACGCTGGTGGTGTGGGGCGGCGAGTTCGGCCGCACCCCGACCACCGAGGGGGGCAGCGGCCGGGACCACAACCACTACGGCTTCAGCATGTGGCTGGCCGGTGGCGGGGTGAAGGGCGGGCTCGCGTACGGGGCGACCGACGAGTTCGGGTTCCGGGCGGTCGAGAAGCGGGTCCACGTACACGACCTGCACGCGACCCTGCTCCACCTGATGGGCCTCGACCACGAGAAGTTGACCTACCGGTACAGCGGCCGGGACTTCCGCCTGACCGACGTCCACGGCACCGTGGTGAAGGACATCATCGCCTGACGCTCCGACGTTCCCGAAGCACGATCCGACTACCGCATCGCCCGACCGCGTCCCGCGCGGCCGCCCGGCGAACCCCCAAGGAGCGCCGGGCGGCCGCAGACGCGGGTGCCGTCGGCCTTCAAGCCGCAACGTCTGCTCGGCCGCGGCGGGAGGAAGCGTCCCGCGGGAGCCCGCGGCTCTTCCGGCCGGTCACTTGAGCGTGGACAGGTAGATCACCAGATCCTCGAACTCGCGCCGGCTGAGGCCGTCGGCGAGCCCTTCGGGCATCACCGAAACCTTGGTCACGGACCGGGCCGCGACGTCGGCCTTCGGCACGCGCGCCACCGCTTCGGCGGATAGCACCCGCAGCGCGTCGCCGTCGTCGCGGACGAGTCCGGTCAGCACCCGGTCGTCGGCCGTGCGGACCGTCTCCGCCTCGAACCCCGTCTTGATCACCTTCGACGGCAGCAAGACCGACTCGACGAGGTACTCGGGCTTCTGCCCGCCGATGCCCTTGAGCGACGGGGCGAGTTCGGTCGTCTGGGTGGCGGTGGTGTGGCACTTCGTGCACCCAGCGCGGTCGAACACCTGCTGCCCGAGGGCGGCCCGGCGCGCGCGGTCGGCGGGCGGCAACTTCGCTCCCAGCGCGCCCGCGTCGCGCCCGAGTTCGTCGCGCGTCGGCGGGGCCGGGAGGTTCAGTCCTTTCAGCTTGTCGGCCGGTGCGCCGAGGGCGCGGGCGACGGCGGCGAGGTCGCCGGCGAGGTCCGGGTCGCCCTTCAGGAGTTCTGGGGCCGCACTCAGAAGCGAATCGACCCGCGGGGCGTCGCCCTTGAACGCCCGCCACGCCCGGACGGCCTCGGTCCGCACGCCCGGATCCTTCGCGGACAGCAGAGCGGCCCACCGCCCGGCGTCCGGTTTCGGCTCGACGCGGGCGAGGGTGCCGACCGCCTCCGGCCCGAACGCCGCCGCCTTTTTCTCGTCGCCGAGGACGGCCCACAAGTCCTTCGCCAGCGGGGCCGCCTTCGGCCCGAACCGGCGGGCCAGGGCGTGGGCGGCGTCCCGCACCTCGCGGTTGTTGGAGCCGAACTGCTTGCCGATCAGCCGGAGCGAGGCCGGAGTCGGCCCACCCGCCTCCACCAGCGCGAACACGGCGACGAGGTCGTCCGGGCGGTCGAGGGCGAGCTTCCCGGCGTCGGCCGCCTCGGCCAACTTGGCCGCGAACTTCTCTTCGAGCTTGACCGACGGCGAGCCTTTCGCCCGGAGGAACAACAGCGCGCGGCCGACGACCGCCTCGGGCAGGTCCGCCTTCGCCAGCAGCGCCTCGACCGCCGGGCGGAACGACGCGTCCCCGTGCATCTGGACGAGGGTGAGGAGCGACCGCGGGTCGCACGCGCCGGGCGCCGCGACCGCGCCCTTCAGCGCCGCGACCGCGTCGGGGTGCGCGGCGAACTTCTCGTAGCACGCCACGTCCACGGATATCATCCCGGCGAGTGCGGTGTCCGCGTCGGGAGAGGCCAGAAGTTCCTTGAACGCCCCGCCGAGGCGGGCGAGGTGCCAGGCGGCCTCGTACCGGGTGTGCGGGTCGCGGGCCGCGCCGCGTGGGAGGGCCGACACGAGCGCCGTGCGGGCCTCCTCGTCCGGTAGCGCGAGCGCCGCGGCGATCAGCACCGCGGGCGACTCGTCCTTGCCGAGCGAGCGGGCGACCTCGGCGGCGTTCGGGGCCTTGTACCGCCGAACCAATTCCGCGGTGAGTCGGCGCACCTTCGCGTCGGGATGCTTCGCTCCGGCCCCGAGCGCCGTCTTCGCGTCGTCGGTGCCGACCCGGGCGAGCAGCCAGAGGGCGGTCGCGGCCCCGAGCGGGTCGGCCGACTTCGCCGCGGCATCGGCCAGCGCCGGGACGGCCTTCGCCGCGCCGGCCGCCATGAGGAAGTCCGTGCAGACCTCGCGGACCCGGTGGCTCGGGGAACCCAAACCCGCCGCGGCGTCGGTAACGGTCAGCGCCTTCGCGTCGGGCACCGGAACGGCCTTCGGCGCGTCCTTCCCGACGTACCGGATTCGCCAGATGCGCCCGGTCAGGTCGCTCTCGTCGTCGCGGCCGTACCAGTCGGCCACGAGCAGGTTGCCGTCCGGGTCGAGGCAGACGTGGGCCGGGCGGAAGTGCGGGTCGGTGCACCACACGAACGGCTCCTTGGCGGTGATGCGCCCGGCGTCGTCGGGCACGTATCGGAACACCGCGCGGTTGGCTCCGGCGAACCCGTGCCGCCCCCAGTTGTCGAGCAGCAGGCTGCCCCGATACGCAGCCGGGTACGCCGCCCCATAGTACCGCATCAACTGCGTGTGCGCCCCGCCCGGCAGCTCGAAGCACGGCGGGGCCAGCGGGTGGTTCCCGGCCAGCCACTGGTTGTCCACGCCCCGCGTGTAGCAGTGGTAATCGACGCCCTCGATCACCCGCAGGAACCGGTTCGGGTTCCCCTCGCCGTTGGACAAGAGCCACATCTGCCCGAACGGGTCGAACTCGAACGAGTACGGCACCCGCAACCCGTGGACGAGGTACTCCATGTTCGTGCCGTCGGGATTCATCCGCATGACGAACCCGGTCCGCCCGCGGCCCTTCAACTCGCCGCCCGGCCCGACGAGGTGGATGTTGTGATCGCCCACGCTCAGGTACAGGAGCCCGTCCGGCCCCCACTCCAGCACGAACATGCCGAACGGGTTCCACGCCTTGTTCTTGTCCGTCACGAGGGTCTTCTTGTTCGTCGCTTTCCCGTCGGGGCCGATGTCGAAGGTGAACAGGTAGTTGTTGGCCGCAGCCCAAAGTTTGTCGCCCTTCACGGCGATGCCCATGACCGGGTCGTCGAACCCCTCGGCGACGACGGTGCGGGTGTACCCCTTGCCGTCCGGCTTCGGGTCGAGCCGCACGAGCGGGTTGCTCGCCGGCTTGACGGGGGTGCCGCTCGGGCCGTAGCGGTACGTGTGGCTCTCGCTGACGTAGATGCGGCCCTTCTCGTCGCAGATCATTGTGACCGGGTTGATGACCAGCGGGTCGGCAGCCACCAGTTCGACGGCGAACCCGTCGGGGCACTTCACGTGCGCCTTTTGCTCCTCGGCCGTCAGCCGCCCCTTGAGTGCCTTATCGACCTGCGTGACCTCCGGGTGCGGGACCGGCTTCGGCGGATCCTGCGCCGCGGCGAGCGCGGGCACGAAGAGGCACAGCGCGACGAGGCGGGCAAGTGAACGCATCACGGTCTCCGGAAAGTAACGTGCTCAGCGCGCGAGCGCACCCGCGACCGCTGCGGTCGCGGACCGGCGCGAGGAACCGCTTGGGCGACTCCGGGGCGGATCAGAGCAGGTCGTCGATGACGCCGTGGTTCTCGACCGCACCCTTGATGTCGCGGTGGACGTCGGTGCGGAGCCGCAGTTTGCCGAGGTCGAACAGGTGGTGCATGACCGTTGAGAACAGGTTCGTCGGCTTGTACACCTTCGTGGTCGGGGCCGACGCGGTGGCGTCGGTCTTGCCGATCACCTGCCCGGTCTTGATCCCGCCGCCGGCCAGCACTAGGGGTGTGACGTTGCCGTAGTGGTCGCGGCCGCCGTTCTTGTTCAGCTTCGGCGTGCGGCCCATCTCACCGGTCACCACCAGCAGCACGCGGTCGGACAGCCCGCGCTGCTTCAGGTCTTCCACGAACGCGGCGACGGCGTGGTCCACCTGCGGCGCGAGCCACTTCAGCCCCTCCATGTTCTTGGGGCTGTTGTTGTTCGCGTGCATGTCCCACCCGCAGTCCGACACGGTGACGAACCCGACCCCGTTCTCGACCAACCGCCGGGCCAGCAGCATCTGCTTGCCGAGCAGGTTCGTCGCGCGCTTCATATCGTGCCAGCGGGTGGCGTCTTCCAGCTTGAACAGCTTGCTGGTGTCGTAGCGCTCGACCACCTTCGGGTCTTCCTTCGACAGGTCGAACGCCGCGGTTACCCCGCGGGTGATGACGTCCGCGGCCTGCTGCTGGTACTTGCCCGCCTGCGCGACGGCCGGGTCGCGGTCGAGGTCGCGGCGGAGCCCGTCGAGGTCCGCCAGCAGCTTCCGCCGGTCGTCGAACTGCTCGCGCGGGAGCGTCAGGCTCATCGCCTGCTTGAGCTTCGACCCGCCGGACGGGCTGAACGCCTCGCACTGCGGCCCGAGCGCGCCCGGTTGCGTGAGCGTCGGCAGCGCGCCGGTCTCGAAGTTGTTCTGGAGCACCAGCCCGTCCTGCACGGCCTCGGGCAGCACCAGCACGTTGGTCGGGAGCCCGGTGCTCGGGTGGGTGGGGCCGGCGAGGTTCGCGTACGCGGCGCTCATCGCCGCTTTCGCCGCGTTCCCGCCGGTGGTCACCGCCTGGTAGGTGTGCCCGCCGTTGCCGGACGCGAACGATCGGACGAAGGCGAACTCCTTCGCCATCGCCGCCATCTTCGGGAAGTGCTCACTGAACCGCACGCCCGGCAGCGCCGTGGGGATCGTGCCGCCGAGCGTGCGGGTCTCCTGCGGCGCGTCCGGCTTCGGGTCCCACGTCTCGAGCTGCGTCGGCCCGCCTTGCAGGAACAGCAGCACCACCGCCTTCGGTTCGGACGAATCGCCGGCCGCGGCCCGCGCGGCGAGCAGGTCCGCGAGCGTCAGCCCGCCCAGCGCGAGGCCGCCCACGCGGAGGAACTCGCGCCGGGTGCGGCCCTGGCAGGTGTGAGCGCACCCGCGGTCGAAGATCGTGAGCATCGGCGGTCCCTCGTGTTCGGTTCGGTCTGGCGGGGGCAGTTTGTGGTCAGAATAGTTCGGTAATCGGCTGGCCGGTGCTGACGAGGTTCGCGACCTCCGCGGGCAGCAGCGCGGGGTTGGTGCGCACCGCGGACGCGTCGAACAGCGTGTGCAGCACGGTCGCGAGCAGGTGCTCGGGCTTGTACGCCTTCGTCACGGGCTTGGCCCCGGTCTTGTCGCTCTGGCCGACCACCTGCCCCATCTTCAAGCCGCCGCCGGCCAGCACCAGTGGGGTGATGTCCGCGTGGTGCCCGGTGCCGCCGTTCTTCCCCTTCGCCGGGCTGCGGCCCATCTCGCCGGTGATGATGAGCAGCACCTTGTCTTCCAGCCCGCGCTCCTTGAGGTCGTCGAGGAACGCGGCGACCGCGTGGTCGAGTTGCGGCCCGAGGAACGCCATCCCCTGCGGGCACCCGGGATTGTTGCCGTCGGCGTGGAAGTCCCAGCACGAGTCCAGCACCGTGACGAACCCGGCGCCGCGCTCGACCAGCCGCCGCGCGAGGAGCATCTGCTTGCCGAGCAGGTTCGTCACCCGCGACTGGTTCACCAGCTTGTTGTAGTTCTTGCCGTCCTTGTGGTAGTCCTCCATGCGGAACAGGTGGCCCGTGTCGTACTTCGCCACCGTCTTGGGGTCATCCTTCGTGAGGTCGAACGCCTCGGCGATGCCCTTTACCAGCACGTCCGCGGCCTGGCGCTGGAACGCGTCGATGCCCGCGGCCTCGCCGGTCCTGTCGAGCGTCCGCTTGAATCCGTCGAGCTTGCCGAGCAGACGCTTGCGGTCGTCGAAGTCCCCCTGCTGCATCTGGAGTTGCAGGTTCTTCAGCAGCGAGTCGGCGCCCATCGGGAGGAACGCGTCGTAGGCGCGGCCGACGCCCCCGGCCGGGACGTAGTTCTTCTGCACGTAGTCGAGTTGGAACGGCCCGGTCGGGTTGTTGAGCTTCAGGTCCGGGCGGATCGCCTCGGGCACGATCACGGTGTTGGTGGGCACGCCGGTCTTCGGGTTCATGGCGCCGAGCGCGCGGGCCACGACCGCCGCCATCGGCGACTTCATCGGGCTGCGCCCGGTGATCACGGGCAGTTGGTTGTGCCCGCCGTCGGTGCTGCTGAACGACCGCACCACCGCGAGCCGGTCGGCCCGTTCGCCCATCTTGGGGAACGTGCCGCCGAACTTCACCCCGGGCAGCGCGGTCTGCACTTCGCCAGTGCAACTCCGGATGTTCTCGGGGACGTTCTCCTTGGGGTCGAACGTCTCGATCTGTGGCGGCCCGCCGACCAGGAATAGCATCACCACCGCCTTATCGCGGTACGCGCTGGCGGCGGCCTCCGCGGCGCGCGCCCGGAGCAACCCCGGGAGCGTCAGCCCGCCCAGCGCGAGGCCGCCCACGCGGAGCAGTTCGCGCCGCGACACGCCGGCGCAGGTGCGGGTGTGGTCCGACCCGAAGACCGAGAACATTGCGCGTCTCCCGTGCAGGGTGTGGGGCGGAGCCGAACCGTTAGTGGTTGAACAGGAACTCTTTGGTGTTCACGAGCGCCCACAGGATGTCGGCGTAGGCGGCGCGGTCGTCGCTCTTCTTCTCGATGTGACCGGTGAGCGTCGTCATCTCATCGGCCGACGGCTCGCGCGACAGCGCGACGAGGTACAGGTCGCGGAGCCGCTCGGCGTGCGGGCGCTTGTCCGCGACGAGCTTGTTGAGCCGCTCGCCGGGGGTCGCCTTCGGGCCGGCGTTCGCGGGCGGCTTGGCCTTCGGGTCGCGCTTCGGCTCCGGCACCGGGGTGCCGATCTTCGCGAGCAGCTCCTCCGAGTTCATCAGGAGCAGCGCCTGCGCCAGGTTCGCGTCGGACCCGCGCTCGCACTCGCACGCGCTGGCCCCGTCCGGGCGGCCGAACACGCTCAGGAAGTACGAGTCGCTCTGGTTGTCCGGCAGTTGCACCGCCCGGGTGCCGCCCGGGGCGCCGCGGAACTGCGACTTCGCCAGCGTCACCGCGTCCACCGCGTCGAGCAGCACCTCGGCGTTCAGCCGCCGCGGGTAGAACCGGGCGAAGTGCTGCTTGTCGTCCGCGTTGTGCCCGTTCGGCGCGCTGCTGAGGCGGTACAGGTTCGACGTGCAAATCAGCTTGACCAACTTCTTGACGTCGAACTTGTCGGTGGCCACGCGCTTCGCGAGCGCGTCGAGCAGTTCGGGGTTCGACGCCGGGTTGGTGGCCCGCATGTCGTCCTCGGGATCGACCAGCCCGCGCCCGAAGAAGTGCTTCCAGTAGCGGTTGGCGAGCGTGCGGGCGAAGAACGGGTTGTCCGGCGACGCGACCCACGCCGCAAGGTTCTCGCGCGGGTCGGTGTCGGCGTCGAGCGCGAACGGCTTGCCGTCCAGCCCGGCGGGCACGAGCTTCGCGCTGGTGCGCGGGTGCGGCATCGTGGCCGCGCCGGCCTTGAGCGCCACCGCGAGCGGCTTACCGGGCGTGTCGGGGATGTTCTTCTTCGGGTCGCCCTTCTTGAGCGGCGTGGCCAGTTGCACGTCGGTGCGGGCGAACGCCGCGGCGAGGCTCCAGTAGTCGGCTTGGGTCCACCGGTCGCTCGGGTGGTGGTGGCACTTCGCGCACGCGACCCGCTGGCCGAGGAACAGTTGGGCCACGTCCTCCGCGAGGTTGGCCGGTTCCTTCAGCTCGCGGTACCACACCGCCCGCGGGTTCTCGTGCACCGGACCGGACGCGGTGAGCAGTTCTCGCACGAACGCGTCGAACGGCTTATTGTCCTTGAACGAATCCCGAATCCAGGCGTGGAACGCGACGTTCGGCTTGCCGTCCTCGTTCGGGGCGTTGCGGCGGTTGCGGAGCAGCGCCGACCACTTGTTCGCGGCGAAGTCGGCGTAGTCCGGGGAGGCGAGTAGCCGGTCGATCAACTTTTCGACCTTGTCGGCGCTGTTGTCAGCGACGAACGCGTCGGCCTCCTCTTTGGTGGGGAGCCGGCCGCAGATGTCGATGGTCGCGCGGCGCAAGAAGGTGGCGTCGTCGCACAGGTCCGACGGCGGCAGGCCGAGTTCCTTGAGCTGCTTGAAGACGAGTTCGTCGGCCACGGTCTTCGCGGGCGGCAGGTTCGTGACGGCCGTGCCGAACGGGACCGTGACGCGGGCCACCGCGACCGCGTCCCGATAGCGGGCGGTGACGGTGCCGGACCCGCCGCGCGGCTTCGCGGTCACCTGCCCGGTCGCGTCAACGGTCAGCACTTCGGCCGGGCCGGCCTCTAGTACCGTCAACTTCGTGACGTCGCGGGTGGAGCCGTCGCGGAAGTGGGCGATCACGGTCGCTCGCGCGTTCCCGCCGCGTGCGAGAACCGCGCTGCCGGGCCGGACCTCGATGCGGTCGAGCGCCGGCTCGCTCGTCTGCGCCGGCCGTGCGCCCTCGGCCACCCAGCGGCGGAGCAGTTCGTAGGCGTCCGACTTCGGGTCGAGCCGCTTGCCGCCCGCGTGCGGAACGGTGCCACTCCCTTTCAGCAACAGTAGGCTCTGCGCCGGGGCGGTAGCGAACACGCGGCGGCCCCGCGCCTCCTTGACGATGTACTCGTAGTCGTCGCCCGGCTCGAACCCGAAGAGCGACAGCTTGAACCCGTTCTGCCCTTCGGCCTTGCCGTGACAACCGCCGGTGTTGCAGCCGAGTTTCGTGAGCGCCGGGACCACCTCGGTGGTGAAGCTGACCGGCGCCGGTTCCGCGGCTGCAACCGGCGCACCCGTCCACAGGCAGGGGAGAGCGCCGAGGGTGAAGCGGACAAGCGACCAAGCGCGTGAGGGCATGGCAAGCTCGAAAGGCGGGAGGGGCGGCGCGGGCGGTCTCGGCGGGGCGGTTCGCAATCGAACCGTGTTGGTAAAGCAGAACCCCACCCGGAGTGTACACCAGACAAACCGGAGGAGCGAAACAATCACAGGCTGTTGCCCGCGCCCGGTGGGTGGGCGGGGTTCGTGGGAAATCCGTCCGCGGAGTCGTTCGGGCGTGCCCCCGCTCGCTGCTCCTCCCGCCGCCGCTCGCCGCCCTCGTCGGTGTCGTCGCCGGCGCGGGCGACCGCAGACCGACTCGGTCGGTGCTTGGGGCGAACGTGCGAGTTGCGTAAAGGGTCCGTCGGGGTCAGTGCCGCCACCGCGAACGAAGACCATCGGGAGCGGGGCGCGCAGGTTCTCGGAGGGGCTTGGAGCGGTGCGCCGCGCCGCGCGACCCGTCGCCTACTCCCCACTTCGCGCGCCCCGCATACTCTGTTCGGAGCGGCCCGTTTTGCTCCCCCTGTGGCGGTACTCGTATGTCCGCGGTTCCGGCTCGCGCGTGGGCGGTCACCGCCGCCGGTACCGCCGTCAACTTGTGCCTCGGCATCCTGTACGGGTGGAGCGTGTGGAAGGCCGCGCTCGTGCCCAACGACCCCGCGCTTCGGGGCCAACCCATGACCGGCGCAAACGCCGGGTGGACCTACCTCGACGACGCACAAGGCACGTGGGCCTACGCCGTCTGCGGCATCACCTTCGCGCTGTTCATGATCCCCGGCGGGCGGCTCCAAGACCGCTACGGCGCGAAACTCGGGGCTACGCTCGGCGGGCTGTTCCTCGCGGCCGGGTGCGTGGTCGCGGGGCTGATGCAGAGCTTCGCGGGCCTCATTTTCGGCTTCGGACTGCTCGGCGGCATCGGTATGGGGCTCGGCTACGCCGCCGCCACGCCCGCCGCGGTGAAGTGGTTCCACAGCAGCCGCCGCGGGCTGATCGTGGGGCTGGTGGTCGCGGGGTACGGGGCCGCGGCCGTGTACATCTCGCCGCTCGCGGACTTCCTCATTTCCAATTACGGCCTCACGGGCAGCTTCGTAGGGTTGGGGGTGCTGTTCGCGGTGGTCGTGGTCGTCGCGGGGTTGCTGCTGAGCGCGCCGCCACCGGGGTACGTGCCGCCCGCGCCAACCGCCGCGCCCGCCGCGAACGCGCCCAAACCCGCGATGCGCGATTTTACCGCCGGGGAGATGCTGCGCACGTGGCAGTTCGTCGCGCTGGTGCTGCTGTTCGTGGGGTCGGCGCAGTCCGGGCTGCTGGTAATCGCGAACGCGAAAGCGCTGCTGAGTGCCGCGGCCGGAGACAGCACGTTTTTTTCGGCGAACGCGTGGCTGCTGGTTACGTTTATCGGGGTGGTGAACGCGCTCGGGCGCGTGGGCACCGGGCGGTACTCGGACCGCATCGGCCGGTTGAACGCCTACGCGCTGAACGGCCTCGTCTCCGCGGCGTGTTTGGTGGCGGCCCCCGCGGTGCTGGCGTCACAGAACGTGCCGCTGCTGTTCGCAATCATCGGCGTAATGGCGTGGCAGTACGGCGGTACCCTCGCGCTGATGCCCGCGCTCACGGCCGACTACTACGGCCCGAAGAACATGGGGCTGAACTACGGGCTGGTGTTCGTGGGCTGGGGCGTCGCGTTCTTCGTGCCGCAGCTCGCGGGCTACCTGAAGGTGACGACCGGGCGCTGGGACGAGGCGTTCTACCTGTCGGCGGCACTGCTTGTAGCGGCTGTAGCGATCAGCCGGGCGGTTCGGAAACCGGCCTAGCCCATTTGGCGAATAAGACTCATTGAGTGCAGTGGTACACTAACCACACTCACCGGAACGCTCGCAATGCTGTTCGCGCTGCTGTTCTTCCTGATCGCCGCGCACGCCCTCATGGACTACTCGTTGCAAAACGACTCCATGGCCGTGTGCAAGTGTCCCACCGCGACCTCGCCTTTGGCGGCGGCGGTGCCGTGGTACTACTGGCTCGGCTCGCACGCGCTCTTGCACGGCATGGCGGTGGGCGTCATCTTCCGCTGGACGGGCTTCGACTGGAACACGGTGGCCGCGCTGGCGTTCGCCGAAACCGTGATCCACTGGTTCACCGACTTGGGCAAGTGCAAGAAGCTGTACTCGATTCACGTCGACCAATCCATTCACGTCACCTGCAAGATCGCGTGGTGGGCGCTGGCCGCCAGCGGGGCCATTTCGCCCGTGGTGCCGCAGGTGTAGTGTTTGGCGTTTGGTGCCGCGCGTCAGTGTGCTACAAGCACTCTCTTTAGCCGTTTAGCGGAGTCCCCGAAGGGGGCGTGCCGACTTTCACCGCGAATGAGGCACCAGTCGTGAAGCGCCAAACACCAAGCGCCAAACACCAAGCGCCCAGAACGGGCCGCGCCCTCGCTTCCGCCCTTCTCGCGCTCGCACTGCTGGCCACCGGCTGCGCCATCGGCTACCTGCTCGCGGACCGGTTCCCGCGAAGCGGCACCAAACCCGTCGCGCCGGCGCTTACAGAGGGCGCGGCGGCGGACCGCGTCGGCGCGCTCGCGCGGCTCCAACCCGCGGGCGGCGTGATCCCGGTGTTCGGGCCGCCGGGCGACCGGATCGCGAAACTGTACCCGCTCGCGCCGGGGCAACAACTCGCCGCCGGGCAACCGGTCGCCGAACTCGCCAGCCGCGAGGCCCGCCTTTCGGAAGTGAAGGTCGCCAAACTTCAACTGAAGGAAGCGACCGAGGCGCACGCCGCCGCCGACCGCGCCGGCCGCGAGAACATTCGCGCCGCCCAAACCGAACTGAACCAAGCCAAAGCGAACAAGGCCAGCGACCTTGCCGCACTCAAAGCGAAGGCCGACGCGGTGCGCGTGGGTGCCGACGCCGCGGCGAAGGGCGTCGCGCGGCTGAACGACCTCAAGGCGCGCGGCGTCGCGGTCGCGGCCGAAGATTTCGAGCGCGCGGAGTTGCTCAAGGCGCAAGCCGAGGCCGAACTCGCTGCGACACTCGCCCAGAACGAGAAGGCCCGCGTGGGCTACGAGGAGGCGGAGAAGGCCGCGAACGCGCGCATCGCCGCCGCCACCGCCGAACTGGAAGAGGCGCTCGCCCGCGTGCCGCTGAAGTCTTCGGAAGAGAAGGTGAAGCTCGCGGAGCGACTCGCGGAGGAGACGGTTCTGAAAGCGCCGGTCGCGGGCACGGTGCTGAAGGTGATCGGGCGCGAGGGCCAACCCACCGGCCTCGAACCGATCCTGCAACTAGCGAACTTGCGCGAAATGACCGCGGTGGCCGAGGTGTACGAGAGCGACGTGGAGCGCGTGGCCGAGTGGGCGCGGGCCGGCGGCGCGGTCGCGGAGGTCACGAACCCCGCCCTCCCCCGCGCGCTGAAAGGCACTGTGCGCGGCGAAGCGGACATTTCGCGCACGATCGCGCGGAACCAAGTGTTCGCGGTCGGCCCGCGCGAGGACGCGGACCGCCGCGTGGTGGAAGTGGTGATCCACTTGGACCCCGCCGACGCGCCGCTCGCGGGCCGACTCGTGGGCCTACAGGTGAACGTGACGCTGACCGGGCGCTAGCCATTGCCCGTTGATTGGTGGCACAGGCTTTCCAGCCTGTGCTCTTTCGCTCTGCAAATCAGCACAGGCTGGAAAGCCTGTGCCACCAAGAGTCGCACGTCACTTCACCGCGGCGCTCACGGTGCTGGTGATGAAGTCGCGGTTCAGTTGCGCGATGTGCTCGACGCTGATTTCCTTCGGGCACGCGGCCTCGCACTCGTTGATGTTCGTGCAGTGGCCGAAGCCCTCGCGGTCGTGCGCCGCCACCATCTTCCGCACGCGGTCCTTGCGCTCCGGTTGGCCCTGCGGCAGTTGGGCCAAGTGGCTCACCTTCGCGCTGAGGAACAGCATGCCGCTGGCGTTCGGGCACGCGGCCACGCACGCCCCGCACCCGATGCACTCGGCCGCGTCCATCGCCCGGTCTTGGTCCACTTTCCCGATGGGCAGGCTGTTGCCGTCCGGCGCGCCGCCGGTGTTCACGCCCACGAACCCACCGGTCTGGATGATGCGGTCGAACGCGGAGCGGTCGCACACCAAGTCTTTGATGACCGGGAACGCCTTCGCGCGCCACGGTTCGATGTAAATGTGGTCGCCGTCGGCGAAGCTGCGCATGTGGAGTTGGCACGTGGTGGTCGCGCGCTCCGGGCCGTGCGCGCAGCCGTTAATCATCATCGAGCAGCTACCGCAGATGCCCTCGCGGCAGTCGTGGTCGAACGCGACCGGTTCTTCGCCGCCCTTGATGAGCTGCTCGTTCAGCGTGTCGAGCATCTCCAGAAACGACATGTCCGGGCTGACGGTGTCGAGCCGGTACGTGACCATGCGCCCCGCGTCGGTGCGCGACTTCTGACGCCATACGTGCAGCGTGAGCTTCATGGGTGGGTCCGTGTGTGCGAAGACAGAAGAAGTTTATCCGCAGATTGCGCAGAGGACACAGATTTGAAGGCAGAAGAGTCAGTTCTTCCGTTTTCAAATCTGTGTTCAACTGCGCAATCTGCGGATAAATAACCGCTTCCCCGCGGGCTACTTCAACACTTCCAACTTCAGTTCCTTGAACCGCACTTCGAGCGGGCCGCCGCTGTGCAGTTGCAGCCCGATCACCCCGCGGCGCGCGAGCTTGTCGTCTTCGTAGTCGGTGGCGAGGTTGCCGTTGATCCAGATGCGCACCCGCGAGCCGACCGCTTCCACGACGTAGTCGTTCCACTCGTCGGGCTTCACGAACTTCTCGCCGCCCTCCTTCGCCAAGAGGCCGCGGCCCTCTTCTTCGTACAGCTTGCCCCACCAGCCCGCGCCGATGTCGGCCTGCGGGCCGCGCATCTCGCCGTTGGGCAGCGGCACGCTGCGGAACTGAATGCCGCTGTTCTCCTTGTTCGGCGACAGTTTCACCTTCAGCGACAGCTTGAAGTTCTCCACCGCGAGTTGCGACACGAGGAACGTGTTGCGCTTCAGGCCGGTCGCGGACTTGCCGACGATCTCGCCACCGTCCACCCTCCACAGGTCTTTCTCGCCGTCCCAACCGGTGAGGTCTTTCGTGTTGAAGAACTCCTTCGCGTTCTCCGCGGTGGCGAGCGCCGGCACTTGCGCTTGTGTTTGCAGGTACGCGATCAGCGACCGGAACTCGTGCGCGTTCACCTGCTTCAAGATGTCGTCGGGCATCATGGAGAGGTCCGACGCCTTGCGGCTCGACACGTCCGCGACCGGGATGCTGAGCACTTCGCGGTCGGTTTGAACCGTGAGCACGCCGTTCGCCTCGCCCTTGATGATGCCGACGATGTTGCGGTCGTCGGTCGTCACGATGCGCGTGGCCGCGTACTCCTTCGGAATCACCGCGTTCGGGTCGAGCACGTTCTCCAACAGGTAATCGATGCTCGCCCGGTTCGCGCCGGTGATCTCCGGCCCGACCTTCCCGCCGACGCCGTAGAGCGTGTGGCAGTTCAGACACGTTTTGGCGAACACGGTGCGGCCGAGGTTCACGTCGCCCGGCGGCGCGGTGCTCGCGGAGAGTTGCTTCTTCATCGCCGCGATTAGCTTCTTCTTCTCTTCCGGCGATTCGCGCACGATGCCCCACAACTCCGCGATCTGCTTATCGAGCGCGGCATCGCCGTAGCCGCGAAGCTGACGCACGATTTCGGCCGGTACATCGGTGCTCGGAATCACTTTCGCCGCGACCGCCGCCATGAGTTCCTTCGCGTAGCTCGCGCGAGCGGCCAGCGTGCCGAGCGCGTCGCGCTTCTCGGCGAGCGTGAAGTTGGCGTATTGCAGGAAGATGGCCGCAGGAGTCTTCGCGTCGTCGAACGCCGCGAGCGCGCGAAGTGCGGCCCCGCGCATCTCCTTGTCCGCGAGCGCGGCTTGCAGCAGCGGGGCGGTTTCGGCGTCCTTCGCATCCACCAGCGCCGCGAGCGCCGAGAGGCGCGCCGCGGAATCGGCCTTCGCGTCGCTCAGCACGTTGCGCAGCGTGGCTAGCGCCTTCGTGTCGCCGAACACCGCCGCGAGGCCGAGCGCCTGCTGGCGAACCGCGGCGTCCGGCGATTTGCTCAGCGCCTCGAACGCCTTGCCCCACCCGATGGGCGTGCGCAGCGCGCGCTTGCCCTTCGCGGCTTCTTGCAGCCCGCGGAAGTACGCGGTGCGCTGCGCTTCGCTCGTCGCGGTAGGGATACTCTGTGCGAGCAGGTCGAGCGCTTCGTTCGTGCCCAGCGCGCCGACGCGCCGGGCCATCAGTGGCAGCAGTTGTTGGATCGGCGACCCGGCCGCGAGCTTGAGCGCGTCGGCCGTGTTCGTCTCAGCCATCGGTTCGAGCGCGTACCAGTACAGGTGCGGCAGGTTGAAGTCCGCCGCGTCTTCGGCGTGCGCGATGATGCGCTCGAGCAGCGTCCAGCGACTGTGCGGCGGGAACCGCATCGCGGCCGAGGCGAGCGCGCGGCGCACCACCTTCGATTTCTCGTTCTTCGCCAACTCCTCGAAGTTCCCGGCGGTGACGCGGAAGGCGTTCGCGGGCGCGTCGCGGAAGGCGTCGACGCTGAGCTGAATCGCCCACGCGCGGATTTGCTCGTCCTTGCTCGCGAGAGCGTCTTCGAGTTCCTTCCTGCCGAACGCCCCGGTCGCGTGCAGCGCCCACAGCGCGCGCAACCGCACGTGTGCATCCTTGTGTTCCTTCGTCATGCTCCGCAGCGCGTTCCACGTCTTCACCATCTCGTCGGTGGGCACGCCGGGAATCGGAACCGCGAACCGCTCTTGCAGCACGCGCCGCGCGGTGCGCGCGTACCAGTCGTTCTCGTGCTCTTGCAGCTTCACGAGTTCGAGCATGCCCAACTTCGACAGATCGACGCCCTTCACCGGCTTCGCGTTCTCGTGCGAAATCTTGTAGATGCGGCCGTTGGTGCGGTCCCACTTCTCCGGCTCGCGCAGGTGGCAGATTTGCTTGTCGTACCAGTCGATGAGGTAGGCGTTGCCGTCCGGCCCGCTGCGGAGCGCCACCGGGATCGCCCAGCGGTCGTGCGTCAGCAGGAAGTCCGGGTTGCGGTCGGCGAAGTAGCCGCTCCCGTTCTGCGCGATCACGTCCACGTTGATGCGGTGGCCGTGCAGGTTGCCCATGAACAGCTTGCCGTGATACTCCTTCGGCCACGCGCCGCCCTGATAGCACATCAGCCCGCAGTGCGCGTGCCCGCCGCCGGCGCTGTCGCTGCGCCCGTTCCCGCTGTGCGGGGTCGCGCCCACATAGTGCCGGTGCAGCGCGATCGTCCCGATTTCCGTGTAGGTGTACGGGTTGAAGTCAGTGGCCGCTTGGCGCTGGTACCGCGCGCCCTGAATGATGTGCCACATGTGCGGGATGACACACGCTTCGATGAAGAAATCGCCGTTCGCGTTGTAGTCCAAGCCCCACGGGTTGCTCGTGCCGCGCGCGAACACCTCGAACGTGTGCTTGGTGGGGTGGTAGCGCCAGATGCCCGCGTTGATGCGCTGGCGCTCCGCGTCCGGCGCGCCCGGCTTGCCGACGTTCGAGTGCGTGAACACACCGTGGCACCCGTACAGCCAACCGTCCGGCCCCCAGACGAACGAGTTCAGCGTTTCGTGCGTGTCTTGATAGCCCCAACCGTCGAGCAGAATCTTCGGCTCGCCGGCTTTGTCGGTCTTGTCGTCGTGTGGGATGAACAGCAGGTACGGCGCGGCCCCGACCCACACGCCGCCGAACCCGACCTCGATACCAGACACGAGGTTCAGCCCCTCGAAGAACACCGTGCGCTTGTCGAACTTCCCGTCGCCGTCCGCGTCTTCGAAGATCAGAATTTTGTCACCGAGTTTCCCGCCGGGAATCACCGGCCCCGGGTGCGGGTTGCGCTGCGGGTACGTGTACGCTTCCACCACCCACAGCCGGCCGCGGTGGTCGAGCGCCATGGCGATCGGTTGGTGAACGTCCGGTTCGCCCGCGAACAGCGACACCGAGAACCCCGGCGGCACGGTCATCGCCTTCGCCGCTTCTTCGGGCTTCAACCCGGCGTGCTTGTAGGTGTCGGCCGGCGGGGGCGGTTCCACCTTCGGCCGCGCCGGGAAGTTCGGCTTCGCGGTGTGGAACCGGAAGTCGTCGAAGTTGACGTGTCCCCAGTGCCCGGTGTGCTTGTCCACGACGCGGACGAAGATTTCCTTGTCCTTGTGCTTCGTGAGATCGACCACGACGCGCGCCATGTCTTCGGTTTCGAGACCGGCGGCGCGGTAAATCACCTCAGTGCCGCACACGATTTCGACGCACGTTTCGGTCGCGTGCGGCCCGCCGCCGACGAGGAAGCTCGCCCACGGGTGCGTGACCTTGAACGCGGCGCTCGTGAGCGTGCCCACCGGCTTGTCTTGGAGCTTCTCGTAGCCGCCGATCCAGTATTGGCCCTGATGCCGGCTCTGCATGTCGCCGCGGCGCGCCTTCACCGCGTCGCCCTTGATGGGCTGTCCTTTGAAGGCGTCGCCGGTGAGTGTCCAGTCTTTGAGCGTACCGGTTTCGAAGTCGAGGTTCAGCGGCTTACCGTCCGCGCCGACCGGCAGCACGCCGGGATCGGCCGCGGGCGGCTGCGCCGGCGCGATCAGCGCGAGCGCGAGGAGCAGCGAGTTCATGCGAGGCTCCGGGGAGAGGGCTCACGGATTCCGCTAAACTATCCGAATGAAGAACGTCAACCAACTGTTCGCCACGGTCGCGCACCGGGTGAAGCCGCCGGTGCTGATCGCGCTCGGCCCGCCGTGGCCGGTCGCGAACATCGTGAAGATGCTCGGGCTGCCCGAAACCGAAATCACCTGCGCGCAGTTCGACCTGCACCAGACCGACCGCGTGAAGGAGTGCCTAGCGGAAGTCGGCGCGGCGGCCGAGACGGTCACGGTGCCGGACATCTGGGATTTGCCCAAGCGCTACAACACGGTGATCTTCCCCGCGACCGCGCACGCCGACCGCGAAGTGAAACTCGACGTCGTGGAACAGGGCTACCACACGCTGCTGCAAGGCGGCACCTTCCTCACGCTCTCCGAGTACGAGAAGGACAGCCAGTTCGCCAAACTGCACAAGAAGATCTTCGGGAAGTGCGGCGAGACGCCGTCCAGCGAATTGGGCATGGCGTTCTTCAGCACGAAGACCGACGACGAGACCGAGCGCCGCCGACACGAGGTGACGTTCCACGCGAAGATCGGCGAGGGCGCGCCGATGGAGTTCGTGTCGCGCCCGGGCACGTTCAGTTACGGCCGGTTCGACGCCGGTTCGCGCGCGATGATGGAAGTGGCGGAGATTCGCGCCGGCGACGGCGTGCTCGACCTCGGCTGCGGGTGCGGCGCGGTGGGGTGCTTGGCGAGCCAGAAGTCTGGGCCGCTCGGCAAGATCACGTTCATCGATAGCAGCTTAAGGGCGATGGCGCTCGCGGAGCTGAACGCCGAGAAGAACGGCGTGAAGAACACGCGGTTCGTGCGCGCGACGCGCCTCGAAGGGCTGGGCGCGAACGCCTTCAACGTGATTCTGGCGAACCCGCCGTACTACGCGAAGGCGGAGATCACGCGCCTGTTCATCGAAGGCGCGCGCGAGCTGCTGAAACCCGGCGGGCGGTACTACATCGTCACGAAGATGCCGACCGCCGTGATGCCGCTCATCTTCGACATCTTCGGCGACTGCTCGGTGATCGAGAACCGCGGCTACGCGGTCGTGGTGTCGGAGGTGTAATGTCTGCTCTGTGGCGAGCGGCACACGTGAGTGTGCCGGTTGTTTTCAGCGCACCGGCACGCTCACGCGTGCCGCTCGCCTTTTCACTCCGCGTCGGGCGAAACGACCTTCAGCCCGATGATGCAGCCGATTAGCCCCACCAAGAACGCCACGCGCCAGAACGTCGCGGGGTCTTTGAACCACACGATGCCGATGGCGGCAGTGCCGAACGCGCCGATACCGGTCCACACGGCGTATGCGGTACCGAGCGGAATCTTGCGTGCCGCGAGCGTGAGCAGCGCGAAGCTGACAATGGAGAGCAGCACGAACGCCGCAGCCCACCCGCGGTGCTTGAGGCCGTCGGACAGCTTGAGGCAGGTGGTGAACCCGCACTCGCACAACCCCGCGAGAACCAGCAACAGCCAGTGCATGTGAAGCGCTCCGCGACCGCGATACCCGATCATGGTACGCGGCCCGCGGATCACCACAACGAACGCACGGCCCCGCCCGCCTTGCGCGCGAATTCATACCCGCCAATCGCCCCACTTTCCCTTGCCAACGCCCGGCAGCGCGCTGTGTTATACCCCTGCCTGTGGGCGCAACGCAAAGGGGTGACTTCATGCGGTCGGTACGCACTCTCTCCCGCGGGCTGGCGGTCCTAACCGCCGGCCTGCTGAGCGTTTCACTCGTAGCGGCGCTCGCGCACACGCCAACCGAAAAGCCCGCGGCCGAACCGCGAGTTGGGGCCGCGAAGCCGCTGCCCGTCGTCCCGCTCTTCGCCAAAACCGCGCCCGCGAGCAACCCCACCGAACTCGTGCTGCTGCCGGACGAATCCGGCGTCCGCGGGTGGGTCGCCGGCGCGAAGAGCTACGCCGGTGCGAAGGTGGTCGCCAAAGCCGGGAAAGCCGAACACACCGCGACCGTTGGCGACGACAACACCTTCGCCGTGCCGCTCACGAGCGCGAAGGCGCAAGCGGTCGAAGTGAGCGTGAGCGTGGCGCAGGCGAAGCCGCTCACCGCGCGTACCAGCATTCCCGCGAAGGCCGACAAGGACCGCCGCGTCGCGTTCGTCATCGCCGACCGCTCCGCGTACCGCCCCGGCCACACACTGAAGTTCGCCGCGTACGTTCACGACACCCGCGACGGTATCGCGTTCAAGCCGGTGCCGAACACCGAGTTCACCGTTGACGTGACGAGCGAAACCCGCGGCACGCGCGCCGCGCGGCTGAAACTGCGCACCGACGCCGAAGGGCGCATCGCCGGGCAGTACACGTTCACCGACGCGGACAGCCTCGACCACTACCAAATCGCGATTCAGGGCGCGGAGCCGAGCGGGTTCGCGCGCGTGCTCCTCGGCGAGTACCGCAAGACGAAAGTCGGCGTGAAGCTGAAGGGCGAAGTGAAGGACGGCAAACTCGTGCTCACCTTCGACGCCCGCGACTACCTCGACCGCCCCATCAAGGGCACGAGCGCGACGTGGAGCGCGACCGTCACCAAGGAAGCGGACGTGGCGAAGCTCGCGCTCGACCCGCAAGCGTTCGTCGCGCACGAGGGCGGCCCGCCGTCGGTGGACGACTTCAACGCTCTGCCGGACGACGAGCGGTTGCTGACGCTGGCGCACGGCGTCTCGGCTTCGAGCTTCGCCGGGTTCGGCGCGCGCACGGTCGCCACCCGCGAGGGCAAAACCGCGTTCGGCCCGAACGACGCGCCGACCGTGACGCTCGATCTGTGGCCGGAGTGGACGAAGGGCCAACACACCGTCACCGTGAGCGGCACGTTCCTCGACGAAACCGGCCGCGAGAATCGCACGAGCGGCACGTTCTCGCTCACCCCCGCGGGCGCGAAGGCCGTTCGCGTGAGCGCGCCGAAGGAACTGTACACCACCGGCGAGAAGGTCGCCGTTTCGCTCACGCCGGTCGGCCTCGACGCGAAGGACGCGCCGAACACGACGCTGCTTCTGGTGCGGCTCGAATCGAACCCGGCGTCGCCGTGGATCACACCGCAGTTCAACTACGGGGAGGTTGACCCCGACGATCCCGACCCGTCGCTACCAGACAACACGCGACTCCCGGCGCTCGGCGCGCCGAAGAAACCGGTTCCGACCGAAGCGCAAAGCTGGAAAGCGCAACCGGTGTTCGACCCGGTGAAGCGCGTGATTTCGACCGCAGTGCCGGTGACGAACAACGCGGCCGAAGTGACGCTGCGCCAACCGGGCGCGTACAAGTTGCTCGCGGTCACGCGCCTCGCCGACGGCACCACGCTTCAGCACGAAACGGGCATCGTGTGTCGCGCGCCGGCGAAGCAACCCGGCCTCGCGCTCCAACTCGACGCGCGCGAATTGCCCGCCGGCGGGCGACTCAGCGGCAGCGTTCACACGCGGTTCGCCGGTGCGAAGTTGCTGCTGGTGCTGCGCGACGCGGGCGGCGCGAAACTGACGCGCGCGCTCACCGCGGGCGCGGACGGCGTCGCGCGATTCGATGAGGCGCTGCCCCCGAATCTGAGCTACGGCTGTGCGGTGACGGCGCACTATGTGGAAGCCGCGGCGACCGTTCACAGCGACATGCGCGAAGTGTTCGTGATTCCCACCGACCGCACGCTGACGGTTTCGACGAGCACCCCGGACACCGTCGGCCCGGGCGCGGAGGTGAAACTCAACTTCGCCGTGAACCGGCAAGAAGAAGTCGATCTAGTGGTGTCGGTGTTCGACGAATCGCTGATGGGCGTTTCGGGCGACCTGTCGAAGGCGATCCGCGACTTCTACCTCGGCGACGCTCGCGGCCACAACCGCGGCGCCCGCGACCTGACCGCGGCCCGGTTCGGCGTCGTGACCGTCGCGGACCTCGTGAAGAAGGGCGAAGAACTGCTGAAAGACCAGCAAGCGATGGCCCGCGAGCCGGCTCTGAAGCCGCAACTCACCGCGCTGAGCGAGAACTGGCGCAAGGGCGAACTGACCCCGCCCGATGTGGTCGCTCTCGTGCGCCTCGCCGGGTTCGAGGTGTACTTGGCGCAATACTTCCACCCGAACATGGGCGTGATGTGGAAGGTGCCGAAGGGCGCGCGGCTCGCCGACCTGCTGCGTCGCGACGGCCTCGGTAACGACGGCGACGAAAAGACGCGACACTACATCTCCGCGACCGTGATCGACAACGTGGTGCTGCTCGGCCTTGCCGACCGCAACGGCGTCGATCCGTGGGCCATGCACCGCGGCAACTTCGGGTACGGCCAGTTCGGCGCGTGCGGCTTCAGTTGCACCGGCTTCGGCGGCAACTTCGGGTTCGGCGCACCACGCGGCTTTGGCGGTTGGCAGTTCGGCGGTTTCGGAAGCGGCTTCGGCGGTATTGGCGGGTTCGCCGGCGGGTTCGCCGGCGGCTTCGGAGGCGGCGCGCTGGGCGGTGGCTTGCCGCCGAGCGTCGCGGGGTTCCAAGGCAGTTTCTCGCACCCCGGCGGGAACGGGCTGTTCTCCGCGCCGCTCGGCGGCGTGCCGGGCGCGGTGAGCGCCGGCGGGCCGCTGCCGGGTCTCGGCATCAGTGACGGCACCGTGCGCCGCGACTTCGCAGATAGCGCGTTCTGGAGCGCGAACCTGCGCACCGACAAGACCGGCAAAGCCACCGCGACGTTCAAAGTGCCCGATTCGCTCACCGGCTGGCGCGTGCAGGTGGTGGCCGTGTCGCCGAAGTTGCACGTCGGCACCGCGACCACGAAGTTTAAGACTTCGCGGCCGGTGATGATCTGGCCGATGCTGCCGCGGGCGTTCGCCGAGGGCGACACCGTGAGCGTGTTCGGCACCGTACACAACCTGACCGACCAAGAGCAGAACGTGCGCGTCCGCATGACCGCCGAAAACGGCAGCGTGCTGAGCGAACCGGAGCGCACGGTGAAGGTGCCCGCGAACGGCAGCGTGCCGGTGTACTGGCAGTACCGCGCCGGCAAACCGGGCTTCACCGATCTGCTGATGTCCGCGAAGTGCGACGCGGGCGAAGACGCCTCGCTAAAGAAGCTCCCGGTGGTGCCAAGCACCGTGATCGAGCGCGTCACCGCGAGCGGCCTCATCGACAAGGGCGAACTGAAGGTGGAACTGCCGCAAGGCTTCGACCCGAAGCGCGCGAGCGTGAGCGTGACCGTCGCGCCGACGCTGGCCGCTGACCTCGCGGACACGCTCCCGTACCTCGTGGAGTACCCCTACGGGTGCGTGGAACAGACGATGAGCCGGTTCCTGCCGGCGCTGCGCGTGGCCGCGATCCTGCGGCAGTCCGGCATCAGCACCGTGAAGGAACTCGAAGCGAAGCTACCGAAGGTGGTGGAAGCCGGGCAGAAGCGACTGATCGAACTGCAACAGCCGGACGGCGGCTGGGGCTGGAACGGCAACGGGCAGACGCACGAGATGATGACGCCCTACGCGCTGTTCGGGCTGCTCGCGGCCGAAGACGCCGGCTACCCGTGCCCGAACCCGAACACCATCGACCGCGGGCTGGGGCGTCTGAGCCAGTACCTGCAACAGATGGGTAGCGACTGGGACGCGGTGCTGAAGAACCCGAAAGTCGAAGCGCGCCCCGCGAACGACGCGCTGTTCTGCCTGTGGGTGTACGCCATCGACGCCGAGCGGCTCAGCAAGTCCGGCATCGAAACGGACAAGTGGTTCGCACGCATCGAACAGTCGGTCGGCACCGAGATGATGTCCGACAGTGGGCACGCCTTCGCGCTCGAGTTGGCGGTGAAGTTCAAGAAGAAGGACTTGGCCGAGAAGCTCGCGGGCGAACTGCGCAAGCGGGCACAAAAGTCCGGGGACCGCGTGTTCTGGACGAAGGCCGGGTTCTCACGGTGGGGCGACAACACCATCGAAGTGACCGCGACCGTGATGAAGGCGCTCGTCGCGCACGACCCGAAGGACGCGCTGATTCCGGGCGCGATCGCGTACTTCCACAGCACCAAGCGCGGCGACCGGTGGGACAGCACGAAGGACACCGCGCACGTGCTGTACGCGCTGTGCGACTACCTCGCGGCCACGCAAGCCGGCCCCGCTGCGGCGGGCGAAGTTTCGGTCGCGCTCAACGGCACCGACCTCGGCGCGGTGAAACTCGACGGCGCGGCGTCGAAGGTGCTAAAGGCGAACGGTGCAACGCTGAAGCCGGGCGCGAACACCTTCAAGCTGAGCGGGCCGAAGGTCAGCGGCGGCGCGCTGGTGCGCGTGAGCGTGTCGTTCACGCGCACCGACGGCGCGCACACACCGGCCCGCGATCACGGCGTGAAGGTCGAGCGCACGGTGAGCGTGCGCGAAGCCGACAACACGTGGCGCGCCCTCAAGAGCGGCGACGCGGTGCCGGTGGGGAGCTACCTGAAGGTGCGCGTGACCGCGGTTCCCGCGGCCAACGACCTGCGGTACTTTCTGATCGAAAGCCCGAAGCCCGCGAGTGGCGAAACGATCCCCGCGACCGACGCGCGGTTCGCGCCGGCGGCGGACGCGACGCGGCACGTGTTGCGCGAGGATCGCGAATCCATGACGTGCTACCACTACGAGCAGGCGAACGCAGCGGTAGCAGAGTACGTAGTGCTGACGGAATTCACGGGCACGTTCGCGCTGCCCCCGGCCCGCGGCGAACTGATGTACCAACCGCAGAGCGGCGGCCACAGCGATTCGTTCGCGCTCGTGGTCGCGCCGAAGAAGTAGCAGAGCAGGGACGCGCGTTTTGGTTTTCGCCCTGAAGGGGCGCGCGTCCTCAGCCCCGGCCACCGGCCGGGGTGGTTGCTGAAGGGACGCGCTTCGGAAGAGCGTCCCTTCAGGACGCATTCGCGCGCCGCTGGTCCCCGGCCGATGGCCGGGGCTGAGGACGCGCGCCCCTTCAGGGCGAAAACGCTTCATCCCAATCCGTTTCCCGTCTCGTGCCGCTAGCGCACGGGCGGGCCGAGCGCGAACAGCGCGAACGCGGTGTCCGTCACCGGCCCGGTGCCAAGCCCCTCCCCGAACTTCACCGAGCCGTCTTCCGCTTGCGCTTCGAACGCGCGCTCCGCACTCTCGCGGTACCACGCGCGCGCTTGCTTCTCGTGCTTGAATTCCGCGGTTCCCAGCGCGCGGCCCAACTCGGCCTGCGTGAACAGCGCGCACCCTTCGTTCTTACCGCCCACCTCTTTTACCCGCAGAAATGCGGCCATGCCCTTCGTGAACGCCGGTGTAGGCTCCGCGGGCTTGTCGTGCTTGTCGGCGAGCGCCAGCGCCAGCGTGCCGCAGACGGTCATACTCGCGGAACCCCAGCGACCGAATTCGCCTCCGTTGATGTAGCTCCAACCGCCGTCGCGGAGTTGCGTTCGCGCGTACAGTTCGCGGACGCGCCCCCACACCTCGCGGTCAACCTTCGCGCCCGCGGTGTGCGCCGCATGTAGCGCCGCGAGCGCGAAGTGCGTGTTCGAGCCGTCGGGGCTTGGCACATCTTCAACCGGGTACGACCAGCCGGCCAACTTCCCGTTCTTGGTGATCGCCTTCTTCATCAGCCAATCGGCGTTCGCCTGAATTTCTTTGGCGTACATCTTCGCGTCGGCGCGCGCGAGCGCTTGCGTGGCGAGGCTCACGCAGTAGGTACGCTCGCGCTCCAACTTCACGAGGAACGGCAGCGCCTTCTCGAACCCCTTGTCATCGGGCGGCACGCCGGCGTCGAGCAGCGCGAACACCACGAGCGCCGTCGTGCCGCCCTTGAAGCCGGTGCTGTGGTCGCGCACGCTGTCTTCCCAAGTGCCGTCTTTGCCAATGCTGTCTTTGAGGAACTTCACCATCTTCAGGCGCGCCGCGTCCGCCTTCGCGCGCAGTGCCTTGTCAGCCTCGTCCATCTTGGGAACCGGGGCCGCGACCGCGCATGAAGCGCCGATGAGAAGTGCCAGCACGTGCCGTCCTCCGAAGTGGTAGCCCATTGTTTCGCGCCGCGCGGCCGCGCACAATACCCCTTCCTCTTCGCGCGTCCTTCACTCGCACCCGGAGTTTCCCGTTATGCTGCCCCGCGCCTCGTTCGCGCTGTTGCTCGGCGCGCTGTTGCTCGGCCTCGCGCCCGCGGCCGACCCCGCCACCAAGATGACGCCCGCGGACCTCGACCGCGCGCTCCTCGCCGAGATCAAGGCGAAGAGCGAGATCATGAAGAACCTGCAGTACCTCTCGGACACCATCGGCGGGCGGCTCACCGGGTCCGCGGCGCTCGAGCGCGCGAACAAGTGGACCGCCGAGAAGATGAAGGCCTACGGCCTCACGAACGTGCGCCTCGAACCGTGGGAGATTCCCTACGGCTGGGAGCGCGGCCACGCGCACATGAAGATCGTGGAACCGAACACGAACCTGCCGCTACTCATCGCCTCCGCCGGTTGGGCACCGGGCACGAAGGGCAAAGTGACCGGCGACGTCGTGATTCTCACCGCGCGCACGAAGAAAGATTTGGAGGGCTACAAGGGCAAGCTCAAGAACGCGGTGATCCTGCGCAGCCCGCCCTCGAAGGTCGCGCCGATTAGCGATCTGAGCTACCTCGGCCAGCGCCCCGAGACCAAGAAGGACGAACCCAAGAAGGACGAACCCAAGAAGGACGAACCCAAGAAGGACGCGGAGCCGAAGAAGGGCGTGAAGATCGACGAAGCGGAATTCGTCGCCGCGCAACCGCCGAAGGACGCTAAAGAACAACCGAAGGAGCAACCCAAAGAGCAGCCGAAGGAGCAACCGAAGAAGGGCGGCGATTTCTTCGGCTTCCAAACCGAGCTGAACGACTTCCTGAAGGCGGAAGGCGCGGCGTGTGTGGTGTCCGATTCCGGTAAGCCGCACGGGCTGCTCGTCACCACCGGCGGGTGGAGCCGCAGCGGCGACCGCGCCGCCGCGGAAGAGGGCATCGCGCGCGTGTACATGGCGCACGAGCACTACGCGCTGCTGTACCGGCTCGCGTCGCGCGAGGGCGCGAAGACGCGCGTCGAAACGGACATCAGCAATAAGTTCGTGCCCGGCCCGATCACCGTGTACAACACGATCGGCGAAGTGCGCGGCAGCGAGAAGCCGGACGAAATCGTCGTGGTCGGCGCGCACTTGGACTCGTGGGAACTGGGCAGCGGCACCACCGACAACGGCACCGGCAGTTGCGTGGTACTCGAAACGGCGCGCGTCGTCGCGGCGATGGCGAAGGCCGGGAACGGCCCGAAACGCACGATCCGCTTCTGCCTGTTCACGGGTGAAGAGCAGGGGCTGTGGGGGTCGCGCAAGTACGTCGAGAAGTACAAGGACGATCTGCCGAAGCACTCGCTCGCGATCGTTCACGACACCGGCACCGGGAAGGTGAACGGGTTCGGCCTCCAAGGGCGCACCGTGCTGAAGCCGATCATGGAGAAGGAACTCGAATCGCTCAAGGATTTGGAGGGCTGGAAGGGTCTCACGATGGGCGGCATCGGCGGCGGCACGGACCACTGGCCGTTCCACCTCGCGGGCGTGCCCGGGTTCGCGTGCAACCAAGACGTGGACGAGTACCGGCTGACGCACCACACCCAGAGCGACACCTTCGACAAAGCGAAGGAGCCGAACCTGATTCAGGGCGCGCAGGTGATGACGATCACCGCGATGCGCGTGGCGAACCTGCCGGAACTGCTGCCGCGGAAGTGACTTCGCCCTTGGTGGCACAGGCTTTCCAGCCTGTGCCGTGCGAGTTCGAGATGTGAACCGGCACAGGCTGGAAAGCCTGTGCCACGATCTCAAGAGGCGGCCGGTTTCCGCCGGCCGTTCGCCATCACTTCTTCGGTGCCAGCATCGGCGGCGGGGCCGGCGGTTCCACGCCCTTCAGCGCCAGCGTGCTCACCGCTTTCGTGCTCAGATCGATCACGCGCACGCGGTGCGCGTTCGTGTCCGCGACGTACAGCTTGCCGTTCGCGTGGCTGATACCGGCCGGTTCGTTGAACACCTGTGGGCCGAACGCACCGAGCGGCCGCCCGCTCACAAAGGTCTTCAGCTCGCCGGTCTTCGGGTCGTACACCTTGATTTTGCTGTTGTAGGTGTCGGCCACGTACAACTTGCCGCCCGCGAGCGCCACCCCGAGCGCGTGCTGAATGCGCGCCTCGCCCTCGGGGAAGTCCGGGCGCAACCCCGGAATCATCGGTGCCGGGTTCTTCGGCTCCGGCCCGCGGCCCGGCCCGTCTACGTCGCCGAACACGAACAGGTGCCGGCCCACTAGCGTTTCGACGCGCCCGTCGGCCGCGAGCGAAACCTTGCGAATGGAACTCGTCTCACTGTCCGCGACGTACAGGAACTTGCCGTCGGATGCGAGGCCGCTCGGTTGCGCGTACGCGGCTTGGCGGTGGGTGCCGTCCACCAGCGTTTCGCGGCCGCTGCCGGAGAACGGCCCGATCTTCTTCGCCTTCAGATCGAGCGCCCACAGTTGGTGGTGCCCGGCCATCGCTACGAAGAGCGTGTCGCCTTCGAGCAGCACGTCCCACGGGCTGTTCAGGCCGATTTCCAGCGCCGGTTGCGGAATGAGCAGCCGCCGGTTGTCCGGTTCGTGGTCCTGTTCGCCGCTGCCCGCGACCGTGCTCACCGTCTTCGCTTTCAAGTCCACGGCGCGCACGAGGTGGTTCTTGCGGTCGGCCACATAGAGCGTGTCGCCGCGAACGGCCATGCCCTGCGGGTCGTCGAACTGCGCCTTGTCGAACGCGCCGTCGACTTTGCCCGGTTGCCCGGTGCCGATCACGTGCAACTTGTTGCCGTCGAGGTCCGTGACGACGAGCCGGTGGTGGGTGCTGTCGGCGATGAAGAGGCGCTTGCCGGCTTCGTCCGCGACCACCTTACCGGGGAAGTACAGCGGCGTGTCGCCGCTCTCGCGGTCGCGCGCGAGGTCGAACCGGAGCGGCGTTTCGTTCAGCGTCTTCTTCTCCTTGTGCTCCTTCACGAGTTTGCCCACGACCGTGTCGAGCAGATCGTAGTTGCCCTCGCCGGTAGTGTACCCCACGAGGTTCCCTTCGGGGTCGATCACCACGAGCGTCGGCCACGCGTCCACTTCGTAGCGGTCCCAGATGGCGTGGTCCGCGTCGTTCACCACCGGGTGCTCGATTTGGTAACGCAGCACGGCCTTGCGAATGTTCGAGGTGATTTTCTCGCTGTCGAACTTCGCGCTGTGAACGCCGATGACGACGAGTTCGTTCGCGTACTTCTTTTCGAGCTTCGCGAGGTCCGGCATGATGTGGATGCAGTTGATGCAGCACAGCGTCCAGAAGTCCAAGATGACGACCTTGCCCTTCAGGTCCTTCTTGATGGAGAGCGGCTTCGCGGTGTTGAGCCACGCGACGCCGCCCTCGAGTTCGGGCGCGGCGACCTTCTTCTTTTCGGGCGGGTTGTCTTTTTTCTCGTCGGCTTTCTTCTCGTCGCCCTTCTGTTTCTCGTCGGCCCGGGCGCCCGGCGCGCCGGGCGCGCCGCACCCGGCGACGAGCGCGAGCGCGCACACGAGCGCGCCGGCGCGTGGGAACCGGGCGCGGAAGCGGTGCGTTTCGGGCGGCGGGGTTGCGCTCACGAGGTCGGCCTCCGGTGTGCGAAAGGGTGTGCACCTATGGTACGCCGGCGCGCGCCGTGCGCGAAGAGCGCGTTACAGCCCGCTCGCGAACTGCGCGGCGATGTCCACGCCGACGAGTTCGCTCCACGCGCGGAGCAGCTTCGCGCACACCGGGCCGGGCCACGCGTAGTCGCGGTGCCGGTCGCGCGCGCCGAACCGGCGCACCCCCGCCACGCAGAACCCGGTGCCCGCGAGCAGCACTTCCGACACCCGCGTACCGATCCCTTTCTCGTCGCCCGGTTGCGGCGGGCCGAAGAAGCACCGCATGTCCAGCGGCGCGCGCTCGAACTTCAGCCACAACGGGCCGCACAACTCTTCGATCACCTTCACCGAAATGCTGTCCTGCACGGCATCGGCGTTCTGCGCGAGCACCCTGTCGCCCGCCACGAGGAGCACGGATGCAATCGCGGTGTCGGCCGCACCGCCGTTCATCACCACCGGCACCACGGTGGAATCGCTCGCCGGCGGGTCGAGTTTCCAGTGCAAATACGAGTTCGGGTCGCGGAGCGCGTGCGCCGCGACGTGCCAGAACAGTCGGCTGCGGTGCTTCACGCGCGGCGGCAGCAGGTCGTGCGGCGCGTTGCTCTGCATCCCGGCGACGGCGAGCGTCACGCCTTCGGTGAAGAACCGCCGGTACCGCGCGACCGGCAGCGGGTACGTCACCATGCCGAGCGTCGGCGGCCCGTTGTCGCTCCCGGTGTAGAAGCCAATCGCGCCCGGTGTGGCGAACGTGACCAGTTGTAACTCGCCGCCCGCGGGGAGCAGTTTCGCGTTGTGCGCGACGAGTTCGTTCGCGGCGCGTGTCAGCTCGCTGTCACTCGCGCTCAGTGGAACGTAGCAATCGGCGCAGTCGCGGCGGAACCGCGCGAGGTGATCGGGCCAGCGGAACAGTTGGTGGCGGAACGTGCGCGCGTTGTCCACGACCGTGGCCCCAGAAACGAACCCGGCGTCGTGGAGCGGCAGCGCGGCCTCGGCGAACGGCACGAACGCACCGTTCAGGTACGCAAACGGGGTGTTCATTCCTCAGAATCCGGTAGCGGGAACGGGACGATCACTTCCGGTCGCGGGTGCGGGAAGAAGAGCGCGAGGCCGTGCTTCTGCGCGAACAACACGTGCTCCGTATCGACCATCCGGTAGTGACCGGCGACCGCGTCCGGCGAGCGCAGTTCGATCCACTCGCGCGCGTCGTTCGGCGGGATGCCCAGCGCCACAAGGTACAGCCACAAGATCGTCGGCGAGCGCAGTTGGCCCATCACGCAATGAACGTACACGTGCGCGCCCGGGGCCGAGACGAGCCGGTGCAGCGTGTCGAGCGCGAACGCGAGTTTGAACGCCGAGAGTCGCCGGGAATCACTCATCGGCACTTCGGCGACTTCCGCGAAGCCGTCGGCCGACGAAATCTGATTCTGAACATCGGACACGTTTAGAACGTGCGTGACGCCCATCGCGCGCAGCTTCTCCGCGCGCTCCGGGAGCGCGAACGGGCCGACCGACAGGCACTCCGTGATGCGGTACATCGTCACTCGCTTTCGGCCGCGCGGGCCGCGGCGTAGCGCGCGTAGGCGGGCGTGAGGCACATATCCATCCCGGCGTACAGGCGCTCCTCCGCGGTGCCGGTGGCGAACAGTTGCGCGGTCGTGCGGCACCCGCCGAAGCACACTTCTTGATACGCGCACGCTTCGGCCGCGCACGCCCCGCCGAGCCGCCGGCGCAGCGTTTCGCGCGACAGATCCACCGGGCGGTCGATCGTCACGCGCCCGGTATCCCAGTCCACTTTCCCGATGCGCTGGTTTTCGTCCACCACGTTCATGAAGCACCAGTGAACGTTGCCCGACTGCGTGGACACGTTCCAGTATTCGCCGCCTACCGCCGGGCAGAACTGGTCTTCCGGTTGCACGCCGGTGTTGCGGCGCACGATCTTGTCGCGCGCCTGTGCCACCGTTTTGCCGTGGAAGTTGGGGCCGAAGTTCACCCCGAAGGCGAGGTACAGGCGCGGCCCGTACTTCGCCTTCAGGCGCTCGAACGTCGGGATCACGACGCCCACGAGGTCGTCCCACGTGAGCAGCAGGTCTTTGGGCAGGTGACCCGCGTCGCCGGTGGGCACGAGCCGCAGAAACCGCACGCGGTGCGCGCCGCACGCGACTGCGGCGTCGCACACGGCTTCCATCGAGTGCATCGTGTCGCGGGCGAGCACGTTGTTGATCTGCACCCGCAGCCCGCGGTCCGCGCAAAGCCGCACGTTCGCCTTGATGCGCTCGTACTCGTCGGCGGTGTTGCGGTTGTAAAACTCTTGCTCGGTCGCGGTCCCGAACAGCGTAATCTGCACCTGTTTCAGCCCGTGCGCGAGGAGCTCGTCTACGAGTGCGGGCGTGAGGCGGTGCCCGTTCGTGAGCGTTTCCGGTTGCCGCACTTCCTGCATCACCGGGAGCAGCGGCTTCGCGGTCACTATGTCGCGCGGGTAGAGGAACATGGTCGCTTCGGGGTAGCTCGCGCGGAGCCGCCGCAGGAACGCGACTTCCTCCGCGGAGCCGCGGGGCCCCTCCGGGTCCGCGTCCGGTTCCACATACGAGCACTGTCGGCACTGCTGATCGCACGGCCGGTACGAGAGCACGTCGATGTTTTTCGCGGGCGGCGGTTGCGGCACGTCCGGCGCGGCGAGCACGGTCAGCGAGATGCGGGCGCTCATTCCGTTCCCCCTTGCAGAAGCACCGCGGTGAAGTCGTCTTGGAATTCGCCCGTCGCGGGGAGGAGCACGGCGCGCTGAAGGTCTTCGAGCAGTTCGTCGCCGCTCAGCTTCGCGACGCTCTTCCACACGCGCTCCCAACTCGCGTACTTCCACACGCCGTCCGAAAGCAGCAACAGTTTCCAAGGGCGCGCGAGTTGCAATTCAAACGGCACGAGCGACGCCTCACCGCTGCCGACCGGCGGGTTCTTGTGCTGCGCCGCGGTGAGCAACCGAATGAGGCCGTCGCCCCACACCGCGACCGCGGCGCTATCGCCACAGGAGGCACCATTCACGAAATCGCCTTCGATTTCCAGTGCGACGAGCGTGGTGAACCCCGCGAGCGGGTCGGCGCTCACCGCGGCGTCGGCGCGCGCG
>JALHNS010000030.1 GCA_022843445.1 Gemmata sp.
GCGCACCCGCCGCCCGCGGCGAGAGCCGGAAGCGCCGGGCCGGTGTGTAGCACGAACCGCGCCGCGGGCAGGTCGGTGCGCGCCGCCACCGCGTCCCACTTCTGTGGCGGGTCCACGGCCATGAGCACGTTGCGCCCGCACTGCTTGCTCGCTTCGATCACGGCGCGCGTGAATTTCTCCACGGCACTCGCCTTCGGTTGCACCACGGCGCGCGCCGTGAGCAGCGGCACGAACCGCGTCGCGCCGAGTTCGGTCAGCTTCTCGATGAGGAAGTCGCCGCGGTCGCCCTTCGGCAGCGCCGCGCACACGACGAGCGGGAACGGCAGTTCGCGGTTCGCCGCGACCGGTGCCGACACGAGGAGCGAAACGGACTTCTTGCCCGCGCTCAGAACTTCGGCAGGGTAGTCGTTGCCGTCGCCGTTGAAGAGTGTAACGCGCTCACCGGGCGCGAAGCGGCGCACGGCGGCGAGGTGGTGCGCGTCCGGGCCGGTGAGCGCGTACTCGCCCGGCCCGAGCGCGTCGGGCGTGTAGAAGCGGTCGGACACGGGGCGCTCAGGCGCGGCCGGCGGGCGCGCCGTCGGCCACGTCCGCGAACTGGGTGTAGGCGTCGGAGCTCGGTCCCGGGTTCGCGGGCGGCGCGCCCGGCGCGGGCCGCGGCTCCCAGAACGTCGCGTACGATTCGGGTGCGGTGCGGTCGCGGGCGTCGGGTTGCATGTGCGTTCTCACTTCGGCCCGGTGCGAGCTCGAGCCGCGGGGGAGAGATGAACGGACGGGCTTTAGAATACAGCGCGCCGCGGCTCGCGGTCAAGGGGATTCGGCTCACAGGTCGTGAACGGCCCCCCGGCCGCCGACGCGGTGCCAGCCGTCGCCGCGCCACTCGAACACCACTTCGTCGCGCCCGCGCCACGCTACACAATACGCGCCGCTGATGCTCGCCACCGACCAACCGATACGGCGCAGCAGTTCCCAGTTCGGGGTTACGCCGTCGGCGTGCGGGACGAGCGGTGAGAGCGGGTGCATGGCACTCTCCGAAAGCGGGCGCGGCCGGCGAGACTGTGTGCCGGTATCGGCCGCCGCGGGCCGCGAGTTGAGCGCCGCCGCGCGCGTTCGGGCGGGCCGCGCTGTTGAACTGAGCGAACAGTTGGGTCGCGCGGCTTATACCGCCGGTTTCGCCGGGTGCAAGCGCGAATACGGTGCCCGCGACCGGACCCGAATTTCAAGCGAAATGCGCAATTCGGGGCGCGAAACCGAGTTCGGCCCGTTCAAACACCGATACCGCGATTCGGCCCGAAGCCGTCGCGGTCAGAGTGTGAAGTCGGTTCTCGGTTTGCAACGGGGCCGTTCACACGCGTGCGCGCCGCGCCGTTCGACTTCGCGGGCGCGCACGAAAACCCCTCCAGTGAACGCGCGTTCGCGCCACTAATTAGATAGTATACTTTCGTTCAAAAATTGTCAACGGTCGAGCGGCGCGAATCGCGGAGCGCCGCCCGCGGTTCAGCGCCCGAACCGCTGCCACAGTTCGTGGTTGACGATGTTGCCGTCGACCGGGCAAAAGAGCGCCTTCAGAGTGGGTTCGTCGGCGTCCTCGCGCGCGACGGTTACGGAGCCGTCCCACAGCAGCACGAAGAACCCGCCCTTGAATTGGCCGGCGAACTTGGCGCGCAGCGCGCCGGGCGCGAACTCCTTCGGCACTTCCACGTCCGCGGGCTTCGTCCACGGCACCGCTTCGGCGGCTTCCACCACCGCGGCGGTGTTCGAGGTGCCGTCCGTCATTTGAACGAACTTCCACCGCTGCCGGTGCCGCATCCCGCCGGGGCCGACCAGTTGCTGCCAGTAGGTGTGGCCCTCCGGCGCCTCCTTCGCCACGGACTTGAACTGTGTGGGCATCAGCGGGATGAGTTTCTTGTTGTGCTCGCTGTCCCACGGTTCGTCGTGCTTGAACTGCTTGTACAGAGCGGCGTGCTCGATGTGCGGCAAGATGGCGACGCGCCAACTCAACAGCGACTGCGTCGGCTCGGCGGGCGCGAGAGTGCCGTAGGTCGGCAAGTGCCCGTAGTTGTCGTGGTAGTTGTGCAGCGCCAGCCCGATTTGTTTCAGGTTGTTCGCGGTGATTCGGGCTTCGTCCGAGCGAAACGGGTCGAACAACCCGCCGGCACCGCCGCAACCGCCGACGGCGACCGCGAGCGCGACGGGCACGAGCAAAGCGATGTGGCGCACGGCGGGCGTCCTCTGGTGAAGTGGGTAGGGGGATTGTCGCCGCGCGCGGGCCGCGGTTCAAGCGCGGGAGTTGGGACGTGTGCGGCCGGACGTGAAGGGCGCGCGGGCCGCGCTCGGGTCGGTCGAGCGGGTCGAAGCGCGACCGGGTTTCGTTCTCGGCCCGGCCCGCCGCCCCGTTACTCTTCCTCGTCGGCGAACTCTTCGAGCCGCTCGGCGCGGTTCGGCTGGCGCAGTTTCAGCAGCCCGCGGGCCTCGATCTGGCGGATGCGCTCGCGGGTGATGCCGTACTGCCGGGCCACTTCGTCGAGCGTGCGGGGCGTGCCGTCTTTCAGTCCGTACCGCAGTTCGATCACCTCGCGCTCGCGCGGCGCGAGGCTCCGCAGCACCTCGGTGAGGCGCTCGCGCAGCAGGCTGAAGTCCGCGTCGTCGCCGGGGCTGACCGCGTGCGCGTCGCTCAGGAACTCCTCGAGGGCGCGCTCGCCGTCGCCGCCGACGGCGTCGTTCAGGCTCACCGGGGCGCGGCCCACCACGCGCAGGCTGCGCACGTCTTCCACCTTCACGTCGAGCGCGTCCGCGAGTTCCTCGTTGGTCGGCTCGCGGCCGGTGGCGGCGGTCAGTTCGCCGCGCAGCTTTTCGGCCTTCGCCATCAGGCTGATCTGGTGGCACGGCACGCGCACGGTGCGGGCGTTGTCGTGCAGCGCGCGCGTGATGCCCTGCCGCACCCACCACGTCGCGTAGGTGCCGAACTTGAACTCCAGCCGCCACTCGTACTTGTCGACCGCCCGCATGAGGCCGCGGTTGCCCTCTTGAATGAGGTCGCCGAACGGCAGCCCGCGGTTGCGGTAGTTCTTGGCGATGCTCACCACGAGGCGCAGGTTGGCTTCGGCCAGTTCCTTGCGCACGGCTTGGTACGCGGCGCGGCGCTTGCGCAGCACGCGCACCAGTGCCGCGAGTTCGTCGGCGGTCATGCGGGCCTTGCACTCGGCGGCGCGGAGCGCCTTTTCGTGCTTGGCCTTGTCCGCGGGGCCGGTCGCGGCGGCGAACGCGATGCTCAGGTGCCTCAGTTCGTCGGCGAGGTCGTTCAGTTCGTCGGTCCAGCGCTCCAGCAGTTCGGTGCGGGGCGACAGTTCCGCGGCGAGCTTGCGGCACTTCGCGAGCCGGGTGAAGCGGTCCCGCTGCCACGTGCGGTGCCCGCCGCGGAACTCGTCGCGCGCGCCCTGCGCGAACACGTCGGCGTCTTGGTCGAGCAGCGAGCGGAGCGTGGGCAGGTCCGGGCCGAGCCGCGCCAGAATTTGTGCGCGCGACAGCCGCAGGGCGGCCGACGAGTACGCGTCGATGTGCGGATCGACCGGCGCGCCGCCGGCGGCGATCTGCTCGAACTTCTCCAAAACGCGCGCGAGCACGCGGGGGCACAGCAGCGCGGCTTGCCGGAACCGGTCGCGGCGGTGTTCGAGTTTCCGCGCCAGCGCGATTTCCTTGTCCCGCGACAGCAGCGGGATGGCCCCCATCTGCCGCAGGTACAGGCCCAGCGCGTCGTCCGCGCCGCCGGAGTGCTCGGCGTGCTCGGCCGGTTCGAGGAGCGTGTCGTCCTCGTCGTCCTCGTCCTCGTCCAGATCGGCCGATTCGGTGTCGAGGTCTTCGCGCTCGTCGCGCTCGTCTTCCGGGCG
The DNA here is from genome assembly GCA_022843445.1 of Gemmata sp. Classification (GTDB taxonomy): domain Bacteria; phylum Planctomycetota; class Planctomycetia; order Gemmatales; family Gemmataceae; genus Gemmata. The sequence continues at coordinate 3,885 of JALHNS010000030.1, forward strand.
GCGATTCGTGTTGTCGGGCATTCGGTTCATATCCGTGCGCTCCCGGCCGGCACCAGCCCGACCGTAAGGCGTTGTGTGGCTTCGTGTTCTGCGGCCCGTTCGCGGGCGCACGGGTCGTGTGTGCGTAGGGATTGCAGGGCCGCGCGGTTCCGGGCGCGCGGTGCGTGCGACGACAGTTCGGGGCGCGTATTGCGGCCCGGCACTTTAATTGGATGCGTCCCGCGGCCCTCGGGTTCACGGGGCGCGGGTTCGCTCACCCAATTATACCCGCGCAATTCGCGTGCCGGGTGTCGCGGCGCGGTAAAGTTTGCCGCGCCAATCGCGCCGCGGCTAGCACAGTTAGAGGAACTACGCTCGCCGGAGCGCCAAATTTGCGCCCGCGCGCTGTGCGAAGTGAAGATTTAGCGCGACGGGAGAGGCTTCAGCTCGTGCCCGTCTTTGCGCAGGGCCGCGGCGCGGGCCATTACCGACCAGCGCGGCACCGCGCCGCCGGCCAACTCCCGCAACCGGGCCGCGACCGCGTCCAGCGAATCCGAGGTGTTCCACACGTCCACGAACCGTTCCGCGGGCACGTCCCACACCCGCTCGCCGATCGTTCGAACCATACCGCCCCCGGCCGCGACTGGTGCCGAACTTTAATGTGTTCGGTGCGGCCCCGCGGGGCAAGCGCGCGGGCCGCGTGTGCGCGCGGTTCCTGCGCATCAGGGTTGCCCGACCGCGCGAACCGCTACCGTGGGCGGAATCGCTACAGTGTGACACCATGCCGCCGTTTCAAGTGCTCATCGTGCCCGCTGCGCTGCTCGCCGAACTGATCGCGCACGCGCGAACGTGCGCGCCTGTGGAGTGCTGCGGGCTGCTCGCGGGGCGCGTCGCCGGCGGCACCGCGCGCGCCGAAACGCGGTACGAGGTGGGCAACGACGCGGCGAGCGCGACCGCCTACGCCACGAACCCGCGCGACATGCTGCGCGCCTTCCGCGACATGCGCGAGCGCGGGTTGGAACTGCTAGCGATCTACCACTCGCACCCCGCGTCGCCGCCGAAGCCGAGCGCGCGCGACCGCGCCGAAAACACTTACGGCGAAACGGTGGCGCACGTCATCGTGAGCCTCGCGGGGCCGGAACCGGAAGTGCGGGCGTGGTGGCTCGCGCCCGACGGCGCGCGCGAAGCGGACCTCGTTAGCCGCGAATAGTCCCCAGATGCCGCACAGTCTCGAACCGGGCGCGCAGCAATTCGATGGCCGCTTCTGGGAGCGCACCGGAGCAGTACACTTCGCGCAATTCGGGCAGGTGCGGCGACTGCGCCAGCGCTTTCGCTTCGGAAAGCGTCAGGTGCGGGTTGTCGAGCCGGCCGGCGCGGCTGCGCAAGCCGAGTGTGCGCAATCGCCGCAGGTTGGGGCACTCCGCGAGCAACGTCAGTTGCCCCAAGGGAACTTGGCAGAACGGCAGGTACAGTTCCGTGAGTCGGTTCAGTTCCGTGAGCACGAGCGCCTTCACCAGTTCGCGCTCGGTCGCGTTGTCGAGCGTGAGTACCTGAACCGGTGTGGCCGCGAACAGCGCCTTGCGGTGCTTGGGCAGTAGCTTCGCGCTCAGTCGCGCGCCCGGCACGAACCCGCGACGGAACTCGTCCATCCACTGCACGCCGCGCAGCACGGGCAACTCCGCGAACCACGCCTTCCCGTGCGCTTTCAGGAGCGCTTCGGCGCGGAAGTGGTCCACGTTGTACTGCCGCGGGTACGGCGCGAGCGCCACCTGAAGGCGCACGAACTCCGCGCGCTCGTGGTCGCCGTGCTCGTCGAGCCAATCGGCGTACACGAGGCGCGCGGTGTCCTCTTCCGGGCGCTCGCAGATCGCGCTCAAAAACGGCTCGTAGCCCGGTGGCGGCATCGCGGTTCACCTCCCGCTGCTCGAGTGATCGTGCGGTTCGTGTTATCGTGGTGCGACGCTCCGCGTCGCATTCGTGCGCGCCCGGAGCGATTCGTGTCGGGCGAGTTTCCACGACGCGGAGCGTCGTGCCACGATAAGACGAATCGCGCCGCGCCTCAGACGAACCGGAGCTGCCCAGCTTAACAAAGAGAGCGCTTTCGCGCTTCCCTTTTTCGCGGGCCGCCGGTATGCAGCGCGACATGAAATCGCGCTCCGGGTTCCGCCGCGCGCTGTGGGTCAGTGCCGTGTCGCACGCGGTCGCGGCCGGCGCGCTCGTCGCGCTGTTCCACTCCGATCGCGCACCGGCCCCCGCCGCGCCCGGCATCCGCACCACCGCCGAACCAGAAGTGCGGATGGCGCTCGCCGATACCGATACCGGTATCGAAGTCCAAGCGCCCGCGCCGTCCCAAACACAAGCCGCGCCGAGCCCCGAACCCGCGGCGCACCTGCCGCGCGGCCCGGTCGCACCGAACGTGCCGCACGCGTTGCCGCCGGAACTGCTCGCGCTGATGCGCAGGCCCGCGAGCGCCGAACCGGTCGGCGGGGCCGTCACCGAAGTGCCCGCAACGCCCGGCTCCGCGAACCCGCCCGCCGACGCGAACGTGAAGCCGGCCGCGGCCGCTACCGGCACCGCCGGCGCGAAGGGCGCGCCGCCGATTCACGGCGCGCTGAACGCGAATCAGACCGTGGTGTATGTGCTGGATTCGTCCGGGAGTATGGGCGCGAACGGGATGTTCGACGCGGCCCGCGCGCAGCTCGTTGCCACGCTGAACGCGCAACCCGCCGGCGCGCGGTTTCAGGTGATCGCGTACGCGGCGCAACCGACACCGCTGCTCGCCTCCGCCGGCACCGCGCTGCCGATGAGCGAAGCGAACGTGCGGAGCGCCGCGCAGAAACTCGCCGCGCTCGAACCGCGCGGCAAGAGCGACCACCGCGCCGCGGTCCGCGCCGCCGCGGCGTACCGGCCGGACGTGATTCTGGTGCTGACCGATTCGCACGACCTGACCGCGGTCGCCCTCAAGCCGCTGCTCGCGGGCGCGCCGAGCGCCGCGGTGTTCGTGGGCGTGGTGACACCGGACGGCGTGCAACCGCCCCGCGCCGTGAAGTGATTGGTAGGTCGCGGTCGAGCGGCGCTTCACCGCGAGGCCCGACGGCGAGAAGCGATTCGTGAAATCGCTTACGTCTTTGGAGCGTACAAAGCGCGCAAGCGTTTCTCGCATTGCTGGCTCGCTGTCGGGCTTCGCGGCGAAGCGCCGCTCAACCGCGACCTACAAGAATTAGGCGTTCTGGTCTTCGTACTCCTCGTCTTCTTCGCGCGCGCCGTCGTTCTCCGGGGCGCTGTTGGCGAACTCGACGCTCGACGGGTTGTGCGCGTCGATGGAGCGCAGCAACTTCGCCGCCTCTTCCAGTTCGTTCCCCATGCAGCACACGCTGATGACCAGCTCCGCGAGCGCCGCGAACGGCAGGTCGCTACTCAGTTCGACCCACTTCGCCAGTTCCGGCCCGGTCAGTTCCGGCACCTTGCGGGCGATGTAGGCTTCGCGCATGCGCGCGTCCGGGGCGTCGATGCGCAGGATGCGGTCGAACCGCCGCGGGCGCGAGATGATGCGCCGGTCCAGCTTTTCGGGGTAGTTCGTGGTGGCGATGTTCACCGCTTTGTCCACTTGGTGGTTGCCGTCGAGCCACTGCAGCAGATCGGAGTCGCCGTAGTGCTGAATGATGGCGTCGATGTCCTCGAACACGCACACCATCGGGCGCTGCGGTTCCACGTCGCGGAACTTGCGCATGCACTCGATGAACGCCCGCGGGTACTGGCAGTAGAACGCGACGTGCCCGTCGGCGACCACGTCCGCGATGATCTGGTTCACCAGCGACGACTTGCCGCACCCCTGCTTGCCGTACAGCAGGTACCCGCGGCGGTGCAGGAACCCGTACCGGGCGAACCGGTCGCCGACGTTCCAGAACTGCTTGATCTCGTTTTGGACCGTAGCCGGCAGGCTGTCGGTGAAGTGGATCAGTTCGTCGGCCTGAATGTCGCGCAGTTGGAACACGGGCCGGCCGCAGCTATCGAGGCTGACGGAGTACGCGCCGGCGGGCAGCCCATCGGTGGTCCGGCCGCACGCTTGGAACGTGTTCGGCCCGGTAATCATCCACTGGTAGCCGAACTCGTTGCGAACCGGGAGACGGGTCACCATGCTGTCCTCGCGGGTGTGGGGAACTCAAGAGACGGGCGAACCGCGCCGCGGGTTCGCGCCGAAGAGTTCTACCAGCGAGTGGACGCGCTTGCAGTGTTGGTAGCGGCGCGCGAAGCGGGTGCCCGCGCCGCGAGGCGGTTTACTCCGGTTTGATCGCAAACGTACGCGCCACTGGTTGCGCCAGCTTGTACACCTCGGCCTGCGCCGCGTCGATCTTCTCCATCCGCTTCTTCAACTCCGCCGGTTTGCGCTCGGCGGCCACGTCCGACAGCCACTCCGGGGCGTTGAACATCACCACGCCGAAGAACCGTTGGCTCACCAGCGCGTTCTTCGCGTTGATCGCTTGCAGCACCTTGTTGCCCTGCTCCCACACCGGGCCGGTCGTCACGGTGCCGAGGTTCACGCCCGCGGCCAACTCCTTCGCAGAGAACTTGCCCACGTCCTTGCCGTCGATGCTCACCGTGTAGTTGCCGTCCTTCAGGCCCTTCATCGTGAGGCCGTACCAGTTCAGGTCTTTCAGCTCGTTCGTGTACGGCAACATCGAGAGCCAGTCTTTCTGAATCGGCATCGGTAGCGCGTCGTCGGTGCGTGTGAAGACAACTGTCTGGTTCGCTTCGACCAAAACCTTGTCCACCTTGCAACCTTTGGTGTCGGCCTTCGCGTTCGACACATCAACGGTCACGTCGCTCACGAGCGCCGGGGCGTGCAACCCGGTGAGGATCGCGTGCGCCATCAGCATGCCGCCGGGCGGCGAGGTGTGGAACCCGTCGTAGTACGGCACCGCCTTCTTCGCCATCGGGTCGTCTTGCTCCATGCGGTCGGTCGCGGCGCGCGTGATCGCGTACTGATCCACGAAGCTCACTTTGTGCTTCGCGGCGAGTTCCTTGAGCGGTGCGTAGAACTGCTTTTGCGTTTCGACGTACTCTTTGCCGTTGCTCTTGTTGCGGCGGTCCACCGCGTTCGGCGAGAGCAGCGCGACGCGCACCCCGGCCTTGTTCGCCATTTCCAGCATCGCGTTCGTCTTCTCGACGAACACCTTGTTCCCGGCCGGGTTGAACTTGCCGTACCCGCCGTCGTTCATGCCGAAATTGATCGTGATCGCGGTGGGCTTCTCCGCGAGGACGTGGTTCTGGAACCGGTTCGCGCCGCCGTTCGCGGTGTCGCCGCCGATGCCCGCGTTCAGGAACGTGAAGTTGCCCTTCGGCATCCGCGTCGTCAAGTACAGCTCGATGTAGCTCGAATACTGGTACTGCGCGGTGATGCTGTCGCCGAGGAACAGCACGCGGTCGTTGGGCTTGAAGAAGAACTCCGGGGCTGGATCGGCGGCGCGCGTGCCTGCGGCCGGCGCGAGCGCCAGCACCAGCGCGAGTGCGGCGCACGCGAACGAGCGAATCATGTGATGGAACCTCGTGGAGAGAGTGACACGAGGCGGATTGTAGCCGCGGCGCGCGCGAAACGCACGCGGTCACTTCTCCGGGAACGCGTCATCCTTACCAATCGCCTTGCCCTCCCACACCGGGACGCCGTTGTTGAAGGTGAGCAGCCGGCTCTGGCTCCCCGGGAGCGGCGCGGCGCTCTTCGCTGGTGCCCACTTCGCCAACCCCTTCTTCACCTCCGCGAACTTCGGTTCTTTCGCAAGGTTCGTCCATTCGTGCGGGTCCGCGGCGCGGTCGTAGAGTTCTTCGCTGCCGTCCGCGTACACGATATACCGCCACTTCTCGGTGCGCACCGCGTGGTTGCCGGGGTTGTGGGTGGTGATCGCGGGGCGCTCGCGCGCTGCCTTCGCGTCTTTTAGCTGTGGCACGAGGCTCACGCCTTCGACGGTGGCGTTCGCAGGGAGGCCGCACAGGTCGAGGAGCGTGGGATACATGTCGAGCAGTTCGGCCGGGCGGTCGCACTTCGCGTTCGCGCTCACGCCGGGGCCGGCGAAGATCAGCGGCACCCGCGTCGAGCGCTCCCACAAGGTGTTCTTCCCGGTGATGCCCTTTTCGCCCAAGTGCCAACCGTGATCGCTCCACAGCACCACAATCGTGTTCTTCTCGTGCCCGCTGTCCTTCAGCGCCGCAAGCACGCGACCGATTTGCGCGTCTACGAAGCTGATGCTCGCGAGGTACGAGCGCACGAGCGGTTCCCACTGCTTCGCGTCTTGCAGCCACTTCAACCGCGGTTCGGGCAGTTTCCAGTGCAGGTACGACGCGAATCGCGGGAGGTCGTCGCGGTCGTCGGCCTTCACCGGCGGGAGTTTGAGCTTGTCCGCGGGGTACAGGTCGAACCACTTTTGCGGCGCGAAACACGGAACGTGCGGGTGCTGGAACCCGACCGCGAAGAACCACGGGTCTTTGGGCATCTCCTTCAACTTCGCGCTCGCCCACGTCGCGATGTCGTAGTCGAAGCAGTCTTCGTCCTTCTCCGGGTACGCACCCCAATCCATCGCGCGAATCGGATCGGGCGTTTCGACCAGTTTCGCCTTCGGCAGCGTGCGAAACGTACCGCCGGGTCCGAACGTGCCGACCTCCGCAGCGCGCGCCTCCTTCGGCGGATACGGCCCGTGGAAAATCTTCCCGGTGCTGAGCGTCGCGTAGCCGCCGTTGGCGTACGCTTGAAACAGCGTGACGTGATCCTTCAGTTTCTCCGAAGTGCGGAACCACGGTTGCAGCGCGTACACGCCGGTGGTGCCGGGCCGCAGCCCGGTGAGCACGCTCGTTCGGCTGGGGTTACACAGCGGCGCTTGGCAGTGCGCGTTCGTGAACGTCGTGCCGCGCGCCGCGAGCGCGTCGAGGTGCGGCGTTTTCACCTGCGCGTGCCCGGCGAGCGGGCCGACCCAATCGTTCAGATCGTCCACACTGACGAACAGCACGTTGGGCTTGTCGGCCGCGCGCGCGACCGGCGCGACCAACACGAGCGCGAGTGCGAAGAGGGTGCGCATGGCAACTTCCGGCGTGAAACGGGAGCGGGTGGTGCGATACAATGCGGCCATTGTGCCCGCACTCTCCCGCCGCGCCAACGAGCGAATCATGCCGCTCCGCTTCGTCGCACTCGTACTCCCCTTCGCCCTCGTCAGTGTGCCCGCGCCAACCGGTGCCGCCGACGCGAAGGCGCACTGGGCGTTCGTCGCCCCGGTGCGCCCCGCGGTTCCGAAGACCGCGTACCCGACGCGCAATCCGATCGACAATTTCGTCCGCGGGCGGTTGGAGCGCGAGAAGCTCGCGCCGAGCGCGGAAGCGGACCGCGTCACGCTGTGCCGCCGGCTCTACCTCGACCTCATCGGCCTGCCGCCGTCGCCGAAGGAAGTAGACGAATTCGTTTCGGATAAGCGCGAGAACGCTTACGAACTGCTGGTGGAGAAGTTGCTCGCCAGTCCGCACTACGGCGAGAAGTGGGCGCGCTGGTGGCTGGACGCGGCGCGCTACGCGGACAGCGACGGCTACGAAAAAGACAAGGCACGCAACGTGTGGGCGTACCGCGAGTACGTCATCGGCGCGCTCAACCGCGACCTGCCGTTCAACCAGTTCGTCATCGAGCAACTCGCGGGCGACCAGCTTCCCAACGCCACGCAAGAGCAGATCGTCGCCACCGGGTTCTTGCGGATGTCGATGCTGAACGAAGAGGGCGGCGTCGATCCCGAACAGTTCCGCATGGACGCGATGTTCGACCGCATGGACGCCCTCGGCAAAGCGTTCCTCGGGCTGAGCGTCGCGTGCGTGCAGTGCCACGACCACAAGTTCGACCCGTTCTCGCAGGAAGAGTATTACCAACTGTTCGCGTTCCTCAACAACGACCACGAAGCCGAGCGCGTCGTGTACACGTCGAAGGAACTTGTGAAAGTCAACGCGCTCCGTTCGCGCATGACCGAACTCGACGCGAAGTTGAAAGAGGTACACGCGGATTGGGCAAAGCGGCTCGCGAAGTGGGAAGCGAGCGTGCCGAAGGAACCGAAGTGGCTCGCGCTCGCGGCGGAGAACGCGGGCGACAACGGGCAGCGGTACATTCCGCAGAAGGACGGTTCCATTCTCGCGCAGGGCTACGCGCCCACGAAGTTCAGCACGACGCTCCGCGCGCCGGCACCCGCGAAGACCGTGAAAGCGTTCCGGCTGGAGTTGCTGAACGACCCGAACCTGCCGTGCAACGGGCCGGGCCGCTCGTTCATGGGCACCTGCGCGCTCACCGAATTCGGTGTCGAAGTGGAAGCGAACGGGAAACGCGAGAAGGTGAAGATCGCCAAGGCGCACGCCGACTACGCCAACCCGGAGCGCTTGCTCGAAGACAACTTCTTCGACAAGACCGACCGCCGCCGCGTGACCGGGCCGGTCGAGTTCGCCATCGACGGCAAGGACGAAACCGCGTGGGGCATCGACGCCGGCCCCGGTCGGCGAAACGTGCCGCGGGTCGCGGTGTTCGTGCCGGAGAAGCCGCTGGAACTCGGCGCGGGGGCGGTGCTGCACTTCAACCTGAAGCAGAACCACGGCGGTTGGAACAGCGACGACAACATGAACAACAACCTCGGCCGCTTCCGGTTGAGCGCGACCGCGGACGCGCCGCCGGCCGAACTGCTCCCGCCCTTGGTGCGCACCTCGCTCGCGGTTCCCGCCGAGAAGCGGTCGCCGGCGCAAGCGCAAACCGTGTTCGCGCACTGGCGCGGCACCGTGAAAGACTTCGCCGAAACGCACGACGCCATCGAAAAGCTGTGGGCCGAGTGGCCGGTGGGTTCCACGAGCCTCGTCGCCGAGAAGCGCGATGACCCGCGCGACACGCGCCTGCTGAAGCGGGGCGACTTCCTGCGCCCCGGGGCGAAGGTGGAAGCCGACGTGCCCGCGGTGCTGCACCAACTGCCGAAGGGCGCGGACGGTTCGCGGCTCACGCTGGCAAAGTGGATCGTGGACAAGAAATCGCCGACCACGGCGCGCGCGATCGTGAATCGCGTGTGGCAGTCGTACTTCGGGGTCGGGCTGGTCGGCACGCCGGAAGAGTTCGGCACGCAGGGCGAAAAGCCCACGCATCCCGAGTTGCTCGATTGGCTCGCGGTCGAGTTCATGGAACCTACCCCCCCGGCCCCCCTCCCTGAAGGGAAGGGGGAGAGACCGCTCGCTGCGCTCGCGGGCGAAAACCGTGCGCCGTCTTCTTCTGTCTCCCCCCTTCCCTTCAGGGAGGGGGGGCAGGGGGGGGTAGGTGATTGGTCCCTCAAGCACGTTCACCGGCTCATCGTGACCAGCGCCACCTATCGCCAAGCGTCCAAAGTGACGCCGGCGCTGTTGGAGCGCGACCCGGAGAACAAGTTGCTCGCTCGCGGGGCGCGGTTCCGCGCGGAGGGCGAAGTGGTGCGCGACATCGCGCTCACCGCGAGCGGGTTGCTAAACCGCAAGGTGGGTGGCCCGAGCGTGTTCGCGCCGGCCCCGGAGTTCCTCTTCAAGCCGCCCGCGAGCTACGGCCCGTTCGAGTGGGACGAGGCCAAAGGCGAAGATCGCTACCGCCGGGCGCTGTACACGTTCCGCCGTCGCAGCACGCCGTACCCGGCGCTCACGGTGTTCGACGTCCCGATAGGCGAAGCGAGTTGCGTGAAGCGCACGCGCACGAACACGCCGCTTCAGGCGCTCACCGCGCTGAACGAAACCGTGTTCGTGGAGTGCGCTCGCGGGCTGGCGAAGCGCGCCATTCTCGAAGGCGGGAAGACCGACACCGAGCGCCTGGCGTACGCCTTCCGCCTCTGCGTTTCGCGCGAACCCGCGGCGGACGAACTGGAAGTGCTGGCGAAGCTGCTCTCCAAGAACCGCAAGCGGTTCGAGGAGGGCGAAGCGAACCCGTCGGAAATCGCCACCGGCGAGAAGGACAGCCCGAAGCCGGACGGCTTCACGCACGCGGACTGGGCCGCGTTCACGCTGCTCGCGCGAGTGCTGCTGAACTTGGATGAGACGCTGACGAAGGAATAAGTGCGCTGTCGAACCGCCGGCGTAAGCCGGTGGGTACGACGACAACCCGCCGGCTTACGCCCGGCGGTTCGACCAACCGCTAACCAACAAGGACAAGCGATGCCTCTCCGACGCTCCCTCTTCGCACTCGCGCTGGTTGTGAGTGCGTGCGCGCTGTTGCCCGCCGACGACAAGAAGCCCGCCGACGACAAGAAGGACGACGGGTTCCGCCCGCTGTTCAACGGCAAGAACCTCGACGGCTGGGTGAACGTGAACTGCCACCCGGACACGTTCTTCGTGAAGGACAACACCATCATCACCACCGGGAAGCCCACCGGGTTCCTGCGCACCGACAAACAGTACGAGAACTTCGTGCTGGAGTTCGACTGGATGCACGTCGAGAAGACGAAGATGGCGAACAGCGGGCTGTTCGTGTGGGGCGACCCGCTGCCGGCGGTCGGCACCGGCTACACGCGCGGCATCGAAGTGCAGGTGCTCATCAACTTCGCCCCGAAGGACGGTTGGGCCACGAGCCACGGCGACATCTTCAGCATCTGGGGCGCGAAGTGCGTGCCGGACCGCCCGCACTTCAAGGGCATCGAGCGGTGCCTGCCGAGCGAGAACCGCGTGAAGGGCGGCGGCGAGTGGAACCACTACAAGGTCACCGCGAACGACGGCGCGATCAAGCTCGAAGTGAACGGCAAGGAAGTGAGCGGCGTGAGCAAGTGCAACCCGCGGAAGGGCTACTTGGCGCTCGAGAGTGAGGACAGCGAGTGCCACTTCAAGAACATCAAGATCAAGGAACTGCCGAGCACGAACCCGAAGCCGGAAGAGTGCGCGCAGGTCGCCGCGGGGCACGTCTCGCTATTCAACGGTCTCGATCTGAAGGGTTGGAAGACCGACGACGGAGCGTGGAAGGCCGGGGGCGGCGTGCTGAAGCCGGGCGGGAAGGCGCTGCTCGTTTCCGACGCCAAGTTCGCCACCGGGGAACTGGTCTTCGACTGGCGGTTGCCAGCGAAGTCTACCAAATCGGTTTCCGCGAGTGTCGGCGCAGCGACGGTGACGGTCGCCCCCGGCGGTACGGTTCAGGTGGGAATCGCGATTGCCGGCACCGTGGCCGCGAGCAAGCCGGTCGAGACGAAGGCGGTGAAGGCCGGTTGGAACCGCACGGTACTGACCTTCGACGGCGCGACCGCGACCGCGCGCGTCAACGGCGAAGTTGTCGCCAAGGTCAACGCGGGCGGTGCGGCCCCGGTCGGCCCGGTGCTGTTCCACCCGGCCGACGGCCTTGAGATCATGAACGTGTTCGTGCGCGAACTGAAGGAGGAGAAGAAGTGAGTACCGAGCCGAGCGAATCCGGTATCGACTTCGACCGCACGCCGGTTCCGGGCGTGCCGTTGGATATCGTTTGGTTCTTGTTGTCGTTGCCGCGCGAGGTGCGCATCAACTGCGCCAACTTCCTGAACGCCAGCACAATCGAGGGGTTCGACGGCACGCCCGAAATAACGGCCGGGCTGTGGAAGAACGAACTCCAACGGCGCATTGACGCCTTCGACCGCGGCGAGATGAAGGGCTACACGCTCAAAGAAGTAATGGCGCGCGTCCGCTTGCGCTTGGAGCAACTGGCGCGCACGCCGCACCCGGACCACCTGCACGGCTACAGTTGCGTCGATTACTTCGCCGACGGTTGGGCCGAGAAGGGGTTCTACGACGAAGTGGCGCACTTGTGGGTGATCGAGCCGCTACGCGAGTTGAACGACGAGCGGCGCGACGGCTTCTTCGCGGTTGGCGGGCCGGGTGCAGACGGCATCCGGTTCTGCTACCGCTACGGGCACGAAGGCGTGTGGACGTTCTACCCGATCACGCGCGAGTTCGTACCCGTTGCAAAAAACGTGAACGAATTGGTCGAGAAATGGCGCGCGGGCGAACTCACAGTGTAAAGGAACCCACCCGTGCGCGTGCTGTCGGCACACAAGAAGGCGATTACCGGGCTGGCGTTCGCGCGCGACGGCGCGCGGCTGGCCGAAGCCGCGCACGGCGGGAAGGTGCGCGTGTGGGACGTCGCCACCGGCACCGTCGAACGCACCTTCGATGCGTCCGAGGGGCTGTTCCCGAATCAGGTGAAGCTCGCGTTCACCGCGGACGGTGCGCACCTCGCGGTGGCGAACGACCGCGTGCTCCTGTTCGACTTGAAGAACGGCGACAGCACCGAACTGCCCGGCACGTCGGCGTTCAACGGGTTGCACGTTTCGCCGAAGGGCGCGGAACTGATGGGCCACGGCGACGCGCTGCTCCGGTGGACGCTCGCGGACGGCGCGAAGGTGCCCGCGTACAAGTTGCCGGCTGCCGGGGGCGGACGAATGCTCACGTTCCCCGGGGCCGCGTACGCGCCGTGCGGCACGCGCGTCGCGGTCGCGCGGCGCGCGTGGGGTCAGGGCACCGGCAACGTGAACACGGTGTTCGTTCTCGAACGCGCGGGGAGCGAAGTGCTCGCGGCGTTCGACAGCACCGGGCACGACCCGAAGCGGCTCGCGTTCAGCCCCAACGGGCAGTGGCTCGCCGCCGCGTGCGGGCCGGTGTTACGCGTGTACGACATCGCGGCAAAGGCGGAAGTCGCGGCGCTGAAGGCGGGCAAACTGCACTTCATGGCGGTCGCGTTCAGCCCGAACGGGAAGTGGCTCGCCACCGTGAGCAAGGACCGCACCACGCGGTTGTGGGAAGTGGGCGCGTGGGACGATCCGCGCACGTTCGAGTGGGACGCAGGGAAGTTGCTCGACCTTGCGTTCGCCCCGGACGGCGCGACTGCGGCCGTTTCGAGCGACACCGGCAAGATCGTACTGTTCGACGTGGACTGATAGTGGGCCGCACACTGGCGTTCGCGGTTCGTTGAAACACGCTCTCGCTGAGGGTTCGCACATGCTCGAAGCGCACGCGCTCCGAAACCGCCGGTGGTTCCTCCGCGATTGCGGCGTCGGCCTCGGCGCGCTCGCGCTCGCCGACCTCGCGCGCGCAGACGCGCCAAAGGCGCGTACGCACCACGAGCCGAAGGCCAAGCGCGTCATCTACCTGTTCATGGGCGGCGCGCCGAGCCACTTGGAACTGTTCGACAACAAGCCGCAACTCGCGAAGTTCGACGGCACGCTCCCGCCACCGGAGTTGCTCAAGAACTACCGGGCCGCGTTCATCAACCCGAACAGCAAACTCCTCGGGCCGAAGTTCAAGTTCAAGAAGTTCGGGCAGAACGGCACCGAACTCGGCGAGTTGCTCCCTCACCTCGGCGAGGTGATCGACGAAATCGCGCTCGTGAAGTCGATGCACACGGACGCCTTCAACCACGCGCCGGGGCAGATCATGGCGCTCACCGGGCACCAGCAGTTCGGCCGGCCCAGCGCGGGCGCGTGGGTGAGCTACGGCCTCGGTAGCGAATCGAAAGACCTGCCGGGGTTCGTGGTGTTCAGCAGCGGGAGCAAGGGGCCGAGCGGCGGGAACGCGTGCTGGGGCGCGGGGTTCCTGCCCACCAGCCACGCGGGCACGCTGTTCCGCTCCGCCGGCGACCCGGTGCTGTTCCTCGGCAACCCGCCGGGCGTGGACAAGGACATTCAAAAGGAATCGCTCGACGCGATCAACGCGCTGAACAAGAAGCGGCTCGACGCGGTGGGCGACCCGGAAATCGCGGCGCGCATCTCGGCGTACGAGATGGCCGGCCGCATGCAGGCCAGCGCCCCGGAGCTAATGGACCTGAGCAAAGAGACGAAGGAAGCGCTCGCGCTCTACGGCGCGGAACCGGGCAAGCCGAGCTTCGCGAACAACTGCCTGCTCGCGCGCCGCCTCATCGAGCGTGGCGTGCGGTTCGTGCAACTGTTCCACGAAGCGTGGGACCATCACGGCGGCCTCACGAACGGCCTCAAGACCGAGTGCGGGAAGACCGACCGCGCGTGCGCGGCGCTCGTCAAAGACCTGAAGCAGCGGGGCTTGTTGAAAGACACGCTGGTGATTTGGGGCGGCGAGTTCGGGCGCACGCCGATGGTGCAAGGCGGCAACGACGGCCGCGACCACCACCCGAACTGCTACACGATGTGGCTCGCCGGCGGCGGGGTGAAACCGGGCACGGTGCTGGGCACGAGCGACGACCTCGGCTTCAACGCGGTGGAAGACAAGGTCCACGTTCACGACCTGAACGCGACCGTGCTACACCTGCTCGGCATGGATCACGAGAAACTGACGTACCGGCATCAGGGCCGCGACTTCCGCCTGACCGACGTTCACGGCCACGTGGTGAAGAAACTGCTGGCGTGAACTCCGGCCGAACGTCCGGTGTGAGCCGGCCGTTCGGCTGTGGGCACTCGCTTCGAAACGGGTCAGTCCTCTTCGCGGCGCGCGGTCGGTTTGCTGTACCGCCGGTTGTGCGCCTCGAATTTCGCGCGCTTCAGCGTGCCCATGTGGTCCCCGGCCTCGATCTGGCGGTCCAGATCGGCGACCGCGACGATCTCGGCGTCCACCTCCAGTGTGGCCGGCACCGACTGGAGCAGCGCGCGGGCCTGTGCGAGGCACGCCCGCGCCCCGGCCGCGTCGCCGCGGGCGAGCGCGTCGGTGACACCCTTCTTGAGCCGGGCCACCGTGAGGAGCACCACCTTTTCTTGCACGTCGAGGTCCGGGGCGAGCGCTTCCCACGCACTCGCGGCCACCGCGGGCAGCACCAACTCGGCCGTGAGCGCTTGGCGCTCCGTGGCCCCCGGCGCGGCCCAGTCGAGGCGCACGGCGCACACCCGCGCTTCGCCCGCGGTCGGGGGCACGGTGAACCGCAGCGCGACCAGCACCGGGAACCCGGCCACGAGGTTCGGCAGCCGCAGCCGGCCGTCGGCGGCGCGGTCGAGGTCGTTCAGCACCTCCGAGGCCGCACCGCCCGCGCCCGGGTCCGCGGCGAGCAGCACGTCGGTGCCGGCGGTTGCCGTCAGGCCGGTCAGTTCGGCGGCGAACACCGCCGCGAGTTGCCGCGGGCTTTCGACGTAGTAGTAGTTCCCGTCGCCGGACCGCGCCATCGCTTCGAGCAGGTCTTCGTTGTAGTCGTTGCCCAAGCCCATCGTACTCGTGCTCACGCCTGTGCCGAGTCGGGCGTGAACGCCGTTGGCGATCGCGTCCGGGCGGCTCTCGCCCACGTTCGCCAACCCGTCGGAGAGCAGCAGCACGCGGTTCAGCCCGCCGGGCACGCGGCCCGCGGCCACCTGATTCGCGCCCTCGGCCCACCCGCCGTGCAGCGCGGTGCTGCCCCCGGGTTGCACGCCCGCGATCAGCGCCAGAAGGCGGGCGCGGTCGCCGACCGGGGCGTTCGGCGCGAGCGTGTCCACCTTGTCGTCGAACACGGTGAGGCTGACCCGGTCGCCGGGCACGAGTTCCTTCACCGCGAACGCGGCGGCCTCACGGGCGCAGTTCAGTTTGCGCGCCTCGTCCATCGAGCCGGAGCGGTCGATCACGATGCCGAGGTTCAGTGTCGGGCGAGCAGTGCCGGGATCGGCGGCGGGCGGGGTGATGTGAACGAGAACGTCGAGAACGGTGGAAGCGTCGCTCCGAACCGCCGGGCGGATCGGGAGCAACTTGATTGTGGGCTGTTTCATTGCACGGCTCTCGGTGGGTGTGAGGGAACGCGGGAGGGACGCGCGCCGCGCCCCACAGGTTCACGTTCCTCCCGGCACCCCTCAATACGACAGTTCGCGCCGCATTTTTCGCTTCGGCTCACACCGTCGGCAGTTCGAAGCCCTTGCGGTACTCGCGGGCGAGCAGCTTGTTCGCGCCGGCGTCGTCGGTCGTTTCGGCCTTCGCGTCCCACTTCAGCGTCTTCCCGGTGCGGTACGCGAGGTTCCCCAAGTGGCACAGCAGCGTGCTCGCGTGCCCCACTTCCACCTCCGCGTTCGGCTTCGCGTCGCCGCGAATGGCGTCCACGAAGTTGCGCACGTGCAGCCCCACCATGTCGCCCGCGGGCTTGCCGGTCGCGTCGTCGCCGCCGCGCACCTTCCACGAGTCGCCGTCGAACACGAGCGTGCCTTTGTCGCCGTGAATCGCGATA
The DNA here is from genome assembly GCA_022843445.1 of Gemmata sp. Taxonomy (GTDB): domain Bacteria; phylum Planctomycetota; class Planctomycetia; order Gemmatales; family Gemmataceae; genus Gemmata. Next base: position 19,966 of record JALHNS010000030.1, read on the forward strand.
CCGTAGCTCTGGCCTTCTGGTCCTTGCCCCTTCTTCTCCCACACGCGGTGCTCCCACACGAGCGTGAAGCCCTTCGCGCCGCCCGGCCCGGCGGCGAAGTCGAACGTCGCGATCTGCGTGTCCGGCGTTTCCTGCTCGTCGTCGTGGAAGTGCTTGCCGCCGGCGCAACTCACCTTCACCGGCGCGCCGAGGTCGCACACGTTGCGCGCCACGTCCAAGCCGTGAATCCCGTTGTTGCCCAGTTCGCCGGTGCCGAGGTCCCAGAACCAGTGCCAGTTGTAATGGAACCGGTTCTTGGTGAATTCGCCGCTCGCAGGCCCGAGCCACAGCGAGTAATCGACGCCCGCGGGCGGTTGCTCCGGCTTCGCGAAGCCGATGTTCGGCCGCGGCCCGCCGATCCACGCGCGCGCGAACGTGACTGTGCCGAGCTTCCCGCTCCGCACGTACTCGCGGGCCGCGATCACGCTGGGTTGGCTGCGCCGCTGCGTGCCGGCCTGCACCACCACCTTGTACTTGCGGGCCGCCTGCACCATGCGCCGGCCCTCGGTCACGTTGTGCGAAACCGGTTTCTCGACGTAGACGTGCTTCCCGCGCTCGGCGGCCCACACGGTGGCGAGCGCGTGCCAGTGGTCCGGGGCGCACACCACCAGCGCCGTCACGCCCTTGTCGTCGAGCGCCTTGCGCACGTCGGTTTCCACCTTCGGCGTCACTTCGGACTTCTTGAGCGCGTCCAGCGCGCCCTTCACCATGCCGGGGTCCGGGTCGATGAGGTACGCGACCTCGACGCCCGGCGTTGCGGCGAACACCGGCGCGAGTTGCTTGCCGCGCACGCGGAGGCCCATGATCGCGACGCGGACCTTCTCGTTCGGCTTGTCCGCGGCGCGCGCGTACGACGCGGCCGAGAGGGTGAGGGCGGAGGTGGCGAGGAACTGGCGGCGCGTGTTCATGGCAGGTTACACAACGGGGGAGGAAATTGGCTCGCCACATGGTACCTTGTGCATCGGGGGTTTGCGAGCGGCGCTTTGGGAGGATCGGCCGTGGCGATCGTCGTTCAGTGTTCGGGGTGCCCGACGCGGTTGAGCGCGCCCGAGGGCGCGGCCGGCAAACAACTCAAGTGCCCGAAGTGCGGATCGCTGGCGACCGTGCCGGAGCAAGTGGTGGAAACGAAGCCGGCCCAGCCGCCGAGGCCGAAACCGAAAGTGACCGCGGACCCGGTCGATGACGACGACGACCGCCCGCGCTCGCGCACGCGCCGTGACGATGACGACGATGACGACGACGACCGGCCGCGCAAGAAGAAGCGCCGCGGCGACGATGACGACGACGAGTACGACCACGACCGGAAGCGCGGCAAGCGCCGGTCCGCCCGCAACAGCGGGGGCGGCGGGGGCAAAATGGCCGTGATGGTTGTGGTGGGTTTGGTCGCGCTGATCGGCGTGGGCGTGGCGATCTTCATGCTGGTGGGCAAAGGCTCGCGCGCGCCGCTGCCGCCGGGGTGGACGATGGTGGAGAACGCGGACGCGGGCGTGAAGGGCGCGTTCCCCACCGACCCGATGGTGATCGGCAATCGCGGCAACTTCGGCTTCGGCGCGGGAATGAACATCCCCGGGTTCGGCGAGATTCCGCAGGTGGAATCGAGCCACGTGCTGACCTGTGGCGGCGGGTTGGGCGGGCGCGCCGGGGTGAACGTGAGCGTGCAAGTCACGCGGTTCCGTGGGGCGCTCCCGCGCGCGATGCGCGACGCGGTCGCCGACGGGTTCGGCGGGGCCGCGCTCGGCGGCGAAGCCAAGAGCGTGCGCTGGCTCGGCGGCAGCGGCGTTGAGATGCGCGTCGGCGGGCAGATCGTCCGCCAAGTGTACACCGACAAGGCCATCGTTCAGGCGACCGTCAACGGTGCGAAGCCCGAAGAGGCCGAGGCGTTCTTCGATAACTTCGAACTGACGAAGTAGCGGTCGCCCCTCCGCGTCCTAGTCGATGTACTGCGGCGGGCTTTCGCCCACGCGCTTCGTCACGCGCGGGAACGTGCCCTTCGGTGCGCCCTCGGTGATCGAGAGCACGTTCAACTGGTGGTGCCAGTCGTCGCCGAAGTCGAACCAGTAACCAAACCGCGCGCCCTTCTTCAGCGGCAGTTCGTCGATGGTGGTTTCGTCGGTGTACCCGGCGACCGGCGGGCCGTCGTCACCGTAGTCCCCGGCTTCCGGCATCACGTACCGGGGCCCCTTCGGGTCCATCGGCCCTTTCCCGAACTGGAACTCGTACATGTGCGGGTCTTCGCGGTCGAACGCGTCGTAGATCGCCCAGTGCAGGTCTTCGAGCGTCTGGTCGCCGCGAATCTCGATGGTTCGGCTCACCGCTCGGTTCTGCTTCAGGAACTTCGCGGTCATCGGCCCTTGCAGGATGAACACCTCGAGTTCGTACACGCGCGGCGGCCCGGCGGGCGCTGCGCGCTTCGGTTTCCTGCGCCGCGGCGCGGGCGGTGGTGGGGGCGCGTTCGTGAACACCTCGGCCAGTTGCGCGAGCATCGCGGACATCGGGTTCTTTTCGGCTAGCGCGCGAACGGCGAACCGCGAGTCGCAGCGGTCGATGCCCAGCGCGTCGCGCACCGCCTTCGATTTGGCGCTCAGCGTCGCGGGCGACACGCCGGCGCGCTGCGCCATCACGTCCGGCGGCGTGTGAAACGGTTGGCTCGGGTCGCTGCCGAGGAAATTGGCGTACGCCACCGCCGACACCACGCCCGCGGCCCAACCCGCCGGCTTCCCGCTCGCCACCGGCACGCCCGCGCGGCAGGCGTCCGCGGCACACACCCGGCACAGGTCGCGGTACTCGGCGTTCAGGTGCGCGGCGCAGTAGGCGTCGGTGAGCGCGACGATCTCCCGGAACCGGTCGTGCAGCGCTTTCGGCACGCTCTTGAGCAGTTCGTCCATCTGTCGGCCCTCGTTGGGCAGGTTATCTCGCGTCGCCTTCTTTCACCCACGCTTCGGTGAAGCGGGCGTGCTTCATGGTCTTGCCGTCGGTCACGAAGTAGCTGTACACCGCGTGCAGCGCGCCGTCCTTCGACTGAATGATGGCCGGGTAGTGGTACGAACCCGTGTCGTGCTTCTCCAAGTGCCGCGTCCACTTCCACGTTTTGCCCTCGTCGTCCGAGAGCGACACCGCCAGCGAACTGCGGCCCTTCGTGGTGTCGTTGTAGATGAGCGCCCAGTTCCCGCTCGCGAGGCGCACCGCGTCCAACCCGCTCCCGGGGTTCGGCAACTCGGTGCTCGTCACGGTGCCCCACGTTTCGCCGCGGTCCTTCGATTCGCACGCGCGAACCTTCTTGAAGACGCCGTTCTCGCGCATGTACGCCACGAGCGAACCGTCTTTGCGCTCCAGCACCGCGGGCTGAATGCTGCCGAACCCCGCGAGCGGTTGCGAAGCGAACCACGTCTTCCCGCCGTCGTCCGACAGCGCCATGAGGCCCGCGGAGTAGGTGTCCGAGTACAGCGGCAGCACGATGCGCCCGTTCGAGAGCACCACCGGCTTGCACCGCGGTTGCCAGCCGAGGCGCGACAGCAGTTTGTCGCCCACGCGCTTCTTCACCAACTCGTCGCTGAGCGCCACCGGCAGCTTCGTTTTGTCCTCGACCTGCTCCTGCCACGCGGCGAATTCGCGGAGCATCACCGGCTCGAAGTCTTTGGGCTTCAGCGGGATGTTGCCCTGCCAATCCCACTTCGGCGCGCCGTCTTTCTGGTAGTCGCCGGACGTGCGGTAGTGCGTGAGGCACGACTCCCACGAGTTCGCCAGAATCACCGGCCAGAACAGCCAGAGCTTGTGGTTCTTGTCGATCCACATCGCGGTGTTGCAGTCCGGGAAGCCGGGGGTGTCGGCCATCAGGAACGCATCGCTCCACTTGTCCGCGCCGGCCCTCTTACGGGCACCGTACACCGCGACGTCGTCCGCGGAGCGCTCGCCGCTGCCGCGGTACCACGACACCAGCAAGTCGCCGTTCGGGCACTCCACGATGCCGGGCGCGTGGTTGTGCTGCTTGTGCAGCGGGAAGATCAGTTCCGACGTGAGTTCGGGCTTCTCCTTCTCCCCCTTCTTCGGTTCTACCACGCGCCCCGGTTCGCGCACGTTCTTCCCGACGCGCTTCGTGAGGCTGTCGCCCAAATCGTCGCGCGCCTTCTCCGCGAGCGCGAGCAGTTCCTTCACCTTGTCCGGGTGCTCGTCCGCGACGTTCTTCTCCTCGAACGGGTCTTTCGAGACGTGGTACAACTCCGGCTTCTCGACCTTCACGTTCCGGTACTTGCCCGGCACGCCGTCTTTCCCGGGGGCTTGGCCGTTCATCGTGCGGTAGGTGTGCGGAAGCACGAGCTTCCACGACCGCGTGCGCACCGCTTGCAGTTCGTTCTGTGCGTAGTAGTGGAAGTACGCTTCGTGCGCGAAGTCCGCGTCCGGCGCGCATTCGAGCAGCGGCCAAATGTCTTTGCCGTCGATCGTATGCTTCGGCAACTCCGCGCCGATCAGCTTCGCCACCGTGGGGAAGATGTCGATCGTCATCGCCGGGATGAAGCACGCCGAGTCCGCACCGATCTTGCCCGGCCAGCGCGCGACGAACGGCACGCGCACCCCGCCTTCCCACGACGTGCCCTTTCCTTCGCGCAGCTTGCCGCTGTTGCCGGCGTGGTTCCCGTAGCTCAGCCACGGGCCGTTATCGCTCGTGAAGATGACGAGCGTGTTCTTCGCCAGCTTGTGTTCGTCCAGCGCCTTCAGAATCTGCCCGACCGACCAGTCGATCTCTTCGATCACGTCGCCGTACAGCCCGGCTTTGCTCTTGCCCTTGAACGCCTCGCCCGCAAACAGCGGGACGTGCGGCATGGAGTGCGCGACGTACAGGAAGAACGGCTTGTCCTTGTTGTCGGCGATGAACTTTGTCGCGCGTTCTGTGTACTGCGCCGTGAGCTTGGCTTGGTCCGCAGCAGTCACGTTCGCGTTCACGACCTTCTCGCCGTCGAACAGCGGCAGCGGTGGGTACGTCCCCTTCTTCGCCTCCGGGTGTTCGGGCCACATGTCGTTCGAGTACGGCAGCCCGAAGTAGGAGTCGAACCCGTGGCGCGTGGGGAGGAACTGCGGGTGGTGGCCGAGGTGCCACTTGCCCACCATGCCGGTCGCGTAGCCCTTGCTCTTGCACAGCTCCGCGAGTGTAACCTCGTTCGCGCTGATGCCGTGCCGCGCGTTCGGCCCGAGCGCACCATGAATGCCGACGCGGTTCGGGTAGCACCCGGTGAGGAGCGCCCCGCGGCTCGCGCTGCACACCGCCTGCGCGACGTGGAAATCGGCGAGCGTGACGCCCTCTTTCGCCATTTGGTCGATGTTCGGCGTGCGAATGCCCTTCGCGCCGAAGCACCCGAGGTCGCCGTAGCCCAAATCGTCGGCGAAGACGATGACGATATTGGGCCGCGGGGCGTCGGCGCGAACGGGGGCGGAACAGAACGCGAGAAGTGCGAGTGCGAGCGTTCTCATCGCGCGGGCCTCTGGTGGAACGAGCGGGCGCAGTGTACTCGAGGGCGGCGCGAAGGTTCAGAGAATTCTCATTGCACTTCCGGTGTGCGGCGCGGTACTGTGCGATCGGTCTTCCGATTCTCTCCTCACTTTCATGGAAGCCGTGTCATGTATCGTTCCCTCTCGCGCTCGAAGCGTGGGTTCACGCTGATCGAGCTGCTGGTAGTGATCGCGATCATCGCGATTCTCATCGGCCTGCTGCTCCCCGCGGTACAAAAGGTGCGGGAAGCCGCCGCCCGCATGAGCTGCCAGAACAACCTGAAGCAGATCGGGTTGGCGGTTCACAACTTCCACGACCAGCGCGGGTTCCTGCCCACGGCCGGCACCAGCGACGCGCCGCCGTACGCTCCCGCGAACGTGGGCGGGTGGGGCAGCGCGTGGACCGTGTTCATCCTCCCGAACATGGAACAGGACAACTTGCTGCAGCGCTTCACCTTCAACGGCGGCTCGGGTTGGGGCACCAGCGCGTCGAACAACTGCGCCGTGGCGAGCAACGCGCGGATCAAAAACTACCTGTGCCCGTCGTCGCCGGCCGGCGACCGCGCGCCGTCGCCGCACAGCGGGACCAACATCCAGAGCAACCACTACGTGGCCGTGACCGGCGCGGTACCGGGGCTGATCCCGGGCTACAACGAAACCCGGTTCTACACCAACAGCGGCGCGAGCAACTGCTGCTCCGGGGGCATCGCCGGCGGCGGCGGCGCGATGATCCTCGGCATCGACGTCAGACTGGCCCTGAACCAAATCGCCGACGGCACCAGCAACGTGGTGCTCGTGAGCGAACAGAACGACCTGCTCACCCTCGATAACGGCACCCGCGTGACGTGGGGCACCGGCCTGCTACACGGGTGGATGATCGGCTGGCCGCGCACCCAGACCCCGATCAACGGGACGAACGCCGGCGACGCCCGCCAGTTCCAATCGACCACCATCCGCTACGCGATCAACCGCAAGACCGGTTGGCCCGCGGGGACCGGCAACACCGGCAACTGCGGCTCGGTCGGCGTGTGCCAGAACACCGGCAGCAACATCCCGCTGAACTCCGCGCACAGCGGCGGCGTGAACGCGCTCTACGGCGACGGCTCGGTGAAGTTCCTCCGCGACAGCCTGCCCGTGCAGACGCTGGCCCAACTCGCCACCCGCGACGACGGCGTTCCGCTGGTCAACGACTGACGCGCCGCGCGGCCCCGGCGGTCGTGCCGGGGCCGTTCCGTGCGTTCCTCTCCCCAATCTCCTCCGCGAGGGTGTCCCCGTGCGCCGGTTCGTCGTTTCGTTCGCTCTGGTTCTCGCCGCAGTCGCGCTCGCCGGCTGCGATAAAAAGGGTGCCGCGGCCACCAAGCGCGCGCGCGTGAACGGGTCCGTCACACTCGACGGCAAAGCGCTCACCACCGGCGAAGTGGTGTTCGACGCCGAGAACGGCGAGCCGCCCGGCGCGTTCACCATCGTGGACGGCAAGTTCGAGGGCGTGGCACCGGTCGGCAAGAACAAGGTGAAACTCACCGCCATGCGCAAGGTTTCGATGAAAGAGAAGATGAAGATGGACGGGCCCGGCTACGACCAACTGGTCGAAGAGAACCTGCTCCCGGCCCGCTACGCCGACGGCACCCTGATGCGCGAGGTGCTCGAATCCGGCGACAACAAGTTCGACTTCGATCTCAAATCCAAGTGACCAACGGCGCGGGGGCCGGCGCGTAAGTCGCGCCGGCCCCCGCGTGTATCATTCCGGTAGTGCCCGCCCGCCGCCGGAACCCGACCTATGACCCGCGCTTGCTTTCTCGTTCTGTTCGCGCTCGTTCTCGTGCCGGCCGCTCGCGCCGACGATTGGCCCCAGTGGATGGGGCCGAATCGCGACGGCGTTTGGGCCGAAACCGGCGTCCTCGACAAGTTCCCCAAAGGCGGGCCGAAACTGCTCTGGACCGCGCCGGTCGGCGGCGGCTACTCCGGCCCCGCGGTCGCCGGCGGCCAAGTGTACGTGCTCGACCGCGTGCTCGCCAAAGGCGCGAAGAACCCCGACGACCCGTTCGACACGAAGATGAAGGTGCCCGGCACCGAGCGGGTGCTGTGCCTCGACGCGCGCACCGGCCAAGAGGTGTGGAAGCACGAGTACCCGTGCCCGTACCAAGTGAGCTACGCCGCCGGGCCGCGGTGCACGCCCACCGTACACGCCGGGAAGGTGTACGCGCTCGGCACGATGGGCGATCTGTACTGCTTGGACGCCGCCACCGGCAAAGAGCTGTGGCACAAGAACCTGCCGAAAGAGTACAAAGCGAAGGTGCCGCAGTGGGGCTACTGCGGGCACCCGCTCGTGTACAAGAACCTCGTGATCGTGACCGCCGGCGGCGACGCGGTCGCGGTCGCGCTCGACAAAGACACCGGCGCGGAGAAGTGGCGGGCGCTCACCTCCCCGGACCTCGGCTACTGCCCGCCGACGCTCGTTCGCGCGAACGGCACCGACCAACTCGCCATCTGGCACGGGCACGCGCTGCACGCCCTCGACCCGCTCACCGGCAAGGAACACTGGAAGGTGCCGCTCGAACCGCTGTACGCGATGAGCATCATGGCCCCGCGGCAGCACGGCGACCGGCTGTTCGCGGCCGGCATCGGCGGCGCGGGCGTGGTGCTGAAGCTGACCGCCGACAAGCCCGAGGTGCTGTGGCACGAAACCGCCGACAAGGGCTCCGACCGCAAGCCGAAGCCGCGCGGCCTGTACCCGGTGAACATGACCCCGCTGATCGAAGGCGGCGTGGTGTACGGCGTGGACCAACCGGGCATGCTGCGCGCGGTGGAACTGGACACCGGCAAGAAACTGTGGTTCACGCACAAGCCGGTGATCGGCCGTGAGGAGGACGAGGACTACAAGGGCGCGGGTTCGGGTACGGCGTTCCTCGTGAAGAACGGCCCCCGGTACTTCTTGTTCGCCGAGACGGGCGAGCTGGTGATCGCGGAACTGTCGCCCGAACCGCTGCCCAAGGGGTACAAGGAGTTGGGCCGCGCGAAGCTGCTGGCCCCGACCGGCACCGCGTTCGGGCGCAAGGTGCTGTGGAGCCACCCGGCGTTCGCGCACAAGTGCGTGTTCGCGCGCAACGACACCGAACTGCGGTGCTACTCGCTGGCCGCGGAGTGAGGCCGAAGGCCCTTCCGGTGCGCCGCGCGTTCGGGTGCGGTGACCGCGCACTATTGTGGAGGGCGAACGATGAGTGACCGCAAGAACGACCCGTCCGACGCGGGCGCGCCGCCCGGCGCGCCCCTCTCCGTCGCGCCGTCACCGGAGTTGGTCGCGGCCCTCGCGCAGACGGTAAACGAAACCGAACTGGCCGAAGGGCTGCGCGAACTGCGCGCCGGTGGCGGGCGCACCCTCGACCAGTTCACCGGCGAACTCGAAGGGGCCGCCCGCGCCGCCGGTGCCACCAAAAGCGCGAGTTAGGTCGCCATGTACGAGGTGGTCTACTCTGGGCGCGTGACCGACGCGCTGCGCGAACCGGTGGTGCGCAACCCCGCACGGTCGGCGCAACTGTTGGGGCGCTGCGCGAGATGGACCGGCGGTTGCGCCTGTACCAGCAGTTCGGCCAGCCGTTGCGCGAGCTGACCGTCGATCCCGCGCAGCGGCGTGGCGCAGCGCTCAACTTGTGAACGCGGCCGGTACCGCGGCGCGCAGAGAGGCGAGCAGTTCGGCGAAGTCCGCGGCGCGCATCATGTGCTCGCGCAACTGAAGCGGTTCGGGGCTCAGGTCGTGAACCAACTCGAGCACGCGGTTGCGCTCCGGGCCGTCGCACTTCGCGCGGCGGATCGCGGACAGCGGCACCACTCGGGGGTGCGGCGGCTCGTTGGAAACGGGCAGATCGTTTTCGTCGCGGGCCGGTTCGCCGCGCGCCCCCCGCGGCAGTTCGAGCGCGGTCGGGGTGAGGCGCAGCAGCGGCGGGCGCAGCGCGTCGTACCAGCCGCGCAGGAAGTACCACACCGCCAGCAAACAGGTGGGGACGCCGAACGCGCCGAGCACCACCATCGCGACGCCGGTGGGCAGTTGGCCCTCGCGCGCGCGGTCGATGCCGGCGGGCAGGAACGACGTGCCGATCGCGCCGATGCCGCCGAAGAACACGACCGAGCAGCACGCAGCGTGCAGCCCGGCCCAGTAGGGGAACGCGCGCGCCGCGGGTGCGGGCGAATCAGACGCCATCGGGGGGCTCCTGCCCGTCCGGCACCAGCACGGTTCGCAGGCGGCGCAGGGCGCGCAGGTACCGCATGGACGCCGCGGCCTCGGTCAGGTCCAGCGCCCGCGCCACCTCTTGGTTGCTCAGCCCCTCGTGGTGCCGCATGAGCACGATCTCGCGGTCGTCGTCGGACAACTTCGCCACCGCCGTTGCGAGCCGCCGCTGGAGTTCGAGGCGGATCGCTTCGGAGGCGGGCGTGCGGTCGTTGGCGACCAGTTGCGCCACCAGCGAGGCGCTGGAATCGTCGGCCCACGCCGGGCGCGCGACGGCCTGTTCGCGGTCCACGCTGCGGCGCTGCGCGAGCCGGTGCCGGCGGTGCGTGTCGATGATGCGGTCTTGGGCGAGGTGCCGGAGCCACAGGTGGAACGGCATGTCCGGCTTCTTCAGGTACTCGGTGAGCCGCAGGTTGGCTTCCACGAGCACGTCTTGCACGATGTCGGACGCGTCCACGCGCCGCGCGACCGCCGGGTCGAGGCGCAGGCCGATCACTTGGCGCAGCGGTTCGCGGAACTCGCCGAGCAACTCGTCGACGGCCCCCGGCGCGCCGGCGCGGGCGGCGTCGAGAAGCCGGTCGGTATCTTCGCGATTGGGCCACATGATGAAATTGTAGCCAGCTTACTGTGGTCCGGTCACTCCGGGACCGGAATTGAAGAGCTGCCGCGAATCCGCTCGCCGCGGGCGGAGGGACTCCGGTCGCCGTGCGACCGAGGCCCCACTCATTCGGTCACTTCGGTGCGATCGGGAACCGTGTTCGCCTTCGGCTTGCTCTTGGTCGGCTTCGTGGGGCGGATCGCGGCCGCGGGTTTCGGCTTCGGCTGCTCCGGGGCGACCGCCGGCACCTCGCCGCTCGCCGCCATCGTCGCGCGGAGCTTCTTCCGCACGCGCGACAGCAGCGCGCCGATGCTGTTCACCGGCACGTCGGTTTCGGTGCTGATCTCCTCGTAACTGCGCCCCTCGAGGTAGTAGAGGCGCACGATCTCGCGCTCTTTGCCCTTCAGCTTGCGCAGCAGCTTCTCCACCTCTTCGAGGCTCTCCAGCCCCTTCTGCGCGGCGGGCGCGTCGTCCGGCAGTTCTTCGGGCAGCCGGGTTTCGCCCTTGTTGATCGCGGCGCGCACCTGCTGGCGGCGCGCCAACTCGTGAACGCACACGCGCCGGGCGACGACGGCCAAATAGGTGGCGAGGCTGCACTCCTTGCGGAACTCGCGCAGCACTTTGAAGTTGTCGGCGCACACGCGGAGTAGCACTTCGGCCGCGATGTCTTCCACGTCTTCGGGGGCGACGCGGACGCTCCGCAGGTGCGCGGTGTAGCCGATGGTGTGGTAGATGAGGCTGAGGAACCGATCGACGAAATCGTTCCACGACCCCGGCTCGCGGTTGAGGCACCGTTTGAGCAGGTCGCGGTCCACCACGGTGAACGGAGATTCGTCCACGGCCGGAACCTCGTGAGGCCCGTCGTTCCGCTGAGCAACAGAATGATTGTAACCGGTCGGCGGGCGGTTCACAACGGCCGGCGGCGGGTTCGCGGGCTACACCATGATACGCGCGCCGGGCGCGACCGTTACAACCGGCCCGCGCAAAAGGCGCGTCAGGGCTTGGCGCGCGGGGGCGGCGCGAGTTCGTCCGGCGGGCCGGCGATCTCGGCGAACCGCGCCAGCACCGCGCAGGCGTCGCGGAACTTGTCGAGTTTCTTCGTTTCCGCTTCGCCGAAGATGCCGGCGGTGGCGTTCCAGCGCACCGCGTGCGCGCGGGCGAGTGCGAACGCCGCGTCGTACTCGCGGGCCTCAACGTGTTTCGTCGCGGCCCGCTGCGCAGCCTCGTGCGCGCGGTCGAAGAGCGACAGCCGCGCCGCCGAGAAGCGGTTGTCGCCGGTCGCGAGCGCGTTCAGTTCCAAGATGCGGCGCTCGACGTTGGCCCAGTGTTCCGACCCCGCGAGCGGGTTCTTCAGCAACTCGGCGCGCGCGGTACGGTTCACCCAATCGGTTTCGGCTCCGGTCAGCGGTTGCGAACCGATCAACCCGGCGAACTCGGTGCGGCCCGGCGCGGTGCGCGCGAACCCGTCCCAATCGCCCGGGGCGAGCGCGCGGAACTCGGCGGTCAGTGCGGCCTCGGCGCGGTCGTGCCAAGCGTGAAACCACGCGGTGCGCGCCGCGAGCGACTGATCGCCCACGCGCTCGTGGGGGATCACGTTGATCAGGTCGTGCAGCGCGCGCGCGCCGGCGAAGTCGTTCGGCGCGAGTTCCTCCCACCTCCGCTTGAGTTGCCCCTCGGCGGCCCGCACCCAACTGTCGCGGCGAATTCCAAGTTCGCGCGCGAGTTCCGGGTACGCCAACTGAAGCCTCGATACTCGCGCCACAACGGTTTTGCCGCGCGCGAGATCGTCCAGCAGCGGCCGTTCCAACTCGGCTTCCAGCTCGGCGCGCCGCGCGTCGGCTTCGCCGAGCGGCAGCCAGTCGTCCATCTCCGGTACGAGCCACCACGCCGCCGCGGCGGTGCCGAAGGCCGCGAACAGCGCCAGTAGCCGCACCGCGCGGCGCGCG
>JALHNS010000031.1 GCA_022843445.1 Gemmata sp.
GCGCGGGCGAACTGCGCGGTGGCGTGCTGGGCCGCGCCGACGATATGATTCACGTGCGCGGCAACAACGTGTACCCCACCGCGATCGAAGCCGTCGTACGCCGGTTCCCCGAAGTCGCCGAGTTCCGTCTGAAGGTGCACACCAGCGGCCCGCTCGCGGACCTCGTACTGGAAGTGGAACCGACCGCCGGCGACGGCCGCGCGTTGGCCGAGGAAATCGCCAAAGCGATCCGCGCCGAACTGCTGTTCCGCGTGGACGTGCAACCCGCCCCGCCCGGTACGCTGCCGCGCTTCGAGATGAAGGCCAAGCGCGTCGTACGCGCCTGAACTGGATCACCCACCGCCCACTGCTGCCCGGAGTCGCACCGATGCTCTCTCGCTGCTGCGTCACACTGCTCGCGCTGTGTTCCGCGTCGCTCGCCGGCGCCGCGGACTGGGTCCACTGGCGCGGGCCGGCCATGAACGGGCACTCGCTCGAAAAGGGCCTGCCCGCGGACTTCGACCCCGCGAAGAAGGAAAACGTCGCGTGGATCGCCCCCTACGGCGGGCGCGCGGCCCCGCTCGTGATGGGCGGGCGCATCTACGTGATGCAGGGCTTCGGCGAAGGATTGGGCGAGTCCGAGCGCGTGGTGTGTTTGGACGAAAAGAGCGGCAAGAAGTTGTGGGAGTTCGACCAGCGCATCTACCACTCGGAAATCGTGTCGAGCCGGTTGGGGTGGACGCCGCTGACCGGCGACCCGGCCGCGGGCACCGTGTTCGCGCACACCACCGCCGGCAACCTGATCTGCTTGGACAAAGACGGCAAGCTCGTGTGGCAGCGCCAAATGACCGAAGAGTTCGGCCGCGTCAGCGGCTACGGCGGGCGCGTCGTCGCCCCCACGTTCGACAGCGGCCTCGTGATCTTCGGGATGCTCAACAGCAGTTGGGGCGACCAAGCCCGCGGGTGGAACCGGTTCGTCGCGCTCGACGGCAAGACCGGCGCGGTCGTGTGGATCGCGGAGACGCCGAACCCGCTGAAATCGACCTACCAATCGAACCCGGTGATCGCGGTGATCGGCGGGCAGCGGCTGATGATTACAGGCGGCGGCGACGGCGCCCTGCACGCGTTCAAGGTGCGCACGGGCGAGCGTGTGTGGAGCTACAAGTTCAGCGGCGGCGCGGTGAACCCCAGCCCGGTCGTGGACGGCAACCTGATCTACTGCTCGCACGGCGAAGAGAACCCGGACAAGCCAATCATCGGGCGTGTCATCTGTGTGGACGCGAGCCAGATCGATCCGAAGGAAAAGGAACCGAAGTTGGTGTGGGAGTACATCGGCGGCAAGCGGTTCGGGCTGTCGTCGCCGGCGCTCGCGGACGGCGTGCTGTACGTGCCCGAAGACAGCGGCGAGTTGTACACCTTCGACGCCAAGAGCGGCAAAATCCTGTGGAAGCACCGGTACGCGACCGAAGTGCGCGGCGCGCCGCTCGTCGCGGACGGCAAAGTGTACATCTTCGACGTGAAGGGCCGACTCTCGATCATCCCGCTCAAGAGCGGCGGCAAGGTGAAGCCGGACGAAGACGACGTGTTCGTCTACCAGTTCCGCGAAACCATCAAGGGTAAGGTGGTGCAGACCGAAACCAACGGCACGCCGATCGCAGTGAACGGCCGCGTGTACCTCACCAGCCGCACCGACCTGCTCGCCCTCGCGGACCCGAACGCGAAACCGGCGAAGGTGAGCTACAAGCCGATGCCGGCCGAAACCGAGAGCGACGGGAAGGCGGTCGGGGCGCGGCTGTTCCCGTACGAGATCACCGCGAAGCCCGGCGAAGAAGTGAAGTTCGAGGTGGTGTACTTCGACGCCAACGGCCGGCCGGTGAAAGCACCGGAGGGCGGCGCGGCGAAGTGGAGCATAGTGACGCCGGGTAAGACGCCGACCGGCGCGCAACCGCCGCCGCTCGCGGCGAAGGTGACCGGCACCACGACGGAAGGCACGCTCGCACTGGAGAAAAACCCGGTGCAGCAGGGCTACATCGAGTTCACCGACGGCAAGATCACGGCCCGCGCGCGGGTGCGCGTCGCGGCACAACTCCCGGCCCGCACGGACTTCGACAAAGCGCCGGACGGTTCGTCGCCGGCCGGGTGGGTGAACACCAACGGCAAGTTCTTCGTCAAGAAGCTGCCGGACGGCAACAACGTGCTGATGAAGCTGAACACCGACGCGCGCCCGCCGCTGGCGAAGGCGAACGGCTACATCACGACGCCCGACGCGAGCGACTACACCATCGCGGCCGACGTGATGGGCACCGAGGTGCGCGGCAAGCTGCCGGACGCGGGTCTCATCAACAGCCGCTACACGCTGGTGCTCGACGGCAAGCCGGACGCGGAGCTGGGCAAGCGCACGCTGCGCATCACCTCGTGGGAGGCGCGCCCGCGGATCAACGTCGCGGTGCCCTACGAGTGGGAATCGGGCAAGTGGTACAGCCTGAAGTTGACCGTGGAACAGGAAGAGAAGCAGGCGGTGATTCGCGGCAAGATTTGGAAGAAGGGCGACGAGGAGCCGAAGGGCTGGACGCTCGAGTTCCGCGACCCGGTGCCGAACCGCACCGGCGCGGCCGGGCTGTACGGGTACATCTCGAACGTGCAAGAGGCCAACGGCAAGATCGAACCGGGCTCGGAGCTGTACTTCGACAACCTCGCGATCACCGCGAACGGGAAGAAGTGAGTTCCTGTGGTCCGGTCACCCCGTGACCGGATTTGAAGAGCAACGCGACCGAACATGGCAAAGCGGGAAACAAGAATCCGGTCACGGAGTGACCGGACCACAACTAACCCCACAGGGACCGACGATATGACCTCTCGACACGCGATCTTCGCCGGGGCCGCACTCGCGCTGGGCGCGGCGGGCCTCGCGGTGCTGCTGAGCGGCGGCACGGCGGACACGTCGGCTCAGCCCACGCCCGCGCCGGTCGGCGCGCCGGTCGCCAAAAACGGCGGGCCGAGCGACCACACCATGTTCGGCGGCACCCCGGACCGCAACATGGTGAACCTCAAAGACAAGATCGCCAAGTTCCCCACCGAAACGCCGAACTGGGACGAGGCCGAAGCGGTCAAGAAGTGGTCCGACGAGTGGGTGATTTGGAAGGCCGCGCTCGGCTCGCGCGCCTACGGCGGCCCCACGGTCGCCGGCGGGCGCATCTTCTGCGGCACCAACAACGAGAACGCCCGCAACCCGCGCGACACCAAGAAAACGGCCGACGGCGAGGTCGAAAAACTCGACAAAGGCGTGCTCATGGCCTTCGACGAGAAGACCGGCAAGTTCCTTTGGCAAGCGGTTCACGACAAGCTGCCGAACCTGAACGTGACCGACTGGCCGAAGGAGGGCATCTGCTCGTCGCCCGCGGTCGAGGGCGAGTACGTGTACTACATCAGCAACCGCTGCACGGTGGTGTGCGCCGACGTGCACGGGTTCGCCAACGGCAATCAGGGCGTGCAAACGGAGAAGTACAAGGACGCTTCCGACGTGGACGTCATTTGGGAATACGACATGCTGAAGACGCTGGACGTGTTCCCGCACAACATGTCGGCCGGGTGCCCGCTGATCGTCGGTGACATCCTCTACACCGTGACGGCCAACGGCGTGGACGAGAGCCACATCAACCTGCCCAGCCCGCTCGCACCGAGCTTCGTGGCGCTGGACAAGAAGACCGGCAAGCTGCTGTGGAAGAGCGCGCTTCCCGGCAAGAACATCATGCACGGGCAGTGGTCGAACCCGGTCTACGGCGAGATCGACGGCGTGAAACAGGTGATCTTCCCCGGCGGCGACGGCTGGCTGTACGCGTTCACTCCCGAAACCGGCGAACTCATCTGGAAGTTCGACGCGAACCCGAAGTGGACCGTGTACGAACTCGGCGGCACCGGCGACCGCAACGACTTCATCGGCACCCCGGTGATCCACAACGGCCGCGTGTACATCGGCGTCGGCCAAGACCCGGAGCACAGCAGCGGCATCGCGAATTTCTACTGCATCGCGCCCAAGAAGGACAGCAAGGGCGACATCTCGAAGTTCGTCGAAGGGCCGAAGGACAAGGACGGCAAGCTGACCGAAAAGCCGAACCCGAACTCCGCGGAGGTGTGGCGGTACGGCTGGGCCGACACCCGCAAGTGGGCCCCCCGCGACTTCAAGTTCGGGCGCACCATGTCTACCGCGTGTATCGTGGACGACGTGGTGTACATCTCCGAGCTGAGCGGCTACCTGCACTGCCTCGACGCCAAGACCGGCGCGATGTACTGGCAGTACGACACGAAGGCCAGCATCTGGGGTTCGCCGTACTTCGTGGACGGTAAGGTGTTCCTCGCCACCGAATCCGGCGAAATGTACATCTTCAAGCACGAGAAGAACCCGCAGAAGATCGACGGCGTGGAGGCCGCGAAGGACGCCCCGGACATGAAGGCCGCCCGCGCGATCCAGCGGGCCGAGAAGGCCAAGACCGAAAAGGCGTACCTGCTCACCAAGTTGGAGTTGTCGGCCCCGATCCGCAGCACGCCCATCGTGGCGAACGGCGTCCTTTACGTGATGACCGAAAACGCACTCTACGCGCTGAAGACCAAGTGAGTTCCGCGGGCCGGGCGTTATCCGCGCCCGCGTACCGCGGTTAGCCGGGGGCCGCGTGACCTACACGGGCGCGCGGCCCCCGGTTACATTAATCCCGACACTCCCACCGCTCGCCAGTTCTGGAGCCGCCGTGAAAGACACCCCCGGTAAGCCCGCGCCGGTCACCGGCGCGACCCTCGAAGAGAAGATCAAGAACGCCCGCGCCCAGTTGGACGCCCACGTGCGCGAGATCGTGCGCTGGCACTTCAACCCGGAAACGGGCACCCCGTTCTGGCTCGAAAAGGCCAAGACGTTCAACTTCAACCCGCTCACCGATGTGAACGGGTGGGACGACGTGAAGAAGTTCCCGATCTTCGAGGACGACTGGCTCCGCGGCGGGCCGGTGCGCCGCTGGGTGCCGAAGGGCCTCGCGGACCGCGGCGTGTACGTGTTCGAGACCGGCGGCACCACCGGCTTGCCGAAGTCGCGCATCGTGATCGACGACTTCAAGATCGACTATGAAATGATGTCGGACACCCTGCCGGACCGGTACTTCCCGCGCGGCAGCAACTGGCTGATGCTCGGGCCGAGCGGCCCGCGGCGGCTGCGGCTCGCCATCGAGCACCTCGCGCAGTACCGCGGCGGCATCTGCTTCTGCGTGGACCTCGACCCGCGGTACGTCGTGAAGTGCCTCAAGGAGCGGAAAATCGCGGAGGCGCAAGCGTACAAGGACCACTGCATCGATCAGGCGCTCACGATCCTCGCCGGCGGGCACGACATCAAGTGCATGTTCACCACGCCGAAGCTGCTCGCGGGGTTGGACGAAGCGCTGCGCAGCGGGAAGCTCGAAGACAAGTTCCGGTCGCTGGGTAAGGCGGTCCCGCCGGGCGGGCTGCGCAGCATCAAGAGCACCGGCATCACGGGCATCTTCAGCGGCGGCACCGAGTTCACGCCGCAGTTCACCCGCGAAGCCTACGAGGAGATGCTGGACAACGGCGACGTGTACATGACGCCGACCTACGGCAACACGCTGATGGGTCTGGCGTGCAGCAAGCCCATCGGGCCGCACGACGGGTTCAAGATCTCGTACTACGCGCCGCAACCGCGGGCGGTGATCGAGGTGGTGAACCCGAAGAACTACGACGAGATCGTGCCCTACGGCGGCACCGGGCGGGTGCTGCTGAGCACCTTCACCAAGGAGTTCTTCGTGCCGCGGTTCCCCGAGCGGGACGAGGGCGAGCGCGAGGCGCCGTTCGAGAAGTACCCGTGGGACGGCGTCAGCGGCGTGCGCCCGTTCAGCGAACTGGCGGCGACCACCGTTGTCGGCGTGTACTGAGCGCTGGCGGCGTAGGGTTCCGAGCCACCGAAGTGTGGCTCGGACCGGCGTGCGCATCTAAAGAGCGCGAAACTCAGCCTTTCGGGCGTGCTGGCGGCGCGACCGGCGGCGGACTTGTCGCCCTTTTCGGTGCGTCGGCCTTAGCCGGCGGCGGTGGCACCGCGACGGGCGCGGCCGGGGCGCTCGAACCGCACCCGGCCGCGGTCACGACGAACATTGCAATCAGTGCGCGCACGTGCGCCTCCAGTTCGGGGGTTATTGGTCGGCGAGCACCACTCCGTCGCGCATGCCCGACGTGTACACGAAGGTGGCGAAGTCGATCCCGCGGCGCACCGACCGCACCGAGCCGTCGCACATAGCGAACAGCACGCCGCCGGTGTGCTTGCCCCCGAACGTGAACCACTCGGCCGTTTCCGGCAGCCCCCACCCGGTCGGTACCGCGCCGGTGCCCATCCACACGCTCGTGTAGTCGCGCGTGCCCACCCCGCGCCCGCCGAGGTACTCGCCGAAGGCGTAGGTGTTGCTGGTACCGTCGGTGAGCGCGGTGAGGGCGGTCTTCGAGTCGGTGAAGAACGGGCCAGAGAACGTCGGGAACACCGCACCCATAAAGCCCGCGTTCGGTGCGTAGTTCGTGGTGCCCAGCGTCGGGTACGCGCCCGGCGCGAAGGCGCCGCCGTAGATCGTGCTCGGGTCGGTGTACAGGAACGCCCACACGCCCGCCGACGGAGTCACGTCGTTCGCGTTGTCGCTGGGGCACTGAAACGTCTTGATTTTCGTGTGCGCCGCGGCCCACGAGGTACCGCCGAACCACACCCCGCCGGTCGCCGGAATCGTGAGTTTCGTCGTCTCGATCTGGCGGAACACGTTGTCTTGTTCCGCGTACGGCAGCAGGTACGCCAGCGCACCGATGCGGCTGTTGCGGTTGTTGCCCGGCGGTAGAACGCCGTAGGCGCTTTCGTAGTTGTGGGCCGCGAGGCCCAGTTGCTTGAGGTTGTTCGAGCAGCTCATGCGGGCGGCAGCCTCGCGCACCTTCTGCACGGCGGGGAGCAGCAGGCCGATGAGGATCGCGATGATCGCGATCACCACCAGCAGCTCAATCAGCGTGAACCCGCGGGGAAACTTGGGCTTCATGGGGCGACTCCGGTAAACGGTAACGATTAGTCCAACCGTAGCACGTGACACGAGTCGGGTGGGGCGGACCGGGGACCGTCTCCGCGAGTTTCCACGTGCGGATTCGGCCGCGGCGCGAAAGTCCGCGCCGGGCGCGCGATTCGCGCGAAGAACGTGCGAAATGCGCCGGGACTGGAGCGGAACAGCGCCCGTTCGCATAATGGGTTAAGGCGCGCCGCCGGCCGCGGTATCCTCCGAGACCGATCCGCGCTCCCATCACCCCCGTCGCACACATGATCCAAATTCCCGCGCTGCGCTTCGGCAAGACGTACACCAGCCTCGAAAAGGCGCAACTGGTTCACCACGTCACCGGCGAACCGGTGGCGGAAGTGAGCCAAGTGACCGGCTCCATGATCGCCCGCGACCTCGGCACCATGGAGCGCGCGCACAAGGAACTCATGGCGATTCCGATCCGCGACATCCTCGCCATGTACGCGAAGGCCGCGGATTACTTCTTGAACGCCGCCCTGCCCTGCGGCGACACCGAACTGACCTTCGACCAGTACGTGCGCAACCTGTCCGCCACGACCGGCAGCCCGATCGTGTTCTGCGACCGCAACGCGCGGAAGGTGCACTACGTCCTGTCGAACATCGAAGAGGTGATCGGCGGGTTGACGCGCGGGTTGCCGCTCGAAGCGCTCGACAAGGGTTACACGACCGCGAGCGGGCGCATGCAGGCGTTCTTCCCCACCACCGACGTGTTCGGCGCGGTGCTGCCATCGAACTCACCCGGCGTTCACTCGCTGTGGGTGCCGACCGTCGCGTTCAAGGTGCCGCTGCTGCTAAAGCCGGGCCGCGAAGAACCGTGGACGCCGTACCGCGTGCTGCAAGCGTTCATCAAGGCCGGCGTACCGCAAAGCGTGCTGGGGTTCCTGCCCACCGACCACGCGGGCAGCGCCGACATCCTGCGCCTGTGCGGGCGCAGCATGGCGTTCGGCGACGACCGCAGTATGGCCCCGTACAAGAACGACCACCGCGTCGAAATCCACGGCACCGGGTACTCCAAAATCCTCTTCGGCGCGGACAAGGCCGACGAGTGGGAGAAGCACCTCGACCTGCTCGCGGAAGCGGTCGCGGCCAACGGCGGGCGCGCGTGCGTGAACGCCAGCGCCATCTGGACGCCCAAGAACGCCGACGCCATCGCGCTGGGCCTCGCCAAGCGGTTCGCGGGCATCAAGGCGCGCCCGTGGGACGACCCGAATTGCGAGATCAGCGCGTTCGCCAAGCCGGAGGTCGCGGAGGCGATCAACAACATGGTGGACGAGGGGCTGAAGACGCCCGGCGCGCGGGACGTGACGCAAGAGGTGCGCGGCACCCCGCGACTGGTGAAAGACGGCCGCTGCGCGTGGCTGCTGCCCACGATCGTTCGCTGCGACACGCCGGAACACCCGCTGGCGAACAAGGAGTTCCTGTTCCCGTACGCGAGCGTGATAGAATACCCCCACGCGGACGTGCTGAAGCGGATCGGCTACACGCTCGCGGCCACCGCGCTAACCGACGACCCCGCGTTCGTGGCGGAGTGCGTCGCCTGCCCGAACATCGAGCGGCTGAACATCGGCCCGCTGCCCACCAACCGGTTGACATGGGACCAGCCGCATGAAGGGAACCTTTTCACCCACCTCTACAAGCAGCGCGCCCTCCAACACGCGCGCGGCCCTGCCGGCGTTTGACTTCGAGCCGCTCGGCCGCGTGACGTTCGGGCCGGGCGCGCTCGCGCGCTTGGGGGAACTCGCGCGCGCCGTCGGTGGAACGCGCGTGCTGCTCGTCACCGACCCGGGCCTCGAGCACGTCGGGCACCCGCAGCGGGCCGAGAGCGTCCTCCGCGAGGCCGGGCTAGAGGTGTTCCTGTTCGACGGCGTGAAGGAGAACCCGACCGAGCGCGAGGTGGCCGAGGGCGTGGTGTGCGCCCGCTCCCACGCGATTGACTGCATCGTCGCGGTGGGCGGCGGCAGTTCGATGGACTGCGCGAAGGGCATCAACTTCGTGTTCACCAACGGCGGCCGGATGGCCGACTACAAGGGCCACGGCAGAGCGACCAAGCCGATGCTGCCGAGCGTGGGCGTGCCTACCACCGCCGGCACCGGCAGCGAGGCGCAAAGTTACGCGCTCATCACCGACGAGCGCACGCACATGAAGATGGCGTGCGGCGACAAGAAGGCCGCGTTCCGCGCCACCATCCTCGACCCCGAACTCACGCTCTCGCAACCGCGCGGCGTGACGGCCGTGACCGGGATCGACGCCTTCGCGCACGCGGTGGAGTCGTTCGTCTGCACGAAGCGCAACCCCATCTCGTCGATGTGCGCGAAGGCCGCGTTCGGCCACCTCGAACCGAACTTCGCCACGGTGTTGCGCGAGCCGCGCAACTTGGACGCGCGCGCCGCGATGCAGATCGGCGCGCACTTCGCGGGCATGGCGATCGAAAGCGCCATGCTCGGCATCTGCCACTCGTGCGCGAACCCGCTGACGGCGCATTACGGCATCACGCACGGCGTGGCGATCGGCGTACTGCTCCCGCACGTGGTGCGGTTCAACGCACCGGTTGTGGAGAAGTTGTACGAAGAGCTGATCGGCGCGCGAATGCACAACGGGCAACCGGCGTCTGAGCTTCTGGCGGCGCGGGCGGCGGAGTTGTGCGCCGCGGCCAGGTTGCCGGGCACGCTCCGCGAGTGCGGCGTGAGCGCCTCGATTCTGCCGCTATTGGCCGAAGAAGCAAACGCCCAATGGACCGCGCGGTTCAACCCGCGCCCCGTGACCGAAGCCGACCTGCTCGCCGTGTACCGCGCCGCGTGGTAAATGCGAGGGAACCCGATGGCCCGATTCGTGTTCGCCGCGCTCGTTGCGGCCCTTTTGTTTCCCCCCGCTGTGGTCGCCGATTGGCCGGTGTTCCGCGGCGACCCGCTCATGAGCGGGTCCGGGAACGCCAAGCTCCCGGACCAACTCGAAGTGAAGTGGGAGTTCGACCCCAAGACCAAAGACGGCGGCACCGAAGGCGCGCCCGCCGTCGTCGGCGGCGTCGTGTACTTCGCGTCGCTCGACAAGCACCTGTACGCGATCGATCTCGCCACCGGTAAAGAGAAGTGGAAGACGAAGCTCGGGGCGATGAAGGCGGCGCCGGCCGTGCGCGACGGGCGCGTGTACGTCGGCACCCTCGACAGCGCCTTCCACTGCGTCAGCGCCGCCGACGGCAAACCGGTCTGGAAGTTCGAGACCGAAGGCGAGATCACCGCGGGCGCGAACTTCCACGGCGCGAACGTGCTGTTCGGCTGTCACGATTCGCACCTGTACTGCCTGAGCGCGGACGGCAAGAAGGTGTGGGCGGCGAAGGTGGAAGGGCCGATTGCGGCCGCGGCGGCGGTGGTCGGCGACACCACGTTCGCCACAGGGTGCAGCGACGGCGTGCTCCGCGCGTTCGACGCGAAGACCGGCAAGGAACTCGGCGCGCTCGAACTCGGCGGCGAAACGGTGACGACCGCGGCCATCGCCGGCGACCGCGTGTATCAGTCCATGATTTCCAACAGTGTGGTGAGCGGGAGCGTGAAAGACCTCAAGAAGCAGTGGGCGTTCGCGCCCGCCGCGCGGCAGCAGCCGTTCTACTCGTCGGCGGCCGTCGCGGACGGCGTGGTGGTGGCCGGCAGCCGCGACAAGCGCCTGTACGCAATCGAAGCCGCGACCGGGAAGCAACTGTGGTCGTTCGCGGCCGCGGGCCAGATCGACGCTTCGCCGGTGATCGTGAACGGCCGCGTGTACGTGGGTTCGTGCGACGACGACGGCTTCTTCTATACGCTCGACCTGAAAACCGGTAAGGAACTGAACAAACTGAAACTCGATGCGGCCGTGACCGGCTCCGCGGCCGTGGGGCCGGACTGCTTGGTAGTGGGCACGGATCGCGGCACGCTGTTCTGTTTGGGGAAGAAGTAGCGCGTGTTACTCGACGCGACAGAACACGGCCTTCAGGTA
Source organism: Gemmata sp. (assembly GCA_022843445.1). Taxonomy (GTDB): domain Bacteria; phylum Planctomycetota; class Planctomycetia; order Gemmatales; family Gemmataceae; genus Gemmata. The sequence goes on from JALHNS010000031.1 coordinate 11,034, forward strand.
GCGGCCCTCCGGCACGCTCAGCATGAACGGGTGGTCCGGAGCCGCGCCGCTGATCGTGAACACCTGAATGGTGCGCCCGGCCTGCCACGCGGCGCGGCGCACCGATTCGAGGAAGTCCGGTTCGCTCACGAGACCGGTACACGAGCAGGTCAGCAGTACGCCGCCGGGCTTCACCACTTGCAGCGCCAGCCGGTTCATATCGCAATACTTCTTGAGCGCGGTTTGCACGTCCTCGCGGTCGCGGGTCAGTTTCGCCGGGTCCAGCACCACGGTGTCGAACCGCTCGCCGTTGGGGATGATGTCGCGGAGCCACGCGAACAGGTCGGCCTGCACGTAGCGGATCGTCGCGCCGTTGAGCTTCGCGTTCTGCTTCGCCATGTCGATGGCTTGCTCGTCAAGGTCCAAGCCCACCACTTCGGCCGCGCCGCCCTTCGCCTTCGCGTACACGCCGAACCCGCCGGTGTTGCAGCAGATGTCCAGCACACGCTTACCGGCGCAGAAGGTGGAAAGCGCGAGCCGGTTGTCGCGCTGATCGACGAAAAACCCGGTCTTGTGCTTGCTACCGGGCGCGACGCGGAACCGTAGCCCGTGTTCGGTAATCACGTCCGGGGGCGGCGGTTCGGGCGGGCGGCAGTCGAACGACTCCTGCTTCCCGACGTGCTCTTCGGCGAAGTAGTAGAACCGCGCGTTCGGGAAGTGCGCCTTCAGTGCTTCGGTGATGGCGGCGCGCTGCTTGTACATGCCCGCGGAGAAGAACTCCATCACGAGCGTGTCGCCGAACCGGTCCACGACCAACCCGCTAAGGCCGTCCGCTTCGGAGTGAACGAGCCGGTAGGCGTTCGTGACTTCGTCGAGCTGGAGCGTGTCGCGGCGGAACGAGATCGCGGCCGAGAGCTTCCGCGCGAAGAACGCGGCGTCCACCGGTTCGTCGGCGCGCGAGGTGAGCACGCGGAGCGTGATGCGCGAGTGCCCGTTATAGAACGCGCGCGCGACCCACTGGCCGTTCACGTCCACGACATCGACGACGGCCCCGGGCGGGATGCGCGCGTCGGGCCGTTCGACCATGTTGCGAAACACCCACGGGTGCGACGAGCGGCGCTCGATCTTGAGCTTCACCACGGGCAGCGCCGCGGCGGGGTTCGGTTGGGGATTCATGCAGACATGATAGGACGCGCCGCGCACGACGTGCTTTCATGGTAGTAGGCACGCTCCGCGTGCCGTGTGTTCGGGCCGATTCAGTTTCCCAACTAAAGCGGACGAATCACACGGCACGCGGAGCGTGCCTACTACCAAGAAGATCGCCACTCACGCGCTGGTGGGGCGGCTGCTGCGGAACGCCTGCATCACTTCGTACAGGTCTTGGCTCACTGCCACTTCGTCGTCCAAAAAGTCCTTCAACCAGATGAAGTTCATCCGCTGCGCCATCGCCACCACCGGGAGCAGGTCGCCGAGACGCACCCGCACGTCCGGTTCGCTCGCGGCATCTTCGACGACGGTATCTTCCGGTTGGTAGAGTTTGAGGCGGGTCGCCATGAGAGTCCCTCCGTGCTGGCGGTTCGGCCCGCGTGTCCCCAGTTCCCCGAACCGGTACAGGTTCCCCAACCCGTCCCGGATTCCGCGGTGCCGAAGTCTCGCGTCCCTTCCATCGGCCGCGCACATCACGCGCCTTCAACTTCGTGCGCGAAGATGAGCGATTCGGGCGCGGAACTGCGTAAGATGTGCCACCCGGAGGTGTCGCAATGACCACGTTCGCGGTTCTCGGCACCGGCGGTTGGGGCACCGCCGTCGCGCTACAACTCGCTCAGAAGTCCGACCACGCGGTGCGCCTGTGGGGCGCGCGAAGCGCCAACGTAGAGCGCCTGCGCGCCACGCGCGAGAACGCGCGCCTGCTGCCGGGCGCGTGCATCCCGGAAGCCGTTACGATCACCGCAAGCGAAAGCGAAGCAATAAGTGGCGCGGATTTCTGGATCGCCGCGATTCCCACCGCGTACCTGCGCGACACCCTGACGCGTTTCGTGCCGCACCGCGCCGCCGATGTGCCGGTCATCAGCCTCACGAAGGGGTTGGAAGTGGGCACCTTCGCGCGCCCGAGCGAAATCATCGGTGCGCTCTTTCGCACGGAAAGCGTCGCGGTGCTGAGCGGGCCGAGCCACGCCGAAGAGGTCGCGCGCGGGTTGCCCACGTCACTCGTCGTCGCCGCCGAAAGCGAACTCGCGGCCCGCGTGCAGCGACACTTCGGCACCGAGCGCTTCCGCGTGTACACGAACACCGACGTCGCGGGCGTCGAACTCGCGGGGGCGCTGAAGAATGTGATGGGGGTCGCGGCAGGCGTTTGCGACGGCCTCGGTTTCGGCGACAACGCGAAGGCCGCGCTGCTCACGCGCGGGCTTGTGGAGATGACGCGCTTCGGCGTGGCGCACGGTGCGGACCCGGCGACGTTCCACGGCCTCGCGGGGATCGGCGACCTGATTACGACGTGCTTCAGCCCGCACGGGCGGAACCGGCGCGTCGGGTTTCGCTTGGGCAAAGGTGAACCGCTCGCGGAGGTGCTGAGCGGGCCGCAGGTGGCGGAGGGCGTGTGGACCGCGAAGAGCGTTCACGAGCGCGCCGCCCGCATCGGTATCGAAACCCCGATCATGGAAGCCGTGTACCGCGTGCTGCACGACGGCCTGTCGCCGCTTGCCGCGATGCAGGCGCTGATGGCCCGCGCGCAGAAGAACGAGCGCGGCTAGCCGACCGCGGCGCGCACCGCATCGAGCAGTCCCGCTTCCTGCCCCTCGAGCACGCACCGCAAATCGAGCAGCACGCGCCCGTCTTGCACGCGGGCCAGCACCGCGGGCACCCCGGTGCGCAACCGCGCCGCGAACTCCGATTCGCTCACGACCGCTGAGGAGAGCGCGAGCACGCACGTCGGCACGCTCACGTCCGGCAGCGAGCCGCCACCCACGAACGCTTCGTCCTCGCGGATTCCCACCGTCAGCCCGGGGATTTCGCGCAGCCACTCCGCGAACGATTCGCACCGCGCGCGCAGTTCCGTGAGCGGCGTCGTGAGCATTCGCAGCGCCGGGATTTCGCGCCGCGCGCGGGCGGGGTCGCGGTGCAAGCGCAGCGTCGCTTCGAGGGCCGCGAGTGTCATCTTGTCGAGCCTGAAGGCGCGCATCAGCGGGTCCATTTCGACGCGCGCGACGAGGTCCGCGCGACCCGCGATAATGCCGCACTGCGGCCCGCCGAGGAGCTTGTCACCGCTGAACAGCACCAGGTCCGCGCCGGCGGAAATGCTCTCCGAAATGAGCGGTTCGCCGGGTAAGCCGAACGGCACAAGGTCGATCAGTTGCCCGCTGCCGGCGTCGTCGATCACCGCGAGGTTGTGCTTGCGACCGAGTGCGACGAGGTCCGCGAGTTCCACAGATTTCGTGTACCCGCGGACGCGGTAGTTGCTGCAGTGGACGCGCATGAGCGCCGCGGTGTTCGGGCCGATTGCGCGCTCGTAGTCGCTCACCCGTGTGACGTTCGTGGTACCCACTTCGCGCAGCGCCGCCCCGCTCACGGCCATGACTTCGGGAATGCGGAAGCTGCCGCCGATCTCCACCAACTGCCCGCGCGACACGACCACTTCTTTACCGGCCGCGACCGCACGCAGCGCGATCACGGTCGCGGCGGCGCAGTTGTTCACAACGGTAGCGCTCTCGGCCCCGGTGACGGCGCACAACCCACCGCGCACGGCGCTCTGGCGGCTCGACCGCTTCCCGGTGTCGAGGTCGAGTTCGAGATTGAGGTACCCGCGTGCGGCTTCGTAGGCGGCGCGGGCGGCCTCTTCGTGAAGTGGGGAGCGGCCGAGGTTCGTGTGCAACACGACGCCGGTCGCGTTGATCACGCCGCGCAGCGCGGGCGCGGCGGCAGCGTCGAGTTGCGCCGCGACGCGCTCCGCGAGTTCGCCCGCGCTCGCACTCACCGGTTCGCCCGCGGCGATCTTCGACCGCAGCGCGTCGAGTGCGGCGCGCGCGGCTTCGGTGATGAGGGCCGCGGGGTGCCGCGCGCGGGCCGCGACGAGTGCGGGCGCGTCGAGCAGTTTGGTGACGGACGGGAGGTCGCGGAACGGGTTGCTCATGCGAACAGTGTACGCGCGAAGCGGGTCAGTCGCTCGTCGGTCCGGCGTTCAGCACGCGCACGATCTCTTCGGGCCGGTAGCCGGCCGCGACCATAGTGCGTTTCAGTTCCGCTTGGCGCTCCGCGACGCGCGCCTTGCGCCACTGCTCGGCGACGGTGGCGACGATGAGCCACAGCACACCGCCGCCGAACATGAACGTGACGAACAGCACCGCGACCAAGTCTTTCGCGACCGCGTCTTCGATGGTCATGGCCCACCGGTTCGGGGGAAGGGTCCGAAAGGCGATTCGCCCGGCGCGGGCGCACATTGCGCCACACGAACACATTCTCGCCGCCCGGGGGGCGATCCGCAACGCGCGTCGCCGCTCACCGGACCCACTTTCGGGCACTTCTCGCCGCTCGCCGCGGCGCGAATAGAATCGGCGAGAGCAATTTAGTTCCCGCGCACAATCGGGTCGAACGATGGAGCTGCACCAACTGAGGTACTTCGTCGCGGTCGCCGAAACCGGCAGCTTCACCCGCGCCGCGGAGCGCGAGGGCGTCACGCAGCCCACGCTCAGCGAGCAGATCATGCGCCTCGAAGACAAGAAGCACGGCGTCGGCCGGAGGCTGTTCGACCGCCTCGGCCGCAAGGTGGTGCTCACAGACGCGGGCAAGGAACTGCTGAGCCACGCGCAAGGGATTCTGGCCGCAGTGAAGGAGGCCGAGCGCGCGGTGCGCGAGTCCGGCGAGGGCGGCACGCTCAAGGTCGGCGCGATTCCGACGATCGCGCCGTTCCTACTGCCGGGTGCGGTCACGCGGTTCCGCAACGCGCACCCCGCGGTGCAACTGCAACTGAAGGAAGACCTCACGGAGCGGTTGCTCGCGGACCTGCTCGCGGGCGAGTTGGACGTGGGCATCATGGTGCTGCCGATCCGCGACGAGCGGTTGCACGCGGAGAAGCTGTTCACCGAGTCGCTGGTGATGGCACTGCCGCCGAAGCACAAGCTGGCGGCGCGCGGCGAAGTGCACCTCGCGGACGTGGTGGACGAACCGTTCATCCTGCTCGACGACATGCACTGCTTCGGCGACCAAGTGCTGAGCCTGTGCCACCGCGGCGGGTTGGAGCCGCGCGTGGTGTGTCGCGGCGAGCAGATCGTAACGCTGTTGGCGATGGTGGCCGCGGGTCAGGGCGTGAGTGTGGTGCCGGAGATGGCCGCGACCGCGGACGCGGCGAGGCAGTGCGCGTACCGCCCGCTCGGCAAACCCGCGCCGACGCGCACGCTGTGCGCGGTGTGGCACAAGTCGCGGTTCCGGCCGCCGACGCTGCGCGCGTTCGTGGAGCTGACGAAGCGGTGAGGCGCGTCTCACGCCCCCAAGTATTGGCGCAGCGCGAAGTTCACCTTCTCGCACCGCTCGTTCCACTGGGTCGCGTCCTTCGGCGGGTAGTCCTTCAGCGGGCGGAACGCCGCAACTACGTACAGCCGCGCGTGGTTCGGGTCCGGGCGGTCCATGTGCAGTTCGAGTTCGATCGGCTCTTGGCCCTTCGTGACGCTCGGCCGCCGCGCGGTCATCCAACTGATTATGCCGCTGCCGGTCTTGTGTTCCTTGTACCCCGCCGGGAGCGCGAGCCGCATGCGGATCAGCCCCGGTTCGCTCGCCACCACCTGCCCGCCGTAGTCTTCCACGAACCCGCGCAGCTTTGCCGCCGCGAGCTTCTCCGGCATGTACGCCTCGAACTCGTGCGTGACGTGGAACGGGTCGGCACTGGCGCGCGGGACGTGCGCCAGTGGGGCCGCGCGCAGGCTCGCGTCGTCGACGGTCTCGGCCGCCGGCGACACCTTCGGCGGCGGCTCCCACCCCGGTGGGACCGTTTCCAGCAGGAAATCGGTACCGACCGCGACGCTGTACGCGTCCAGCAGTTGTTCGGCCGTCTGATGCCGCTCGTTCGGGTACTTCGAGAGCGCGAGCTGCACAACGGCTTCCACCGCCGGGGGTACGTCCGCGCGGCCGATCTTGTGGAACCGCGGCGGCGGCTCTTTCACGTGCGCCGCGAGCAGCCGCTCTAAGAACTGGTGCTCGAACGGCAGCCGGCCGCACAGCATCTCGAACAGGATCACGCCCACGGAGTACAGGTCGCTGCGCGCGTCCACCCGGTCGCCGCGCACCATTTCCGGGCTGACGTAGGCGGGCGTGCCGAGGGCGTAAATGGGGCCGTGCCCGGTGAGCTCGGCGATCTGAATGTGCGGCTTGGCCGCGAACCCGGCGAAGCCGAAGTCCATGACTTTCAGCGACTCGTGCGGCGTACCGGGGTTCAGCACCATTAGGTTCGCCGGCTTCAGGTCGCGGTGCACGATCCCGGCCGCGTGCGCCGCGAACAGCGCGTGACAGAAGTAGCCCAACAGCCGGCCCACGCGCTCCACGCTGAGCCGCTTTTCGACCGCGAGCAGGTCTTCGAGCGTGACGCCGGGCACGTACTCCATCACGAGGCACGGGCCGATGGGGTCGGTGAGCGAGGCTTCGACCAGCCCCACCGCGTAGGGGTGATCGAAGTTCGCCATCGATGCCACCTCGGCCTCGAAGAGCCGCTGGAAGTTGGCGCTCTTCACCACGTGGTCGTGAACGCGCTTCACCACGACACGCAGGTCCGGGTGGCGGAGCGGTTCCGCGAGGAACACCTCCGCGTTGCTGCCCGCGCCGAGCGACTTCAGCAACCGGTAGCGGCCCAGAACCGTCTTGCCGACCATCCCGCGCCCCCGCGTGTGCCCACGTACTTCGGCACGCAAAGGTAGGATGAGAACGCGCCGGCGGCAAACCGCCCGCGAATTCGCGCGGGGCCAGAACCGGCCGCGCTCACGCGCCGACCACGGCGCGCGCGCCCGTCCGCGCCAAGCCGATCGCGCCCGCGGCCTTCCGCAACCGGCGGACGCCCTCCGTCACCTGTTCGGGCGTGGCGACGCCGTAGCACAGCCGGCACTCGCTCTTCGGCACGCGGCCGGCTTCGTCGGGCACGTGGCCGTATTGACCGGGAACGTACATCACGCCCGCGTCGAGCGCCGCTTGCACCAGCGGACCGTCCGGGCCGGTGTCCACGCCGTCGAGCGTGAGCCACACGTAGAACCCGCCCGCCGGCACCGTCCACCGCGCGCACGGCACGTCCGCGAAGTGTTCGTCGAGCGCCGCGAGCATGGCCTCGGCCTTCTGCTTGTACACGCCGCGCAGCACCTCGGCTTGCTTCGCGTACTCGCCGCTCGCGATCAGGCGCGTCAGGAGGTGTTGCGCGAGGTTCGTGGAACCGAAGTCGTGACTGCCCTTCAGGTGCAGCACCGGGGCCATCGCGTCGCGCGGCATCAGCGCGTACCCGGTCTTCAGGCCGGGGGCGAACGGCTTCGAGAACGTGCTCGTGTACACCACGAACTCGTTCGTCGGGTCGAACCGCTTCACGCTCGGCAGGTCGCTGCCCGTGAACCGCAGCTCGCGGTAGGCCGCGTCTTCGAGAATCAGAATGCGGTGCGCCGTGCTGTACTTCTTAACCACGTCCACGAGTTGCTTGCGGCGCGGCACGGAGAGCGTGAGGCCGGTCGGGTTCTGGAAGTAGTCGACCGTGTAGACCAGCTTCACGCGCGGCAGTTGCCCCTCGCGCCGGAGCCGCTCCAAGAGCGCGTCGAGCAGATCGACGCGCATGCCGTCGTCGTCCATCGGCACCGTGAGCACTTTCGCGCCGTGCGATTGGAGCAGACTGTGGTACACGAAGTACGAGGGCGCTTCGGTGATGACGATGTCGCCCGCGTCGAACAGCACTTCGCCGAGCAGGTACAGCAACTGCTGCGACCCGGTCGTAATGCACACGTCGGCCGGGGTGAGGTTGAGTTCGCCCGGTTTCGCGCCGTCGGCGTCGCACACGAGCTTCAGCACCTGTTCGCGGAGTTTCGGCGCGCCCTGCGTGGACCCGTACTGGAGCGCCGCGCGCGCCGCGACGGGATCGCTCAGCAGTTCAGTCGCGGCCGCGCGCACCGGGTCCACCGGGAGCGAATCTTCGTCCACCAACCCGGCGGCGAACGACACGATCTCCGGGTTCTCGAACGCCTTCTGGATGTAGAAGCTGATGGGCGAATCGGTGGTGCGCTGCGACTTCGCGGCGCGCGACAGCGGGACCGTCATCGTTCGTTCCTTTCGGTGGGAAAACGAAATCGGCCCCGGAGGAAGCTCCGGGGCCGACGGGTGTTTCGGTGAACACGGGTGTCGGAACCGGACTCAGGGCGCGGCCGCTGCTGCGGCGATAGCAAGGGCCGCGTGGTGCGCGCGAACGACCGCGCTTGCCGCAACCGCGGCAGTAGCGACCGACCGAACTCGCACGAACGAGCGCATCACGAACCCGGAAGTTGCGGTTCTCTCGACCCAACGATACATACCGCGCACCGCGCGTGCGGGCAACCGCGGCGGTCTACAGCGGGACTACTTCTTCGCGTCGCCCGGGGGCGCGTCGGCGGGCTTCGCGGCCGGCTTCGCGCCGAGTTTGCGGGCGCGGGCGTCGGCGGCCTTCTTGCTCGCGCGGTCGGTCTTCACTTTGTTCTTGCGGGCCAGCTCTTCTCCCTCGGCCTTCGCCACGGTCGCGTTCACTTGCAGGCGCTCGGCCTTCGGCAGGTACGCGCCCGGCCCGAGGCGGGTTTCGTACTTCTTGCGGCGCTTTTCGGTCTTCTTCCGCTTCACCATCGCGGGGTTGCCCATGATCCTCTCCGAGTTCGCAGTGAGCCAATAGTATCGGGCTAGAATAGCGACGGGCGCACGAACGGCGAGGGCGACGCGCGATGGACCCGCACACGTTCCGCGAACTCCTCACCGTTGCCGGCGCGCGCGCGCTTGCAGACGCCGCCGCGCTCGCGCCCGCCGAAGCCACGTTCCTCTCGTGCGCGACGGCTCTGCGCAAAGCGCACCCACCGGAACTCGCTCGCGCGGCGCTCGAAACGGTGCTGCTGCGCACCAAAGCGCGGGCGAAGTTCGCGCGCGCGGACGCGCTGTTCTTCACCCGTGAGGCGCTCGAACAGGCGACGGCCGAGGCGGTCGCGCGGCACCGGGCAAAACGCCTCGCGCCGTTCGGGCGCGTCGCGGACCTGTGCTGCGGCATCGGCGGCGACGCACTCGCACTCGCCGAAGCCGGCGCGACGGTGGACGCGGTCGATACCGACGAGTTGCGCCTCGCGATGTGCGCTGCGAACGCGCGCGCGCTCGGGTTCGCCGAGCGCGTGCGGTGCACGTTGGGCGACGCACTCGCGGTGCCGCTCCCCGAGGCGCGGGCCGCGTTCGCGGACCCGAACCGCCGGGCCGACGGCCGGCGGTTCCTGAACCCGGAGCAGTACGCGCCCGCGCTCACCGCGCTCCGCGCCCGGTTCGCGCCGGGCTTCCCACTGGCGGTGAAAGTCGCGCCGGGGATAACGCACGCGGACGTTCCGCGCGACGCGGAGGCCGAATTCGTGTCCCTGAACGGCGAACTGAAAGAGTGCGTGCTGTGGTTCGGCGCGACCCGCGCGCACGAGCGCCGCGCGACCGTGCTGCCGAGCGGCGAATCGCTCGCCGGCGCGCCGGTTGCGGGCGGCGATGTGGCACCCGTCGGCGCGGTACTGCTGGACCCGGACCCGGCGGTGGTGCGCGCCGAGTTGGTGCCGCTGCTCGCGGAGCGCGTCGGGGGGCGCGCGATCGACGAGCAAGTTCAGTTGCTCACAACGAGTGCCGACCCGCGCACGCCGTTCGCGCGAGCGTTCGCGGTGGAGTGTGTCGAGCCGTTTAACGTGGGACGGTTGCGCGAGTACTTCCGCAAGCGGCGCGTGGGCCGCGTGACGATCGTCAAGCGCGGCTCACCGGCCGACGCCGAGGACGTGCTGAAGAAGCTGAAACTGGAAGGCGACGCGCACCGCACGCTGTTCCTCGCGCGCGCCGCCGGCGCGCACGTCGCGTTCGTGTGCGCCTGAGCGCTCACTTCGGGCCGCCGATCACTTCCACCATCTTCTCCGTCTCCATCGGGCGGTCGCCGAGGCTGTCGGCGGTCATTCGCACGTTGAACCACGCTTGGTCCGCTTTCTTGCCCTCGAACGTCAGCGTGTAGGTCGCTTCACCGTTCGCGCTGATCGTCTCTGCGGCGAACAGCACCGTGCTGCCCTCGACGCGCACTTTCGGCGTCGTCTGCACCACGCTCACCGCGTCCGGCACAACGACCTGCACGCGCACGTTGCGGGCCGCCTCGCCGCCGTTGTTCTTCACGCGCACGGTGAAGACGCCCTGCTTGCCGACCGCCACCGTGAGCGGGTTGAAACTCGTTTCCCACACCAGCGCCGCGGTGCCCGCGAACACGCTCGCCAACTCTTGCACGGCCCGCTGCCCGCGGGCGTCGGTCGCGGTCGCGCTAAACGTCCGCCGACCGGTAGTGCTCGCCTTCGCGCCGAACCGGAACGACTGCGCTTCCCCGGCGTCGAGCCGCGGCACGGTCCACACGATCGCGCCGTCGCGGCCCACCTGCCCGCCGTCGGTCTTCATCGTGAGTTTCACTTCCGGCGGTAGCGTCGCGGTCACTTTCACCGCGCTCATGGGCAGCGTGCCGGTGTTGCGCACCACGATTTCGTAGCGCGCCGTTTCCCCCGCGTTCACCACACCGGTCGGGCCACTCAGCTTCAGATCGACGCCCGGTACCAGCACCGCGGTTCGGGCTTCGCTCGGCTTGTCCGCGATCAACTTCTGCCCGCTGATGCTCGTGAGGTGAACCACGTCCTTCGCCTCGCGCGCCGTGACGCGGTATTCCAGCACCTTGCGCTCGCCCGGCAGCAGGCGCGGAAGCACCCACTCCCACTGCTGCCCTTCCGCCTGCGGGAGCCGCTTCGCTCCCTTCGTGACCGGTTCCACCTGCGCGGACTGCGGCACGTTCTCGACCACGCGCACGTTCTCCGCCGGCACCTTCCCGGTGTTCTCCACCGCGACGCGCACCGTGTACTGCTCGTCGCGAACGGTCTGCTTCGGTGCGGCCTTCGTCACCTTAATGGTGGGCGCGCCGATCTTCGTGGTGACGGCTTGGCCGTGCTCGTACTTCACGTACGCGAGGTTCTTCACCGTCGTCGCACCGGCCTTCGGGCGCAGCGTCAGCTCGATGGTCTTCTTCTCGCCGGCCTTCAGCGTGCCGAAGTTCCACCCGAGTTGCGTCGCGTTCGCTTGCAGCCCACCTTGCGGTTCGGGTTCGCACTTCACAACGCGCTCCACCTCCGGTGGAATCGGGTTGCGCACGCTGACCGCGTGCGCGTCGGCTTGCGAGGCGTTCTGAACGGTGATGGTGTATTTGAGGTCGTCGCCGGGCGCGGCGTCCGCGGGGACGCGCACGCGCACCGTCACCACGGGGTACGGCGGATCGGCGACGGCCGTCGCGATGCCAGCGGTGCGCGTGGGTTGGCCGACCGCGGGGCGCGTGAACTGCGCCGGGATCACGGCCGAGTCGTCGGCTTCGCCGATGAACAGGGGGGGCAGCAACTCCGGTTGCGCCGCGGGCGGTGCGTCCGGGGGTACGGCGAAATCGAGTCGCCCTTGCGCGGGTGCGACGAGCGCGCACGCGGCCCACGTCAACGCGACGGCCGCACCGCCGATTACCGCCGCCCGCACGTTTGCCCACACGGCCATAGCGCACCCTCCGCGAACGCCCGAGTTTCCCCGGTCGCGGTGGCGGTATAGCGTGCGGCGCGAATCTGCGAAAGGTCAACTGCCGAGCCGAGCCAGCAAACCGAGCGGTGTGATCGTCTCGAAGAACGCTTGAAAAACAAGCAGAAATTGGCCGAATGGAGCGCGTATCCGAGTTCGGGCCATTGAAACGCCGCTACCGCGATTCGGCGTACCAAGCCGTCGCGGTGAACGCGGGTTCGAGTTCTCGGACTGCTGCGGGGTGCCGCTCACTCGCGTTCGCGGCTCGTTGCGCGTTCGGACCCGCGCACGAAAACCCCTTCGGCAAGTGCGCCCGCGCACCGCCGAACGAATAGTATACTTACGTTCAAATCATGTCAACGGGTGAAACTTACGGGAAGCGCGCGCCCTTCGGGCTGGCGGTGATGTCGTCGGGCTTCAGTTTCCCGCGCCCCTTGAACGGCGTGTACAGCGGATCGCCCACCAGCACCGTCATCCAACTGCAAAACAGCATCGAGTCCGCGTAGCACTCTACCAGTGTGCGGTCGCCGCACGCGAGCAGGCCGAAGAACTCCGCGGGCTTAGGGAACCCGACCGTGTACGGTTCCGCCACCGGCCCGAGTGTCGCGCACACGCCCTTCTTCAGCAGGTTCGGGCACCACACTTTGCTGCCCTCGTTCCGCAGCGTCACGGCCTCGCTACTCGCCAAGTGCCACGCCACCGCGCCGCGCTCGTACTCGCAGCAGTCCACGAAGTTCGCGTGCGAGTACCACCCGCAATAGAGCGCCACGCCCTTCGCCGCCCCCGGCTTCAGCACCTCGTTCTTGTCGTCGAGTTCGACCTCGAACCCAGCGGCTTTCAGGTGCTCGGCTGCTTCGCGCATGGATGTGTCGTAGCCATCGTACCCGGTGCCGCGGTCCTTGCTCTTCGGGTCGAACTTGAAGCCGCGCGCGTCGATCACCGCTTTGCCCTTCAACCCGTCCTTCTCGGTGGCGATGGCGTCGTCCACAAGGCGCTTGGCGATTGCGGGCGAAGGCCCGTCGAGCCGCGACACGAGCAGCACGGCCGGGTTGCGCTTCGCGCCTTCGGGCGCGAACCGGAACCGCGGGTTCATCTGCCACCGCACCAGCGCGTATTCGGGCCACCACAGGCACATGAGTTCGCTGTCCACGCTCGCCTCGCTCTCGGCGTGCGTGAGCACCCGCTCGCGGGCTTGCAGCTTGTTCGCGTCGGCGCGGGCCGCCGCCAGTTCCTTCGCGTCGGCCTGCTTATCTTTCTCTTTCTTCTCCAGTTCCGCGAGTTTCTTTCGCGCCTCCGCGAGTTCGGGGCGCAGCGTCGCGAGTTCCTTCTGTTCGTCGGCGTTCGGTAGCACGCGCCCGACGCGCAGCGGCACGCCGAAAGTGGTGAGCAGCACCTTCGCAGCGTCTTTGTGCGGCTTGAGCGCGGTACGGAGAGGCGCGACGAGTTTCGCGTCGTACTCGGCGCGCGAAATGTCTTCGACCTTCGGCAGATCGAGTTCGACCACGTTGCCTTTGGGCACGCCGCGCTTGGCGATGTAGTGGTCCGCGACCTCGCGGCCCGCGGGCACGTTCTTGTTGACGACGAGCCACACGTCTTTGGGTTCGAGCGCAGCGGCGGGCGCGCACAGGGCGACGAGGGCGAACGCGGAAAGGGTGCGCATGCGAGTTCCGTGGGCGTGGGGCGGTGGGCGACTCAACAGTATACGCCGCTACTTCAGCCACTTGTCGGCGAACCGGACGTACACTTTCCAGTCGTCGGGCGTCATCGCGTGCTTGCCGGCGCGGATGAAGTAGCCCAACCGCTCGGCGCTCAAGGTGCCCTGCTCCGGCACTTTGTCCGCGACCGGGTTCGCGTCGCCGTATAGCTTGTACGCGGGCGCGGCGGCGCGCAGCACGTCGAACTGGCCCGGCGGGTTCGCCCACTGGTCGTCTTCGGCGTTGGTGAACAGCACCGGGCGCGGCGCGCAGATCGCTACCAAGCAGTGTTGATCGAACGGCAACTTCGTGGTGTCGTCGCCGAACGCGCTGAAGTTCGCGCAGAACCAGTGCGGGAACGCGGTCGTGATGCGCTTCACCGTTTCGGCCTTCTCGTTCTTGCTGCGCGACGGCCCCGCGCCGCCGCACCCGGACTGGTGCGGGATCACCACCGCGAACCGGTCGTCGAACGCGCCGGCCAACAGCGCCGTTTTGCCCAACCGCGAGTGACCCACCACCGCCAACCGCTTCGCGTCGATGTCTGACGCGCTCACGAGGTAATCGGCGGCGCGCCCGCAGCCCCACGCCCACCACGCGATGGTCGCGGTTCGGTCCGTGGCCGGCATCCCCATCGGCATGAGCATCATCGTCGCGCGCATCCCCTCGTGGTCGTTCGGCCGATCGGGTTGGATGTCGCCGCAGTAGAACGTCGCCACCGCGTAGCCGCTCTCGATCACTTGCTGAAGCGGCCAAGTGTCCGCTTGCTTGCCGCGGCCCGCGGCCGTCGCCTTGTTCGTGCCCTTCTCGACGCCGGGGTAGTTCGCGGGCACCCACGCGGTAGGGACGCGTACTTTCTCGTGCGCGGTGAGCAAGTGATTGCCGCCGAAGTTCGGGCCGACGAAGCACGGGAACGGCCCCTTCCCGTTCGGCACCGCGACCAGCAGGTGAATCTTCGGCCACTCCGGCGGGCCGAACGTAATCTCGACCTCGCGCAGCGTGCCCTTCCCGTCGAACGCTTTCGCGTCCTCGAAGAGAACCTTGCTCGTAACCTGAGTCGGCTTCGCCGGGAACCGGCCGTACATGTAGTGTTGGAACAGTTCCTTCAGTTCGGGGCGGCGTTTCGCCTCCCAATCCGCTTTGGTGGCGATTTTGGTGCCGTCGCGGAGCGCGAGCGGGTCCGGGAGCTCCGCGACTTGTGGCAGTTTGTCCGGTGCGGGCAGGTCCGCGGGGATGGCGGTTGCGGTCACGGCGAGTGCTCCGAGGAGCGCGAGGGAGAGGCGCACGGTGGGGTCCTCAAATGGAAGCGACCGGGGCCAAAGCCCCGGTCGCGGTAGCGTACCCGAACGCGCGGCGCGCGTAAACGCGCTCAGCGGATGAAGATCGTCGCGAGGCCGAACGCGAGCGGTTCCACGCCCACCACTTCCAGCGGCAGGCTGAACGATTCGTTCACCTCGATGCGGATCGTCTTGCCGTCGTCGCGGGTCACGGTCAGGTTCGGGAACAGGTGCCGCGTCAGTTCGTGCGCGTTCGGGATGATGCCCACGTCGATCGGCTCGAAGTCCTCTTCGCCGCTCCCGAACCGGCCCGCGAGGTTGCCGACCAGCCCGAGGAACAGCGGCCCGATGGTGCACAGGTTGCTCGCGGTGCCGCGCGGGTCGCAGTATTGCAGCCCGCAGCCGGGTTCCATGCCCGCGAGGCGCTTCGCGGTCGCGTCGTCCGGCTTCCACTTGGGCAGTTCGCCCTTGTGCCGCAGGATCAGGCCCTGCACCAGTTGCGGGTTGCCCCCGATCACCAGCCAGTCGCCGACGATGGCGTACGTCGGTGTAACGACGCCGAACCCGCGGGAGTGGAACTCGCGGGTCTCGACGCCGCGCACCACGCGCTTCTTCACCTTGATCGGGCCGTTCGCGACGCCCTCGAGCGCGCCCTGAATGCGGGCCGTCGCGGACCACACCTTCGCCGCGTCCTTCACCGACACGCAGAACACCGTGCCGAACACGCTCAGCCCCTCGGTCGGGCTTTGGTACATCACGAACTTGTCGCCGAGGTGCGGCAGCAGGTCGTCGCCCACGCTGATGCCGAGGAACTTGTCCACTTCGCGGCGCATGAAGTCTTTGCGCTCCTGAATCTGCTGCGCGACCGGCTTCTTGCCGTCTTCGGGCCCGAACTGCTCGTTCAGCGAGGCGAACTCGATGATCCCGAGTGCCGCGTCGTAGGCCGCGGGCGCGTCGACCCGCAGCGCCGAGAAGCGGCTCACGTCGCTCGGCAGCGGCGGCAGGTCCGCGAGGCCCAGCGGTTCCTTCTTCAGCACCTTGGCGACGCCCTTGCGCTCGCCGGGCGCGTCCAGTTCGTACAGCGCGCGCGACTCTTTGCCGTCGAACCCAGAAGAGAACACGACCGCTTTGAAGTTGCTGATGCCGTTGGCGTCGAGGCGCTCGCGCAACCCCGGCACGAACGGCCCGGCGAGCGACTTGAGCAACCCGACCAGCGCGCCGGTGTCGGCGTAGCCGCGCGTGATCGATTCGAACTTGCCGAGCCCCGCGGCGCGCTTGTAGAGCGGGTTCGCGGTCACGCCGCCGGTCTTCTTCGCGGCTTGCATTTCGTCGATCACTTCGCGCGGCTTGCGGGTGCCGACGTACAGCACGAAGTGCCCGCCGTCGGTCCACCACGCGAGGTTCGGTTCGACCGGGCCGTCCTTCGGCAGTTGCACGCGGAACCCCTTGCGACCGGCGTGCTCGAAGGCGTCGAGTTTCGCGTCGGATTGGCGCGCGACGAGCCGCAGCGTGCCGAACAGCGCCTCGGCGCGGTCGCCGGCGTGCGGCACCAGTACGAACACCTGCGCGTCCGGGATCACGGCTTCCGCGCCGGGGGCGCGCCCGCCGAGCAGGCCGCCGAGCGCGCCCGCGACGCCCTTGAGCGTGGGCCGCGGTTCGCGCACTTCCGCGGCCACGATCACGCCCTTGTCGGTCAGCAGTTCGATGAGTTTCTCGGCCGACTTCAGGTCCGCGAGATCGGCCTTCAGTTCCGCGGGCGGCTTGCCGTTCAGGAGCGGTTCGGCGAGCAGCGCGCCGCCGAGTTGCTTCGGCAGTTTCTTGAGCGCTTCGCGGACGCTGTCACCGGTCGGGCCGGCCATCACCGCGCCGAGGACCGACTTCTTGTACGCGGCTTCGTGCGCGGAAATGCCGTCCCACCGGACGAACAGTTGCGTGCTCGCGGGGATGAGCTTTTCCGGTTCGTCGGCGCGGGCGCTCGAAGCGAAACCGAGCGCGACGAGCGCGAGAGCGAGGCGCATGAGCGGTCTCCGGGGACGTGAGGGGGTGAGTCGAGTTGTGTTCGTGTGTGGAAGTGTCTTTGCCCTCTCCCCTTGCGGGAGAGGGTGCCCGCGCTTCGCGGGCGGGTGAGGGGTGAGTTACACCACTGGTTCAGCGAAGCGGAACTCGTGTTTGCTCCTCGCCCCTCACCCGGCCTCGAAGACTCGGCCACCCTCTCCCGCGCTGACGCGGGGAGAGGGCAAAAACAGGGGATCGCCGCGCACTTAGTCTTTCACCGGCACCGGCAGCGGCGCGTCCGGCACCGGGATCGGCCCGTCGCCCGGCCCGCCCTGCGGCACGCGCTCCGCCTTCTTCTTCATGTCGAACAGCGGCAGTTTCTCGAACGCTTCGCCCAGCACGGTCTTGCTGTCCACGCCGAGCCACGTGTCGAGCACGCTCGCGTACACGCGGCGGAAGTCGGTGTGGTATTTGATGTCGCCGTCGGTCAGGTCCGAGAGGCTCGGGTGCTTGCCCACCAACCCGCCGGCGACCTTCGCGCCCGCGAGGAACATGCACGACCCGCTGCCGTGGTCGGTGCCGCGGCTCCCGTTCTCGCGCACCCGGCGGCCGAACTCGGAGTACGTCATCACGCACACGCGCTCCGCGTGCTCGCCGAGTTGCGACAGCATGTTCTGAATCGAGTTCGACACGTTGCCCAGCAGGTCGGCGTGGTTGTCCGCTTGGCGCGAGTGCGTGTCGAAGCCGCCGAGTTGGGCGTAGTACAGCCGCGTGCCGAGGCCCTTCTGGATGAGCCGTCCGATCAGGTTCAGCTTCCCGCCGAGCGATTGCAGGTCGTCGGGGTCGCGCGTGACGAACCGGCCGTTCACGAACTCCTGCCGCCCGCCGCCGTTCCCGCCGGTGCCCTGAAGCGCCTCTTCGATCATCTGGAGGCTGGTGTAGGTTTGCAGTTGGCGCTTGCGGACGAACGCGGTCAGGTCGGCCCCGTCGTCTTTGCCGGTGTTCAGTTGCTCGATCAGGCTCTTGCGGCCGGTCTGGTTGCCGTTGAGTTGCAACCGGAAGCTGGCGCGGTCCGCGAGGCTGATGACGCCGCCGTCCGCGCCCTGCATGGCGACCGGCAGGCGCTCGTCGCCGAGGTACATGCCGGGCACGCCCGCGTCGCGCACCGTCATGCCGGGGATCGCCCGCGCGAGCCAGCCGCCGGTGGTGGCGCGCTTCGGGTCCGCGAGCTGCCAGATGTCCATGCTCTCGAAGTGCGAGCGGTCCGGGTTCGGGTAGCCGACGCCCTGAATGACTGCGAGCTGCTTCGACTCGTAGAGCTGCTTGAACCCGTTCATCCGCGGGTGCAGCCCGTGGTAGTCGTCGAGGCGCAGCACTTCCTTCTTGGTGAACGCGAGCGTGGGCCGCGCCTTCTGGTACAGGTCGTCGCCGTAGGGCGCGACGGTGTTCAGCCCGTCGTTGCCGCCGGTCAGTTCGACCACCACGAGCACGGTGTCCTTCTTCTTGTCGGCCTTGTCCGCGGCGCTGGCGGTGTTCGCGAGGAACTCCGGCACCACACCGCCGACGGCCATGAGGCTCGACGCGCCGAGCGTGGTCTTCAAGAAGTCGCGGCGGTTCGCCATGCTTGCACCGAGGGGTCAGGGGACAGGGGTCAGGGGTCAGTGAAGACAACTCGCGCGAGCGGTGGCAGCGGGTACCGCCCACTGTCCACCGCCCACTTCCCACTAACCAAGCTGGTATTCCGGGAGGCACATCATCGCGTGAACGGCTTCGCGCACGCGGGCCTTGAACGCCGCGTCGTCGAGTTTCACGTCCTTCGGGTCGAGCGCCTTCGGCGGCACGCGCTTCGGCTCCGGCCCCTTCGGTTTAGGCGGCGGCGCGTCCTTCGGCGGCGGCGGCGCGCCGGGGGCGGTGTCGAAGCCCGCGCCGGGGGGCGGGCCACCCGGCCCCTTCGGGTTCGGCGGAACGCGCGGCCCATCCGGTTGCGGCGTGAGCAGGAACGTTTCGACCTTCTTCGCCACCGCGGGCGGGATCGCGTCGCCGTAGAGCAACTCGCCCATCCGCTTCACCACGTCGCCGACCGTCTTCGGGTTGGTGGCGTACACGAGCGCGCACACGTCGAACTTCGCGTCCGGCGGCGGCGCGCTGGGCGTGTCGCCCTTCGGCCCTTCACTGGGCGGCTTAATCGAATCGCCGACGAACGCGAACGTGCGCCCGTTGGGCCGCGCGCGCGGGCCGCGGCTCCAGTCGCCCAGCGCCACCTTTTCGGTGAAGTTGTTGCGCGCCAGAAGCGTCGCGCTGTTCAGCCAGTCGGTGCCGGTGCGCCAGCCCTTCACGTTCGGCGGCGCGAACAGCGCTTGGCCCATCTTCGAGAGCGGTTCGACCACATCGCCGAGAGGCACGCGGTCGGGCGACGCGGTTTGAATCGCGCCGAGCGCGCACTCCACCGGCCACTTCACGCGCTTGCGGTAAGCGTGTTCGCTGAAGAACAGGCGCGAGCTGAGCATCGTGCGAACGAGCGCCGACGTGTCGTACCCGCTCTTGCGGTACTGCTCGGCGAGCGGCGCGAGCAGCGCCTTCGGTGGCGGCGTTTCGCTCACGAGGAACGCGTACAGTTTGCCGACGAGGAACGGCGCGCACGCGGGGTGCTCGCAGCACAGTTTCACCACGTCGTCGCCGGTGAACTTGCCGCTCTTGCCGAACACGGTCTTGGTGCCGTCGTCGTGCAGTTCGCGGTTGAACTCGAAGGCGCTCACTTCCACGTCGTGGTGCCAGCCGGTGAGCGCGCGGGCGGCTTCCTGAATGTCCTTCTCGGTGTAATTGCCGACGCCGAGCGAGAACAGTTCCATCACCTCGCGGGCGAAGTTCTCGTTCGGCACGCCCTTCACGTTGCGGTTGGAATCGAGCCACACCAGCATCGCCGGGTCTTTGCTCATCTCCAGCAGAAACGCCGGGAACGTGCCGAGCGCGTGCTTGCGAATGGTGACGTTCTGCTCGAACATCAGTTTGGTGCTGCGCACCTTCGCGTAGCTGGTGGCGAAGTGGTTGTGCCAGAAGAGCGCGAGTTTCTCGCGCAGCGGGTGCCCGCCTTCGAGCATCGCGTAGAGCCACCACGTGCGCAGGCTGGCGGGGTCGGAGTAGTAGCGCCCGGTTTCGGTGAGCAGTTCGAGCCGGTCGGCGGCGTCCGGTTCGCCGACCATCAGCGCGTCGATTGTCTTGGCGGGGCCGTCCTTGAGCGCCTGCTGAAGGCGCGGTTCGGACGCGCCGAACGCGGCGCGGCGGAACAGGTGCGCGGCCCACTTGCGGTTGAACGCGCCCGCGGCCGGTTGCCACGCGCGCCACGCGGATTCGGGGTCCACTTTGCTCAGTTCGCCGGGAAGCGTATCGGCCATGATCGGGAGCTCCGAGGGGACGTGACCGAGCCTTCGCATTATCGCTCGCGCGCGCCGCGAATCAATGGGGCGTTACAATCCGAAGCCGCTACTTCTTCGCTTTCGCTTCGGCTTCCTTGATGTACTTTTCGGGATTCTCTTTGAACTCGTCGCGGCACCCGGAACAGCACACGTAATACTCTTTGCCCTTGTACAGCACCTTCATCGTGCCCAAGCCGCCGCTGACGATGCACTCCGGGCCTTTGGGCACGTCCGCGAACGCGACGCCCTGCTTGGTCGCGCCGACCTGATACTTTTTGGTGAACGCGACCGTCGTTCCGGCCGGGCGCGTCTCGAACCGGTACAGGTGCCGGTTGTGGTGCAACAGGCTGAACACGAGCCGCTGCTCTTCGGTCGCGGGGCCGTCGGTGCGGGTCAGAGTCAGCACCTTGTCTTTGTCCGAAAGTGTGCCGACGAACGTCGCGGCGCTCTTGTCGGTGTTGGTGAGGACGAGCGTGTACTTGGGTTCGTCCTTCGCCGGTGTGTAGCGCAGTTCGCCTTTGGTGAAGTGTTTGCTCTTTGTGAAGGTGAGCGCCAGCCAAGCATCGTGGCCTTTGAACGCCCACTCCCACGCGATCGTCTCTTCCCACTGCCCGGCGAACTTCTCTTCGCGAGTGCCCTCGGGCGCGCCGGCGCCCTTCCACGAACCGACGAGCAGGTTGAACGGTTGCAGCGCGTCTTTCGCGCCGGGCGCGGGTTTGGGTGCGTCGGCGCGCGCGAGGCCGCTGAGCGCGACAAGCAACGTAAGGGCGCGGTGCATGGTGGAACCTCCGGTGGCGGGAGGGAACCCGCAGGTGGGGTTCTCCGGAAAGACGACGCAGACGGCCACCGATTTCAAACAGGTGCGGGAAGTGT
>JALHNS010000032.1 GCA_022843445.1 Gemmata sp.
CGTACAGCTCGCAGAACCGGGCCAACTCGATCACGTCGATGCGGCGCTCGCCGCTCTCCAGCTTCGAGACGAACGAGGCGTACAGGCGCAGCTTGTGCACCACCTGCGCCTGCGTGAGCCCCGCGGCCTCGCGGGCCGCCCGCAGGGCCGCGGTGAGCTTCTGGTACTGGGTCGTGTGTTGGGATTTTTGCACCCGCCGCCCCATTGGAGGAGGCGGCCAACCGAAAATGGGAACTCGGACTTCCCAAAATGGGAAGTCGGTACCGGAGCCCGAGGTGACCGATGACCGAGCCGAAGTGGTACGTGGCGCGGGGCGCGGAGGCGCTCGGCCCCGCGCCGAACTGGCCCAGATGGCAGCGACCGGCGCGCTGGCCCGCACCGATCAGGTGTGCCCCGAGGGCGGGGCCGCGTGGGGCCCGGCGGCGAGTGTGCCCGGCGTGTTTACCACCCCGCCCCCGGTGCCCGCGGCTCCGGCGGCACCCGCGGTTCCCCCCAGCGCGCCCGCGGGCGCGTGGGAGCGGTTCACCGGCGGGTTCGACGGCGCGTTCGGCTTGGGGGCGAAGCTCGCCGGGTGGGGGTGCGGTACACTGGTCGTGCTGTACCTCGTGGTGATGCTCGGTGCCGGGCTCCTCAAGAACGTCCGGGACGACGCGCCGCCCAAGCCCGACGTGCCCGTCGACGTCAGCTTTCGCAGTCTGGGGCCCAAGAAGGGCATGGTGCTGAAGCTCACGAACACCTCCGGGGTGCCGCTGGAGCGCGTGTCCTTCACGGTGACGAGCGAGGGCGGGGAGAAGGCGGGCAGTATCAGCAAGGTGCTGCTGAAGCCGTTGGCCTCGCAGGCGACCTTCGAGGTCAGCCGGGCGCGGACTTGGACGGGTGAGAACTGGCCCCGGGCGAGCGGGTTCAAGTTTGGGTGCCCTCGGGCGAGGACAAGCCCGTCGAGGTCGTCGTGCCGGTCAAGGCACCGCTCCGGTGATGCCGTCTGGGCACTGTGCGGCAGCGCCCCGTCGGCGGGCCGGGTTCGGGGTTGGGCCGGGCGGCGCGGGGCGCGCCGGTCCGTCGCAGGGGAACGCGCCGCTCGGTCGAGCGCACCCGTGCGGGCGTTGCGTTCGACGGCGCGCCCCGTGGTCTCGCGGGCGCAAGAACCGGGCGCGGGGCGCCGCCGATCCCGTTGCGATCCGGACCGCACGAGGAACCTAATTACCTCCGGTGGCTTCGCGACGCTCAATCAAAAGATCCGTTCTCGCCCAGTGCTCGGGCCCGCTCCGGCGGGCCCCCGGGCGTTCCCCTTTAGCTATGCGCGAACGTCCCGCGGGGTCGAGATCGCCCGTGTGCGCTCGGTGAAGCCGATGTTCGCTCCGCAACGAGCGGACGTTGACGAGGTGCGAACACCGGACCCAAGCGGCACCGTGCCTGTTGCGGCGGGTCCGTCGTGCCCCAGCGACGGAATCAGCACGGATCGTCCTTGGCGCGGCACCGCTCTCGCGGGCCCGTCCGTCGCGCCCGCCGTCGCGGGCTGAGCACTCCAGACGCAACACGCTTCGAGCCCCCTGATCCCCCGCGATCAGCCGGCGGTACTCGTTTCTGCAAGGGCCATTCCACACGTTTTCCCAACGTGATTCGCCGGGCCGTTACTGTGCCCGCGAGTCATCCGGGCTCGCGGGGACATGCTTGCGCGCAACCCGGGCGCTCGCTTGGTTGACCCCCGGATCACAATGACGCGCGGCCGGGGTTCGTGTCCCCGGCCGCGCGTCATTGTGATCCGCCAGCGTTGCGTTGGTCGGCCCCGCATTCCGCACCCGGTCATACGCATCCCAGCTGAAAAGTTCCGTCGGAGCCGCGACCGTGAGGGAGCGGGTTCACCCGGACGTGCAACGCCCCGGCCCTCCGGTGATACGTTCCGTCGAAGCCGCGACCGTGAGGGAGCGCGAAGGTAAACGCTCCCTCACGGTCGCGGCTCCGACGACGGCAACTATTTCCTGAGAACCGTATCACAGGTCAGCGCACCAGCAGGAAGTCCTTGCTGTTCAGCAGCGCCCACATCAGGTCTTGCGCGCCGGCCGCTCGGTCCTCACTTGCCTTCAGGAAGTCCAGCCCCACCTCCAGCTCCTTCGCGGTGGGGTTGCGCGCCAGCGACCACAGGTACAGTTCCTTCACCAACTCCTCGTCGGTCACCTTCCTCTGGAGCAACAGTGCCGGGCGCGCCGCTGGGTTCCGCACGCGGCCCAGGATGCTCTTGCCGTTGAGGAAGTGGAGCGCCTGGAGCATGTTGGACCCGTTGTCCCGCTCGCACTCGCACGCGTCCATCCGCTGCGGCTTGCCGAACAGTTTCAGGAACACGTTCTCCTGGCTCGCGTCGGGCAACTGCGCGGCGCGGAACCCGTTGGGCAACCCCTCTTGAATCGCGGTCGCCTGCACCAGCGAGTCGAGCAGCGCCTCGGCGGGCACCCGCCGCGCGACCGCGTGCGAGAAGTTCTGGTCGTCGTCCTTGTTACTGGCGTTCGGGGTGCCGGTGCGCTGGTACGTCTGCGAGGTGACGATGCGGCGCATCAGGTGTCGCGCGTCGTACCCGCTCGTGACGAAGTCCGCGGTCAGCGCGTCGAGCAACTCCGGGTTGATGGGCGGGTTGGTGCTGCGGATGTCGTCCACCGGGTCGATGATGCCGCGGTGGAAGAAGTAGCTCCAGTACCGGTTCACGAGGCCGCGCGCGAAGAACGGGTTCTTGGCGCCGGTGAGCCACTTCGCGTAGGCCTCGCGCCGGTCAACCCCGGCGTCCAGCTTCGGCTCGGTACCGCCCAGGAACCGCGGCGGCTGGGCCTTCCCGGTGCGCGGGTTCGTCGCGCTGGCGGCCGCGGGGTTGAGCGCCACCACCTTGGTGTTCGCGACGTTGGGCAGCCGCGGGTCTTGCTTCGCGCTCACCTGGGTGAAGAAGCTCGCGAGCCCGAAGTAGTCCGCCTGCGTCCAGTTTTCGAGCGGGTGCGAGTGGCACCGGGCGCACAGCATGCGCACCCCGCAGAACACCTGCGTCACGCGCTCGACGGTGTCGTTGGTGTCCTTGCTGATGGTGAAGTACACGCTCGCCGGGTCGTCGGTGTGCCCGCCCTTGGAGGTGAGCAACTTCTGCGCGAACTTGTCCATCGGCATGTTGGAAGAGATCGCGCTGCGGATGAACTCGCGGAACTGGAACATCGCCGGGGCGCTCACGCTGTTGCGCGAGTTCTGGAGCAGGTCGCCCCACTTCAGCGACCAGTGGTCCACGAACTCGGGCCGCTCGAAGAGCGCGTCGAGCACCTTCTCGCGCTTCTTCGGGTCGGTGTCCGCGAGGAACGCGCGCACCTCGTCGGGCTTCGGCTGCAACCCAATGAGGTCGATGTACACGCGGCGCAGGAACTCCTCGTCGCCCGCAAGGCCCGACGGGGCGATCTTCAAGCGGTTCAGCTTCTCGACCACCGTGCGGTCGATCACGTTGTCGGGCACCGGCGTGGGAGTGAACGGCCCGCTCGGGGCCAGCACGGTCACGCCCGTGGCGGCGAACACGCGCTCGAACCGCCCAATAACAGAGGTTTCGCCTGCGGCGCCGGCCGTCACCAGCCCGTCTTCGCTAACCGCCGCGAACCGGTCGTTGTTGACCGCGAACACGCCCAGGTTGGTGACGTCGCGCTTTGCGCCGTCGCTGTACTCGGCGACCAGTTGCACGCGGTGCTTCTGCCCCGGCTTGAGGACGAGCGTCGCCGGAATCATTTGCACCTGCACCACTTCGCGCGTGTCTTTCACGTCGCTGGGCGCGCGCTGCGTGATCCAGTTCGTGAGGATGGTGTCGGCGAGCGAGCCTTTCGCGAACCGCGCTCCGCCCTCGTGGGCCGAGTCGCCCCGCGCCTTCGCAACGAGCAGGCTGTTCGCCGGCTCCTGAAAGTTCATCCGGCGCCCGGCGGAGTCCTTCACGATGGCGAAGTAGTCCGGCTCCGGGTCCGACCCGCGGAGCGACAGCTTGAACCCGTTCTTGCCGAGCGAGTACCCGTGGCACGCGCCCGCGTTGCACCCCGCGCGCGTCAGCACCGGCATGACCTCGTGCCGGAAGCTGACCGGCTGCTCCTTCGCGTCGAGGGCGACGGTGACCGGCACCGCGAACGCCTTCCCCCCCGCGGTCACGGTGACCTTCGCGCTGCCCGTGCCCACCGGCGTCACGACGCCCTTCTCAACGACCGCAACTTTCGGGTTGTCGCTGACGAAGGTGGCCGCGTCGCGCAGATCAAGGGAGTACCCGTCGGCAGAGATGCCGAGCACCTGAATCGCGTGCGGGTGGCGGTGGTGCCGGATGTCGATGCTCGCGGGCGACACGGACACAGACGCACCCGGCTCGGCCGCGCACAAGGGGAGCGGCAGAAGCGCGACGAGCAGAACGGCAGAGAGGCGGGTCATGGCGGCTGTCTCGGGGTGTCTTGACGAGCCGGAAGTGTGAGCGACGGACAACCTTTGCCGTCGCTCACGCTTCCGACTCGTCAAAAGGCGCATTCACTTCGCAGGCGGGCTTATCTTCAGCGTCGCTTCCACGTCGCGGCCCTTGACGCGCACGTTGGGCTGCTTCGGGTCGGTCGCGGTCGCGCCGAACTTGAGCCTCGCTTCGCCCGCGGGGGTAGTCGGCGGCAAGGCGATCTTGAACACGAACGCGGTCTCGCCGGCCTTCACGGTGAGTGCCGCGGGCGCCGGCACACCCGCCGGTAGCCCGGTGAGCGTTACGGACACGTCGCCCGCGAAGCCGTTCAGCCGCTCGACGGTGCCTTTGAGTTCGAGCGTCGCCCCGGTCTTGGCATCGAGTTTCGCGTCGGTGGGCAGGGATGCGAGTTTGAGTGCGACCGGGAGTTTCACGGGCAGCGCGCGAACGGGCGTGACCGCCGACGCGAGCACCCGCTGCTTGTCCGCGGTGAGCAGTTCGGCCAGCACCGCGATTTGGTAGGTGTCCGCGGGCAGTTCGGGCGGGAGCAGGATGGGCAGTTCGCCCTCGCTCACCTTCGCCCCGAGTTCGGTGGGCTTCTCGACGCGAATCGTGCGGTTCGGGTCCGGTTGGTTGTTCACCAGCACCGGCGCCTGGCTCGTGAGCAGTGTGAGCCGCACTGGGGCGGCCACATCGGTGCGCGTCAACTTCACCGGGAGCGCAAGTTTGCCCGCAGGCGCGAGGCCCGCGTCCGGCGGGAGCGCCTTCCAGTCGATGCTGAAGTCGTCCGCCTTCGTGCTGGTCGGGGACAGCGCGAACTCGGTCGCGAGCCACGGCTGGAGCTTTTCGAGCGGGTGCCCCTTGATTGACACCGCCCGCTCGTCGGCTCCGCCGCGGCCCTTCCAAGCGACGAGGCCGACGGGGAAGTCCGCGGGCGCGGTGACCGTCACGAGGGCGCCGTCGGTGTCGGGCGAAATGCCTGTGCCTTCGAGCTTCACGCCCGCGGGCAAGCCCTCGGCGCTCACATCGATCTTGCCCGCGAACCCGCGGCGCTCGACGAATACCGGCACCACCGCGCGCCCACTGGCGGAGATGTTCAACCTCTGGAGGGGCGTCGTCAGTCGGAAGTCGCCCAGCCCTTCGCCCTTCACCGGATCGACCGTGAGCCGGTAGATGCCGCGCGGCGCCGCCGCGCCCTGAACGTCTACCACGCAGACGGTCACCTGCGTGACCTTGTCGGGCACCGTGTATTCCAGTGCGGGGTCGAGCGTGCCGGGGGAGTCTTCGGCCTGGGCGACCACCGCGCCCGTGTCGTTGCGGATCACCAGCGCCGCGTCAAACCGCGAGCCGAGCCGTTCGGCGAACACCTCAAATCGCACTTTGGTGCCCGGTGTCACAGGAACGCGGTACTTGTGCTCCTCGCGTGAGCGGGTGAGTTTGCCAGTTACGCCCACGCGCCCCGCGGGTAGGTCGCGAACGCCCTCGACCGGATTCGGTTCGAAGACCTCCGTGCGCGCGCTCACTTCGACAAACGGCCGCGGGCCGCTCCAGTTTCCGCCCTTCGGCCAGTCGAGCGGGACGAAACCGCCGCGCGCGGCGGGCAACTCGACTGGCGCGGAGAGCGAACCGAACAACTCGACGCGCCGCGTTTGCTTGGCCACGAACGGCGGGAACACCTGCTCCGCGTAATCGAACGCGCCGATCTTGAGCCGGAACAGGCCGGGGGCCGCCCCGGCGTACTCGGAGTCGTGAAGCGCGACGGTGTACGCGCCGTCCGCGGGCAGTGTGGCCGTCAGGCGCGCGTCGCCGTTGAGCGCGGGTGTGGCCCACGCCCATTCGAGTTGGAGCTTCTTTGCGTTGTACAGGTGAACGGTCGGGCGCAGTTTCCCGCCGATGCGCTGCGACTCGACCTCGACTGTGACCTTCTGGTTGGCCTTCCCGGTGAAGGTCGTTTCCAGCACCTGCGCGCCGGTGAGCGTGCCGTGCAGCGCGACCGGCAGCGCGTCGACCTTCGCGGCGAACGGCAGTTGCGGGAGCGCGTCCACACCGACGACCGCGGGCAGGCTCACGCCGCCGTCGGTGACCACGCGGAGGTGGTGCAAGCCGGGTGTCGCGCCTTCGAGCGTGACCGCGAACTCGGCCTTCTTGTCGGTGTTGCCCGACTTGAGGGATTGTTTCGCGGGGAAGGAAAGGAGTAACTTCGGCGCTTTGCCCAGATCGTCCCCGCTGACCGTGATGGTCGTGGTGCCGTTGGTTTGCAACCCGCGTACGCTCAGGTCGCGCACCGCCGGCTCGGCCGCGACGAGCGGAGAGCAGAGAAGCGTGAAGAGCAATGGCCGCAACAAAGCACAAGAAGCACAAAAGAGAACCGAAGACAAAGAGTGAGTTTCATTCAAACTCTGCTCTTCGCTCTTCGGTTCTCTTTTGTGCTTCTTGTGCTTTGTTGCGGCCATTGCTCTTCCTCTTCTGCCTTACTTGAAGAGTTGCTTGATCGGTTCGGCCTCGACCATGCGCACGGGCCGGTCGCCGGGGCCGGGCATCATGGTGGCGTCGAGGTTGATGCCCATCCCGTGGTACAGCGAGGCCAGCATCTGCGGCGGCTCGATGGGCGTGTCCACCGGGCGCGACCCGATCTTGTCCGTGGCTCCAATTACTTGCCCGGTGCGGAAGTTCCCGCCGGCGAAGAAGTTGGTCCACGCGTTCGGGTAGTGGTCACGCCCGCTCTTGCCGTTGAGGCGCGGGGTGCGGCCGAATTCGCTGAACACCGCGACGACCGTTTCCTCGAGCATCCCGCGGTCCGCGAGGTCGGAGATGAGGGCGGTGAACGCCCAGTCGAACTGCGGGCACAGGAACCGCTCGTAGTCGGCGTAGGTGTTGTTCAGCCCGCCGCCGTCGGCGTGCATGTCCCAGCACGACAGCCCGAACACCGTGTCGAAGTGGTTCACGGTGACGAACCGGACGCCGCCTTCGATGAGCCTCCGCGCCATCAGGCACGACTGGCCGAACGTGTTGCGCCCGTACCGGTCGCGGGTCTTGTCCGGCTCCTCGTTCAGGTTGAAGGCTTTCTTGGCGTCGGGCGAGGTCAGTAGCCGGAAGGCGCGCTGGTACGCGGCGTCGTGTTCGCCGACCGCGCGCGTCTCCGTGTGCTTTTGCAGTTCATCGACCTGTTCGAGCAGGCGCTTTCTCGCATCCAAGCGCGACTGCGATTCGCCCGCGGGCGCTTCCAAGTCACCGATCTTGAACTTGGGCAGCGCCGGGTCCGCGTTCAGGAAGAACGGCTCGTGCGCGCTGCCGAGGTGCGCCGCGGTCTGGCCGTGCAGCGGGCCGGCCCCGGTGTTGCCGATGGGGCCGGGCAGGATCACGTTCGCGGGAAGGTCGCCCTTCGGCCCGAACACGCGCGACACCACGCTGCCGATGTGCGGCTTCATGTTGTCTGCGTTGAAATCGTGTCCGGTCATCATCCAGCGCTGGCCGTTCTCGTGCGTCGCCCCGGTCTTGTGGTGGAGGCTGCGGACGAGCGCAACCTTGTCCATCATCTTCGCCATCAGCGGGAAGTGCTCGCAGATCTGGATCCCGTTGACGTTCGTCTTGATCGGTTTGAACTTGCCGCGCACCTCCGCGGGCGCGTCCGGCTTCATGTCCCAGGTATCGACCTGCCCCGGCGAGCCCACGAGGAACAGCGTGATGCAGTTGCGAATCTTCGCCTTGTTGACGTCTGCGGCTCCCGCCTGCTGGAGCCGAAAGAACGTGGGCAGCGCGAGCGCTCCGGCGCCCGCCGCGCCGACGGTCAGGAAACTCCGCCGCGACAGCCCTTCGCAGAGCGGAACCTTTTCGTTGCCGATGTTCAGCATTTGGTTCGCTCCACTAAATGGTGTAGGTAACGGCGTTGGAGATCGCGACGAACTTGCTCTGCGTGTACTCGCCCTGCGGGTTCTTCGCGTAGTTCATGTACTTGAACTGCTCCAGCACGATTTCGTAGGTGCCGGGGGTGGTGTCGGGGTGCACGTAGGTGTGCTCGGCGCGGGCCGGCGCGGTCGCGACTTCCTTTCCGTCGCGCTTGACGACCCAGCGCAACTGAAGCCCCCAGTCCCCGGTGACATCGGTGCGGGTGACCTGACGGCCTTTGAGGCGCAGTTCGGCCTTCGGGGTGGCGTCGAACTTCTGTTCCATGTGACCAACTCCCGCGGCGGGAATTAATGGAGGCGGGTTTCGATTCGCGGAGCACACTGACGGGGCGGCCGTGAGAGCCGTATGAAGAGACTACTCCCGCGCCGCGCACGCTGCAAGCGAAACTCTGACCATTTGGCGAACCCGGAGCGTCAGCGACGGGGTGCCTTCTGGAGAAACACCTCATGCCCGCCGGACGAATCGCGACCGTCGCCCCGGTGCCCGAAGAGACCGCGACCGGGAATGTCGCCGAAGTCTTCGCCGAAACCAAGGCCACGAAAGGGATTAACTTCGTACCCAACCTCTGGCGGGTGCTGGCGACCAACCCCGATCACCTCGAACTGGTGTGGACGCGGTTGAAGGCGATCATGCACCCGGAGGCGTGCGGGCGGGCGTCGAAGCTCGATCCGCTCACGCGCGAAATCATCGCGCTGGCCGTGAGCGCGACCCAACGGATGCGCCTACTGCGTGAACAGCCACACTGCGACCGCGCGCAAACTCGGCCTCGACGTGGAAGCGCTCGGCGAGGTGATGGCCGTGGTGGGGCTGTTCAACAGCACGAACGCGCTCGCCGAGGCGTACCAGATCGAACCCGACATTCTGCCCCCGCTGGGCCCATACACCTGGCCTCCGCGGATGCCGCCACCCGCCAGCAGCACGGACATGCAATGCGTCCAGTGATCACGGCCCGGCTCCGCCGCTCCCTCCCCGCCCGATCGCGGATCGCCCAGACGCGGCGTCCGCCCCATTTCGCTGCTCACCATCACCAGCGTCGAGTCCAGCAGGCCGCGCTGATGTAGGTCATCCAGCAAAGCCGAGAACGGGCGATCGAAAGCCGGCAACAAGTAGTCGCGCAGACAGGAAGCGTTCTTCCAGTGGGTATCCCACGCTCCCCCGAGGCAGCCGCGTCTCTTGTCTTCCTCGTAATCGTGATACCAGTAGACCGTGATGAACGGGACGCCCGCCTCGGCCAGACGGCGGGCCATCAACATGCTCATCGCATTGACCGTGTTTCCATACCGCTCGCGAACGCGGTCGGGTTCCGCACTCACGTCGAAGGCGGACCGCGTTCCCGAAGAACCCAAGAGCGAGAACGCTCGGTCATTGAGCGCCTCGTGGGCCGCACCCGCTCGCGTTCCCTCGATCCCGCGAAATGAGGCATCGATGGACTGAAGTAACTGGCGGCGATCCGACAGCCGCTCTTTGGAAACGTCGCCGGACAGTGCGATACTCGGTGACAGGAACTCGGTCGGTTTGGTGTGGCTGCCGTAGACGTAGAACGGGTTGTGCTGCACTCCGAGGCGGGCTGCGAACGCACCCGGCCGCCGGCTACCCGGTTCTCCAGACTCGGCCGGCAACCAGATCAACGAAGGAAGCGACGGATGCGCGGGTCGCTTCGCCGCCACGACGGAACCGAAAAAGGGCCAGTCGTCGGAAAGCGGCTGGCGGGAGTTGGGAAACGCCGCTTCGGCCACATGACCTGTCAATTGGTAGTAGTAGCCCGCGTGGTGATCGTTCGTGGCCACACCTCCTCCCACCGACCGGATGATGGCAAGATGATGAGCCTGCCGCGACACGAGCGGTAAATGCTCGCAGAGTCGGATTCCGGATGCCGACGTGGCGATTGGCTTGAACGTCCCGCGAACCTCGGCTGGCGCGTCCGGCTTCATGTCCCAAGTGTCGATGTGCGACGCCCCGCCGCTGAGCCAGATCAGAATCGTGGACCGGGCGATCTTGCGCCGCGGCGCCGATGGTTGCCCTGCCCGAACACGGTCCGCAAGATCGAAGCCGAAGTAACTCATCCCCCGGCAACCAGGAATGTTCGACGCGTCCAGTTCGCGTTGGATTGCATGTAATGCTCCGCGAGAAACTCCCAAGGGTCAGGCCAGGGGACCGCAGACTTGCGGCTTACCCGCAGCGTCACGGCTTTTTCACCAGGATGGTCCAGTCGCACAGCACCTGGTCTTTGTTCGCTTTCCCACAAAGGATGAAAGCGTGTTTCATGGGGTTGTCCCTCCTGTTGGCGTGCCAAGCCTATTGCCTTGGCACGACACGGCCGAGGCAGATGCGGAAGCCGTCGCGGGAGTCGGAATAGGTCACGCCGGCGATGCCGAGCCGAACCGCACAGCGGGCGTTGCCGGGAACATCGAAGTAGTTTCCACCACGGCAGACGGGGCGAGACACGGTGCGCTTTTCGGCGTTCTCATAGAAGATCTCTTCGTGGCCACCCTTCGGGTCGAAGTGATCGATGACGAACTCCCACACGCCTCCGCACATGTCCGCGAGGCCGAAGCCGTTGCGGCCCTTCGCGCCGTAGTGGTCCACCGGCGAGACGAACGCGAAGCCGTCGCTCCACGGTGCCTTCCCTAGCGGCCACGTCTTCTTGCGGCCCGGAAGGAAATCGATCGCGGAGATGTTCAGCCGGCCTTCACCTTGTTCGAGGTCGTTGCCCCACCAGAAGTAGTGACTCTCCTTGCTGCCGCCGCGACACCCGTACTCCCACTCGGCCTCCGTCGGCAGGCGATACTCCAATCCTTCTGGCAATCGCCCGGCCTTGCGTTCCCGATCCGTGAGCCAGCGGCAAAAGGCGTTCATGTCGTTGTAACTCACGCACACCACGGGGAATTCATCGCGGTTCGGGAACGCCCAGTTCGGGTCACGCCAGCTCTTGCCCGCTACCGATTTCCACGGATGAACCACCTTCGTTGTCAGTCGATAGCCGTCCCATTCCGGGTCGAACACCTGCGTCTTGCCGTTCGGCTTCTCGGCATCGGTGACATACTTGCTCTCGACGGCGAACCTCTTGAACTGTCCGATGCTGACTTCCGTACGGCCCATCCAGACGCCATGCTTCACACGAGTCCGTCGCGGCTTCTCGCCTTCGTACGACTCGCGCTCAGTCCCCGGCTGAGCGCCCCCTTCGATGCCCGTGGCCCACTTCTTCTCCTCCGGTGTGCTGCCCATCATGAACTCGCCGGGTGGCAGGTACACGACCTCCAACTTGACGTCGTCGCCGAGGTCGATCCTCTTGGAATCGCCCGTCTTCGGTTCGGCAGAGTGCAGCGCGGCCAACGGCGCGAACAGCAGTGAGAGGAGAAGCGTGTGACAGCGAACGACTGGCCGCATGAGATAGTTCTCCGTTGAGACTGATTTGTCGATACGCGAATAATCGATGTTCGACCCAACCGCGTGATCGAAACTTGGCTCGTGATCCTATCCTGCCAGCCCACGGATCGGCGTTCCCTGTGAGAAACGGTACGGTCGCCGTTGGGCGTCGTGGAACTCGCTGTTCGGGTCGATGCCCATCAGGTGGAAGATCGTCGCGGCGAGGTCGGCGGGAGTGTACGCCTCCGTCACCGGGAGACCGCCGTCCCTGTCCGTCTGGCCGATCACGCGGCCGGGGCGAACCCCGCCACCCGCGAAGAAGCAGGGGAACACGTCGCCCCAGTGATGCCGGCCCGGCGTGAACACCTCGCCCGATGCGTTTTTCCCGCCCGCCGTGATCGGCGAAATCTTCGGCGTGCGGCCCATCTCGCCACACATCACGACCAGCGTTTCGTCGAGCAACCCACGTTGATGGAGGTCGTCGAGGAACCCAGACAGGCAGCGGTCGATGGAAGGAAGCAGTTTGCCCTTGAGGTCGCGAAAGGCGTTCTGGTGAGTGTCCCAGCCGCGGAGGTTCACTTGTACCATCCGCACACCCGCTTCGACCAACCGGCGAGCGACGAGGAACGCCTGCCCCCATTCCTCATGGCCGTATTGGTCACGAACCCGTTGCGACTCCTGAGTGAGGTCGAACGGGTTCTGTCGGCCGTTGCTCATCGTCGAGAGCAGGTTCATCGCCTGCATCCGCGACGCATCCCACGAAGCAAACGTGCCGGATTTCTCTGCCGCATCTTGCGATCGGTGGTGGGCGTCCAGTCGCTGGAGCAGTGAGGTTCGATCCCGGAGGAGCGACTCCTCGATTGCAATGCCGCCGATGTCA
Source organism: Gemmata sp. (assembly GCA_022843445.1). GTDB lineage: Bacteria > Planctomycetota > Planctomycetia > Gemmatales > Gemmataceae > Gemmata. The sequence goes on from JALHNS010000032.1 coordinate 12,585, forward strand.
GGCAGTTTGAACGATGGGTTCCGACAACTGCTGTTGTCCCACCACGCTTTTGGCCCCTTTCCGGGAGCGCGGGCGGGGTCGTTCGGATCGTCGTGGCTGAAACAGTTGGGGCACGAACCGGCTGCGTCGGGCGCGCGGCACACGGGAGCGAGATCGACACCCCAGCGGGCGTATCGCGGGCCGAGGATGCCGGGACCGCGACCGGGATACTTCATGCCGTTCGCACGCGGCAACTCCACGACGGACGGCAAGCCGATCATATCGCTCGGCCGTGCGTGCGCGAGCAGCGAGCCGATCGAGGGCCACTCGAACCGGCCCTGTCGCGGGTTCACGATGGACGCGTTCGTGTCGCCCGGCGGCAGTTCCGTCGTGCCGGTGTGAAGCAGGTACATGCAACTGTTGTGCTCGTTGCGGAACTCCCGTCCCGTCGTGTGGTGCATCGTGCGGACAACGGAGAACAGGTCGCTTCGCGCGGCCAGACGCGGCAGGTATTCGCAGAACCGTACGCCGGGCAGTTTCGTCTGCGTCGTGCCGTACTCGCCGCGAATCTCCGCCGGGGCATCCGGCTTCGGGTCGAACGTCTCGTGCTGCGAGGGGCCGCCGGACTGGAAGATGAACACGACCGACTTGGCCTTCGCGTGCCGTGGGCTGGCCACATGAGCTTGCAGCCGCAGAGGATCGGACAGCCCCAGCCCGAACAGACTGACACCCCCGACGCGGATCAGTTCGCGCCGCCCGAGACGGTGGTGCTCGCCCGGGAACCAACGGGGGTGACGGGGCAAGAACGGTGGCATGGTTGATCCTCGGTAGCCGTCACACGAACAGTTCTCGCAGCGGTTGACCGCCTTCGACAATTGCAGTCGGCCGATCCTGCCGGTCGCGGATGGAGCCGTGCGGATCGATCCCCAGCGCGTGGTAGACCGTGCAGGCCAGATCTTCCGGGCTGACCGGCTTCTCGACGGGGTACGCGGCGTCCCGGTCGGACCGCCCGTAAACCGTGCCGCCGCGAATGCCGGCGCCGGCCAGCAGCGCCGGGAAACAGTAGCTCCAGTGCCCCCGCCCCCACGCGGCGGTGTCCGGCTTGGGTGTCCGTCCCATCTCGCCGACGCACACGATCAGCGTCTCGTCGAGCAGCCCGCGCTGGTGCAAGTCTTCGATCAGCGCGGACAGCGTCTGATCGAGGCCGGGGAGCAGATACTTTTCCACGTCGGCGTTGGTGCGGTGGCTGTCCCAACTGTAGCCGTCCGGCGCGTCCCAGAGAACGGTTGCGAATCGAGCGCCGGCCTCGATCATCCGCCGCCCCATGAGCGCCGCCTGCCCGAACAGGTGCCGGCCGTAACGGTCCCGCAGTCGCGCCGGCTCCTGCCGGACGTCGAGCGCCTGTCGCAGCTTCTCGGAGGTGAGCAGGGACAGGGCGCGTTGCCGGAGACGGTCGTGGGTCGCTTCCGGGTCGGTGAGTGTGTCGCGTCGCCGAGCCTCGAACTGCGCCAGCAACGAGTGGCGGCGGTTCAGCCGGTCCAGCGTCATCGACGGCTCATCGGACAGGCCCGCGATTCGGAAATCCAGTTCCGCGTCGGTGCAGTCGCGGAAGTACGGGTTGTCGGTCGCGTCGCGCTTGCGGACTTCGGTAGCCAGCGCGTTGTACGATCGGCCCAGCCAACCGGCGTACTGGCCACTACGGTCGTAGCCCTGAATGTGCCCGAGGCGGTTGGGCAGGTAGACGTAGGACGGGAAGTCGCGCGGCCCTTGCTTCTGATCGAGATATTCCACCACCGACCCCATCGCGGGCCAGTCCTTTTCCGTGGCGTCGACCAGTGCCGCGCCGCGCTGGGCCGGTGGCATCGGGTGGCCGGTTTGGATGTAGTGGCAACCGTTGTGGTCGTTCTGACGGTGGTTGACGGTGCGGACGACGCAGTACCTGTCCGACATCCCTGCCAGCCGGGGTAACTTTTCACAGATCTGAAGGCCGGGGGTACGCGAGGTTGTTGGTCGGAAAGGGCCGCGGATGCCGCTGGGCGCGTCCGCTTTCATGTCGAACGTTTCCAGTTGACTCGGCCCGCCGAACAGGAAGAGGAAGATCACCGATTTCGCCCGTGCTGGCAATCGCGTGGGGCTCGCCTCGGCTGCGAGCACACGTGGCAGACTCAGCCCGAACAGGCCCGCACCGCCGACCTGGAGCAACTCTCGGCGCGTGAAGCCGTCGCACGTGTGCCGTTGAGTTCCGAGTACGGTCAACATGAACAACCTCCGGTATCAACGCGATTATCGGTCGCCCAGATTCTTCCACCAGCGAAATTCATTCGCCCCACGCTCCGCCGTCGCCGCCACGTCCACTTTCTTGTCCCCGTTGAGGTCCCCCGCGATCACCGAGTTGGCGTTTGGCCATTTGTCTTTCAACGGATGCATCGGCCACGATTTCATCGGCTCGCCCGGGTTGTGGAACCAGACCACTCGGCCCGCGGGCCCCCAAGCGGTGGCCACGACGTCGAGCCTGCCATCGCCATCAAGGTCGGCCGCGACCGCCTCGAAGGCATCGGCCAACGCACGAACAACGTGCTGTTTCCACTCCGTGCCCTTGCCGGGCTTGCCGACGTTCTCGTACCAGACGACTTGGTGCTTTGCACGCGGAGCAAGCCCGTCGCGCATGCCGTGAGCCATTACGATGTCGGCATCCCCGTCTCCGTCGATGTCCGCCGGACGCCCGTGGACCGGGGCCGCCGTCGTGCTGACAACGTGTTTCTTCCAGGTGGGAAGTTCGCCGCGTGTGCCGACGTTCTCGTACCAGACCACGAGCGGGGCCGCGCTGGCGGTTCCGAGCACGTCCGGGCGGCCGTCCCCGTTGAAGTCGGCGACGCACACGGTCCGCGTCTCGCTGAGTTTGTCTTCGATGACCCGCGCGGGCCACTCCTTCTCGAAGCCTTCCTTTCCGGGATTGCGATACCACACGAAGCGGTTGCCGCGCGTCCAACTCGACGCGGCCGCGTCGAGCCGACCGTCGCCGTCGAAGTCGCCGAGCGCGACGTCGTACGCGCCGGGCAGACTACCGCTGACGATGATGTGGCGCTTCCAGGGCAACGTTGCGGGCTTACCGGGGTTCTGAAACCAAACGATGCTGCCGGCACGGTTCAACACCACGGCAACATCGGGGTGCCCGTCGCCGTCGATGTCGCCGACCGCGAGGCGCTCGAACCAGCCGTCCTCGTTCTTCGCGATCACGTGCTCGGTGAACGTGCCCTTGCCGTCGTTCTCGAACCACAGCAGGGCACCGTTGTCCTTCTTCGGCGTCTTGTCATCGGTGGTGTCGGAACTGACGAGATCGAGGTCACCGTCGCCGTCGAGATCCGCCGCGGCGATACCGTAGGCGTAGCCGTACTTTGCCCGGATCAGGTCTTCTTGGAACAGCGCCGGCGGAGCCGCTGGCTTCTCTTGCGATGCGGCCGCCACAACGAGACACAGCCCGATCACCAATAATGGGACGAGCTCACAGGAGAATACCCTCATCACAATCCTCCACCAGACGGTTTGGCTCCGAATCGCTTTCACGCGAAATATGTGATCGAGCCTCCCGGCGATCTGGGTGCGCGATTACTGCTTGCGTTCGGGGGCGGCGAGCAGGTCGGGGTTCGGTGCGTGCGGGTAGTCCACCGGAGTGTACGCGATGGCCAACTCCGGCGTATCCAGTTTTTTGCCCTTCTGGAACTTCGACGTGAGTGCGCGATCGAGAATGCCACCGCTCAGCAGTGTGCGCTCCGCCGGGTAGGTCGGCTTGCCGGTGTGGATCATGGTTTCGATCGCCTTGAGCAGGTACGCGAAGTGCGGGTAGTACGGCTTCGGTCGCTCCTCGAACCCGGTGGCGATCGGCTTCTGACCCTTGATCTTCACGCCGACTCCGGTGAGACCGGCGCTCGGCAGCATGAACTGGGCACCGCGGAACCCGTCGGCGTACTCGAACTGGAACAGCATCGCCTTGTCGTCGTCGCGGATGGCTTTCTTCGTTTTCGGAATCGTGTCGTACACCGCGTTCATCACGTCGGGCGACACCCAGCCGTCATCGACCGCCTTCCAAACGTCCTTGCCTTCCAGATACCGAACCCACTTCACACCCTTCTCAGCGTTCTTGCGCCGCTCGACGATCGCCTGATAGCACTCCAATGCGTGAAAGCCGTAGACGTCGAGCCCGCTGTACCCGATGCCAACCGCCGATTCGATGTCGCTCCCCATCGGCACGTCGAGCGGGTGCGTGCGGAACGTCACCGGCAGCGACGACCCGGCCATGAACGGCACCTTCATCTTCACCGCGCGGTCGTACATCCACTTCGCGTCTTCCCAGACGGTGCTGATGTGCTTGTCGTTGAACACGGGCACGACCCGGCCGTACTTCTCGAACGCGTCGGTGATCTCCTGAAAGAACCGTTTCCGCGGGTACAACTGCTGCCCGAGTTCGTTCACCGGGTAGTTGCCGTGCTCGCCGATGCTCAGCACGCCGTCCACGGGAATCGACCTGCCGCCGACCGTGACCGCCTTCTCGATGGTGTCGAAGATCGGGACGCCGTACTTCTTGCACTTCTCGCGGGCGATGTCGGTTTTGGGGAACTGATCGACGTACAGTGACGCCAGCTTCAATGCCGGTTTGTCTTTGCCATCGTGGTGCCAGCCTTCGAGGATTTTTGTGAGGATCACGTCGGCGTGCGAGAGGATCCGGTACTCGGTAACGACCGCCGCCACCAAGAGCGGCTTGGCCACCGGCTTCAGGGCGATTGCCGGAAGGGGGTGCGCCGCCGCCAGCCCGGCGGCACCGAGCGCGAGACAGTCGCGGCGCGACAGAACCTCTTTCATGGCTCATTCCTTGGGTTTGATCTTGGTAAGCGCTTCGACCTCCGCGACGCCGAGTGCCCGGCGGTAGATGCGGACCTCCGCGAGCGTTCCGTTCAGCGGGCCATTGGTTCCGGTGCCGAGTTGCAGCGGTTGATTCGAGTCAACCTGATAACTCGCAGCATCGAACTGCGGCGTCTGCGCCACTCGCTCGCCGTCCACGAAGAGCGTCAGCCGATTCGCCGACTTCACAGCAGTGACGTGGTGCCAACCTGCCGTCAGTGTGTGGCCCCACATGACTTGTCGCCCGGCGGAGTCGGCGAAGACCTTTCCCGACGGGAGCGTGCTAGCGAACAACTGACCGTCGTGTTCCGCCATCGTCCACACGCGGCGGTACTTCACGTCCGGGGTGTGATCGAGCCGGGCGAGTTTCTTCCACGTCGTTTCGCCCTCGTAGCTGTACACCTCTCCCAACGGCAGCGTCCCGGCGATGAAGCGGCCGTTGTGGACGGCCATGCCCATCACCTCCAACTCTTCGCCGAGACGACCGACGTCAACCCACTTGTTGATGCCGTCGAAACGATACACGCGCCCGCTCGGCCAGGTTCCGACGTAGAGTTGCCCGTGGTACTGGGCGAAGGAATGGGTCTGGGTGTTGTCGCCGAGTCGCCCGCAGTCAATCCAAGTCTTCCCGTCAAAACGGTACACGTGACCGCCGTCGTAGCTCCCGGCGTAGATGTGCCCGTCGTGGATCGTCAGCGGGACGACTCGCCGCATCCCTTTCTCTTTGGTCTTCGGATCGGTCCCTTCCGGCACCGCGAGTGCCGCCCACTTCTTGTCGCTGTCGTAGCGGAAGAAGCCGGCCGGTTTATAAAGCGACGATGCGTAGAGTAGGCCTTGGAAGACAACCAACCCGCCCACGGCTTCCGTTTGCGGCAACTGGCCACAGTCGGTCCACTTGGTGCCGCCGTCGTAGCGGAACACCTTGCCACCAAGCGTGAGGTTCTCCGACTCCTTCAGGCTCGAACCGGCAACGCGGTACTTCCCGGTACCGACGTAGAGCTTCCCATTGAACACCGCCATCGCGGTGACGGTATTCGACTTGTCGGGTGCGCCGCAGTCGATCCACTTCTGGTCGCCCGCGTAGCGGCAGACGCGCCCCGATTCGTCCTTCCCCGGTTCGCACGTGCCCGCGTACAGCGAGCCTTCGTTAACCGTCATCGAGAACGCGAAGAGCGAGTTGCCGGGCCGGCCGCAGTCTCGCCACTCGGTCTCGCGGTTGTCGTCGATGCCGAATTGAAGGTGCCGGTCGTTCGGCTGGTTCGAGGTCACGCCCGGACTGCTCTTGAGCGTCAGGTGATAGCCTCGGCGCGTCTTCGAGTCGTAACGGCTGAGTAAGTCGCCGGTCGGGCGATCCAGTTTGTCGCCGACCTTCACCCACATCGCGAACGAGAAGTCTCCTTTGCCCAACTCCGGCACGTCCTTGACGGCAATTTCACGCGGTTCCGTCACCGAAGGCCAGTGCGCGGCGAGGTCGCGGTTCAGTTCGACCGTTCCGTTCCGCGAGCGAATGTGTCGGTCGAGAAACGCATACGCGGCTTGTCGTTCGGTGGCGGGAAACTCATGCCCGGCGTCCGGATGCTTCGCGACTAGGCGGTCCTCCGCCTTGAACAGCGCGCGGTACACCGGCATCGCGGCGGTGAAGCAGTCCTTCACCCCGGACACCTCGAAGTCCGGGGCGTCGTGCAGCGGGGCGTTCGCGAACACCGGCCGCGGCGCGAGGGCGGCCAGCACCTCGGTGAAATCGAACGGGATCTTCGCGGAGTTGTCGCCGTACACCGTCTTGATGCGCGGCATGTAGTACTTGCTGCTCCACGCTCGCACGTCGCCCTTGTTGTGTTTGGCGAAGACGTTGAAGCCGCAACTGGAAACGACGGCCGTGATGCGAGAATCGAAGACGGCGAGGAACAGCGCGTTGTGCCCGCCGAGCGAGTGGCCGATCACGCCGATGGCGTCGGCATCCACATACGGCAGCGATTGAAGCAGATCGACACCGCGACGATGGTTGACGATCCCCTTCATCGTGGCGCTGTCGTACTTCAGCGCGTACGGGTCGGTCTTGTACTCCGCGTTGTGCAAGAGTGGGTAGTCGAGTACGAGGCACACGTAGCCGCGTTCGGCGAGTTCGTGGGCGTAAGCGAGGTCGGCGCTCGCGGTGAGTCCAACGTTCGTGTCCTTGCCCGGGGCGGAACTTCCCGGCAGGCAGATCATCGCGGGGCAGCGTTCTTTCTCGCTCGCACCGTGTGGAATGAGCAACCAGCCCGGCACGCGGTCGCCTTCTTCCGCAACGAACGACACATGCCGCCGCGTGTAGTGGCGGAGCTTGGTCGTCTCACCGGTCTTCACGTCCAACGGCAGTTTCGACTTCTCCGGCAGCCGACCCATCACCAGTTCCATGTTCGCGCGAATGTGGGCCGCGCGTCGCGCCCAGTCCTTTTCGGTCTTCACCGACTGCAACTTGCCCGCGTCATCCTTATACCAGAGCAGGTCTTTGCGGTCGTCGTACCACGGCGGATCGGCCGCGGCGCTTCGCCCGATCGCGGTGAGGACAACGACCAGAATGAGGAACGCGTGTTTTGTCGCTGTGCACCCTGGAATCATGACAGAATCCCCTTGATCGGCTGGCCGTGGTCGATCTCCAGTCGTTTGCGGCCGGGGACTTCGAGCTTGCGCGGGTCGAGGCCGAGCAGGTGCAACACGGTCGCGTGCAGGTCCGTCACGTAGTGGGCGGGTTCCATGGCGTGGAAGCCGAGTTCGTCCGTCTCGCCGTGAATAATGCCGGGCTTGATTCCCGCCCCGGCGAACCAAACCGAGAAGCCGTGCGGGTGGTGGTCGCGGCCCTCTTTGCTCCCGCCGCGGGTTTCCATCCCCGGCGTGCGCCCGAACTCGGTGCAGAACACCACCAGCGTGTCCTTCAGCAGACCGCAGCGTTTCAGATCTTTCACCAGCGCCGCGACCGGCTGGTCGATCTGCGGGCAGAGCTTGCCGTGGTTCTCCTTCAGCTTCGCGTGCGAATCCCACACGCCGTAAGGCGACGGGTACAACTGCACGAAGCGAACGCCACGTTCGACGAGTCGGCGGGCCGCGAGGCAGCGTCGGGCCGCCACTTTGGTCGTCGCGCTGTCGGTGCCGTACAGCTTGTGCGTCTCGGCGGTTTCCTTGCTCATGTCGAGCGCATCGGGTACGGCGCTTTGCATCCGGTACGCCAACTCGTAAGCCCGGATACGAGCGCGAAGGGAATCGTCCGACGGATATTCCACGCCCGAGAGACCGTTCAGTTTGGCGATCAGGTCGAACTCGTTCTTTTGCTCCTGTGGGAGAATTGCCTGGGGCCGTTGTGCGAACGGCAACGGCTCACCGTCGAGGTTGAGCGGGATACCGTCGTACCGCGGGCCGAGGTAGTTCGCCTGGATGGATTCGCGCGTGTCGGCGCGTGTCGGGCCGCCGAGGACCACGAACTGTGGCAAGTTCTCGTTCAGCGTACCCAAGCCGTAATGAGTCCAGCTGCCGATCGACGGTTGTTTATCGTCGAGCTTGTGCCGACCGGTGTGGATCTGGTTCTCCGCGGCATGGTCGTTGTCGGTCGTCCACACGTTCCGCACGATGGCGAGGTCATCGACGCAACTGCCGATATGCGGCAGCCAGTCAGCGACCTCGATGCCGCTCTGGCCGTGCTTTTTGAAGCCGACTTGGAGCGGGTAGACAGTAGCGTACTTGTCGCGGACGTTGATCGCGTCGTTGACCACCGACCGCGACCGCTTGTCGTGCAGTGGCGACCTGAGCGGGTTCGGAAACGGTGTCTGCTCGAACGTCTTCCCGGCGTACTTGTTCAGCGCCGGTTTCGGGTCGAACGTCTCGAGGTGGCTGTAGCCGCCCGAGAGGAAAATCCAGATGACGGATTTCGCCTTTGGTGGGTGGTGCGGCTTGTCGCTCGGCATCTCAGCGGCTCGCACCACACCGTCGCGGTGGAGCAGCGCCCCGAGGGCCAACCCGGTGAAACCCATGCCGAAATCGGCGAGGAACGTGCGACGATGCGGACGCATGGAAGTCTCCCGGTTCGGCTAGCGGATGGTGATGAAGTCGTGGTGATTGAACAGCACGCGGGCGAGGCTCTCCCACGCCCGACGGCGCGCGGCCTCGGGCGTCGTCTTCTGCGCCACCAACTCGATCTGAGCTTTCAGGAAGTCGCGGCACGCCGCGAGTTCCTTCTCCGTCGGGACGCGGGCGAGTACCGTCTCGAATGCTGCCACGATTAAACGATCATCACCTTTGACATCGGGCACGGCGAGCAACCGGCCGGCCAGTGCCTGACTCCGTTGGAGGACAAAGTCGCTGTTGGTCAACGCGAGTGATTGCTGCGGCACGAGCGATTCCGGACGCCGGTAGCAATCGCACGGGTCGGGCACATCGAAGAACTCTAACAACCGGGGCGAGCCGCCCACTTCCGGGTGACACGAGAAGTACAAGCTGCGCCGTCTGGATGCGGGCTGGTTCGCGTTCTCAATCTCACGTCCGCCTCGTGTGCCATCGAGATCGCCCGCGACGAACAACAACGAGTCGCGAACCGCCTCGGCTTCCAGCCGTCGCGACGGGAAGTGCCAGAGCCAGCGGTTGTCGGGATCGCGGCCCTTGTTATCGGTGTTCTCCGCCGCCGACGAGAGTCGGTAAACCCGGCTCGTGACAATCAACTTGTGTAGGTGTTTCATGCTCCACTTCGACTCCACCAACTCGACCGCGAGCCAGTCGAGCAGTGCCGGGTGGCTCGGCCGTTTGCCGTTCAGGCCGAAGTCGAAGACCGATTCGACGAGCGGCTTACCGAAGTGCCGCGCCCAGATGTGATTGACCGCAACGCGTGCGGTCAGCGGGTTGTCGCGGGACGCGATCCACTCGGCGAGCGCCTTTCGACGGCCGGTGCTGGTCGTCGGGTACGTTGGGCTGAACGGGGTGTAAACCGCGTCGGCCTTGCTCATCGCGGTTCGTGCAGCTTCGACAGATTTCTTCGAGGCGGCCAACTGCGTTTCGGCGGTGGTTACCGCCTTCGCGTCGTTCTTGGCTTTCGCCGCCGCGACAGCCGCTTCGGCTTCCAGCAATTTCACTTCCGCGAAAGCGACCGCGGCCTCGCGCTCGGCTCGTGCTGCAATCTTCGCGAGCACGTCGGCGTTGCCCGGCCCCTGGAGGAAACGAGCATCGTCAGCCGCGATCCGTGCCTTCAGCGAACGCACCTCCGCCTCGGCAGCGGCCACACGAGTAGTGGCGAGCGCGTCGGCAGGCGTCTTCGCCAAAGCTGCCTTCGCTGCCGTGAGGTTCGCCGACCGGCGTGCCGTATCTTCTTCGCGGATGAACGGTTTGAGGCCGGGATAACTGGCGATCGAGGGCAGAGAGACGGGCCGGATCGTGAGCTTGTCGCCGCCGACACACGCAGGCGCGCCAGGCGAAACCGGTTCGCGGTCGGCGAAGTAATCGCGGTCGTTGCCGAGCTTGTACATCCGCGTCTTGGCGCCCGGGCGGTCGTCGAGCACCCGCACGAGGCCGCTGTCGAGTACCTTGCCGCTGCTGGCGTAGTCGTATTTCTTGAACGGTCCCGGGTCCGGTTCGCCCTTCACGCGATCCTGCCGCAGCCCGATCGGCTCGAAGAACGCCCGGAAGCGGAAGTAGTCCTCTTGCGAGATCGGGTCGTACTTGTGGTCGTGGCAATGGCAGCAGTTGAGCGTCAGGCCGAGGAACGCCTTGGCCGTGTGCTCGACCTGGTCCTTCATCCAGGTGTCGAAGTTCAGGCTGTAGTAGTTGCGGACGAGGAACCCAGTCGCCGCTTGTGCGGAATCGTCCTCCGGGGCAATCTCGTCGGCCGCGAGCATCTCACGTAGCATTCGATCGTAGCCGAAGTCCGCGTTCAGCGAGTTCACGATCCAGTCCCGCCATCGCCACATCGTGGGGCTGCTGTTCCGCCAGTCCTTCTCCTGCCGGCGGCCGTACCAGTCGGAATAGCGCCACACATCCATCCAGTGACGCGCCCAGCGTTCGCCATAGTCCGGCGAGGCGAGCAACCGCTCGACCACCTTCTCGTAAGCGTCGGGGGACGTGTCCTTCAGGAACGCGTGCAGTTGGTCGCGTGTCGGCGGCAGTCCCGTCAGGTCGAGCGTGACACGTCGAAGCAGAACGGCTTTGTCAGCAGCTGGGTTCGGTTGCAGCTTGTTCCGCTCGAATTCCGCATAAACGAAGGCATCAATCGGATTGGTCGCCCATGTCATCTCTGATACCTTCGGCACGGCTGGCCGAACCGGCTTCTGGAAGGCCCAGTGCTTGCGTGGGTCTTCGGGCACCGGCTCGTCTGGCGGACCTTTCGCGCCCTGATCGATCCAGGCTGAAAGCAGTTCGATTTGCTCCCTCGTCAGCGCCGCACCGTCTTTCTCCGGGGGCATCCGGTCGCGGTCCTTCCCCATCACGGCGTGAATCAGAAGCGACTCCGCGCTCTTGCCCGGCACGACAGCCGGGCCGCTACGGCCGCCCTTGCGAACTAGGTCCGCGGTATCGAGCCGCAGTTTCGCCTTTTGGGCGAGCGAACCGTGGCACGACCCGCAGCGAGTAGCGAGCAGCGGCTTGACCTGCTTCAGATAGTCCACGTCATCGGCGAGGGCGGCGCGGGTGTCGAAGGCCATGCATGTCCCGATGCACAGCACCCACGGGAACCCTTGTGGACGACGAAGCATCACAGCTACTCCTTCATCGGTTCGCCGTCGGGCAGGATTGACATCGGCCGACCGGTGTGGTCGGGGAAGGTGTGCTCCGGTCGCCGACGACCGCCCGCAATCGCGTGACCTCGGACAGGCCCAGCCCGAGACTGAGCATCGACCCGGTTGGTAGAAACCGATGTCGGGTGAGATTCTCGCTCATCATCACACCTTAGCTTGGCAGCAATCCCGCCACCGGTTCGTCGTGGTAGATGTGGTGCGGACGGTCCAGTTCGTCCTTCCACGAAGCCGACGAGGGAATGCCCAAGGCGTGGTAGATGGTGGCTGCGAGGTTCTCGGGGCGTTGCGGACTTTCCGATGGGTAAGCTCCGTTGCGATCGGAGGCACCCACCACGACCCCCTGCCGAATCCCTCCGCCTGCCAGGAACACCGTCTGCACTGCGCCCCAGTGATCGCGGCCCGGCACCTTGCTCTCGCCGGTGCCGGCGTTGACTCGTGGCGTGCGGCCCATCTCGCCGCACATCACAATCAGCGTTTCCTCGAGCAAGCCGCGGGCGTCGAGATCGTCGATCAGCGCCGAGACGCCGCGATCCGTCGGTGGCAACAGGCAGTTCTTGAGCAAGGGGAAGTTGTTCTCGTGAGTGTCCCAGGTCTCGTTGTTGCCAAGGTTCACTTGCACGAGCGTCACGCCAGCTTCGACGAGTTGCCGAGCCATCAGCAGCGACCAGCCGAAGGCGTTGCGACCATACCGATCCAGGGTTCGCGGATCAGCCGATTCGACATCGAAGGCGCGCTGCACGCGGGAATCGGTCAGCAAGGACATGGCTGCCTGTCGGTGGCGGTCGAACGATTCCAGCGAGGCCGCCTGATCGAGGCCGCGACGCTGACGCTCGAGGATGGACCGTAGCCCATCCCGTTGAGAGAGGTGATCTCGGGTCAGGCCCTGCGGTAGGCTGAGGTTCGGGGCCTGGAAGCGGAGCGTGGGGTTCCGCTCGCGACCTCGGACGAAGTGGAACTCGAAGTCGGGATACGCGCCGTACGATTTTGAATTGAACGGCGACGCCTCGATGAACCAGGGATCGCGGCGTGCTCCCATCTGTCCGCCGAACTGGCCAGGAATGACCCGCCCCGTGCGGTGTACCAACCGTTCGGGCAACACCACGGCAGGTGGCAGGTTGTTCGTGCGAGCCGGCACCGCGGCCCCGACGACTGACGCGATCGAGGGGTGGTCACCGGGTTCGGGGCGAGTCGGATTGAATCCGGGAGCCATCGGCGTGCGACCCGACAGGATCGCCATGTGGCCCTGCGAATGCTCGTTGTACGGCGTGGTCAGCGAGCGAATCAGGCTCCATTTTTCACTGCGCGCCGCGAGCATCGGCAGGTGTTCACAGATGCGAATGCCGTGGACTCGCGTGGCGATGGAGGAGAAATCACCGCGAATGCCAGCGGGCGCGTCGGGCTTAGGGTCGAAGCTGTCGTGCTGCGTCAGGCCGCCCGAGAGGAAAATGAAGATCACCGATTTCGCCCGACCATTGCCCGGCGTCACGGTGGTTCGATCTGCCGCACGCAGAGCCGCCGCGTGGTTCATCCCCAGCCCGAGCAAGCCAATCGCGCCCGCTTGGATGGCTGTTCGTCGGGAGATGTCGGCGTGTTGAATGTTGGACATCGTCATCGTTTCACCCTGTTGGGGTTCATGCCAAAATGTCTCGGATTGCGTGTCCGCCGTTGGCGATTGGTATCGGGCGGCCCGTACGGTCCGGTACGGTCATCTCCGGGTCGATGCCGAGGGCTTCAAAGACCGTCGCGCAGACGTCCCCCGTGCTGACGGGTTGATCTTTCACGTAGGCGGCCTGGGCGTCGGACGCGCCGTAGACCGTAGCCGACTTGCACCAGTTCACGCCGAGTCAAACCCAATCGGTGCTGATGGGGGGCCATGCTGTGCCCTTCAACTGGCAGAAGATCGATGCCGTGGTGTCATGGCCCTGAGTTCAGATCAACTCCGTGATCGGGTCCTGCCGGTCGAGCAGGTACTGGGGCCGGCCCGAGTGGTCGGGAATCGTGGCGGTCTTCGTGTCGATGCCGAGCTGGTGGTACAGCGTGGCGAACACATCTTGGTAATGCACCGGGCGGTCCTGCGGCACCTCGCCGAGGCGGTTGGTTGAGCCGATCACCTGCCCCATCTTCATGCCGCCGCCCGCCAGCAAGGCGCACGACACCGCTGGCCAGTGGTCGCGGCCGCCGCCCTTATTGATGCGCGGCGTGCGGCCGAACTCGCCCCACGCGATCACGCTGACATCCTGATCCAACCCACGATCATGAAGGTCCTGGACGAGAGCCGTGATGCCTTGATCGAGCTTGGCCAGTTGGAGCGGCAATCGCTCGAAGTTCGCACCGTGTCGGTCCCAACTGCCGAACGACAGGGTCACACACCGCACCCCGGCTTCGACCAACCGGCGCGCCACCAGGAACTGATCCATCCAGTGCGGGCCGGCGTCCTCGCCGAAGGCCGGGTCCGAGCTCCCGCGCCCGTACCGGTCGCGGAGTTTCGGCGCTTCTCGCTCCAAATCGAGCGCCTCGACCAGCTTGCTGGATGTGAGCAGGTCTAGGGCTTTTCGCGTGTAGACATCGAGCGCCGCGACTTGCCCCCGGCTGTCGGCTTCGCGTCGAAACGTGTCGAAGCTGTGAAGTAACGAACGGCGGTCGGAGAGTTGCTCCAACGAGACGCTCTTCAGCCGCATGTTGGCCAAGCCCTCGCCGTCCGGTTGGAACGGGGCGTGTGTCGCGCCGAGGAAACCGGGCAGGCCCGGGTTGGAGTACGGCTTATGCCCGGTCTTCGTGGTCAGCCCGACGAACGGCGGGATGGTCGGATCGACCGCACCCTGCAACCGCGACACGGCCGAACCGAGCGACGGCCGCCCGCTCTGCTGCCCACCGGGGCCAATCGGGTACCCGCTCAGGCACAGGTCCGAGGCGTGCTGGTCCGGGCAACCATACAGCGAGCGAATGATGGCGAACTTGTCCATCATCTTCGCCAGCCGCGGCATGTGCTCGCAGATCTGGATGCCGGGGACGTTCGTGGCGATCGGCTTGAACGACCCGCGGATCTCCACCGGGGCTTCCATCTTCAGGTCGTACATGTCCTGGTGCGACGGCCCGCCAGACAGGTAGATCATGATGACCGACTTGTGGCGGGTTCGCTCGCCCGAACCCGGTGAAGCTGCCTCGGCGCGGTACAGCGTAGGCAGCGACAGACCACCGAGCGCCAGCCCGCCGATCTTGAGGAAGTGCCGTCGCGTGTGGCCGTCACACTGCGACGGCGAGGATTGGCTGAGGATGGAGAGCATGCGAGAGCCTTTCGAGTTTGAATCCCAGTGGGCGAGGGCCGATCGTTAGCGGCCGTCCTTCTTTCCCGCAGGTTGCCAGTAGCCGTGCATCGCGCACGAGCCCGCGGGGACGTTCGTGATAGGCCAGACATCCGTACCGTCGATGGACGCGACGTAGAGTTGCATCGTGCCGCTGCGATCGGAGCCGAACAACAGCCACTTGCCGTCGGGCGAGACGGCCGGGTGATAATGGCGCGTCCCGGGTTTCGACTTCGTCAGTTGCGTCACCTTGCCGTCGAGATCGACCCGCATCAGTTCGATGCTCTCGCTGACCTTCGCCGTGTAACACACATGGCGGCCGTCCGCGGACCACACCGGCACGTCGCTGCTCTCGCTGTGAAAGTCCGGGTGCTTGAGCCGTTCGACGACACCGCGATAGCCGCCGCGATCCGCGAGTTTCTTCAGCCCGGTGCCGTGCTTCTTCGCGATGTACGGGTGGCAGTTGTAATGCTCGCCGGAGACGAACAGCAGCCACTCCCCGTCGGGCGACCACTGCGGCGCGAAGTTGAACGGGTTCTTCGTCTCCACCTTCCGCTTGTCGCTGCCGTCGGCGTTCGCGATGTAGATTTGGTAGTTCTCGTGATAGCTGATCCGCTTGCCGTCCGGCGACGCCGAGTAGCCGTAGGCGAACCCGCCGCCCTTGCCGGAGACATCACGCTTGGTCTTGCCGTCGGCGTCCATGATGTACGGCTTCGACACCCCCTTGATGAGCGGGGTGAACCCGAAGCCCTTGCCGGCGGGCAAGAAGAACAGGCCGGTGTTGTAGATGCTGACACGGTCGACCGCCGTGAGATTCGTGACCTTGTTCGTCGCCAGGTCGAGCAAGCAAGAATCGACCAGCCAGCCTTCGGTCATGCGGAACGTCTTGTTCTTCCGCTCCCACGCCGCGTTCTCCGGGCTTTCCCACAGACTCAGGACGACGGCTTGCTTCCCATCCGGTGACCAGCCCGCGAACTGCGTCCAGGTGTGTTCGTTCTTCGTCAACTCCTCGGCGAGAATCTTTCGCCCTTTGCCGTCGGCCGACACCACGCAAGCGCGATTGGTGACCCAGTTGACGAACTGCCCACCGTCGAGGTCGTTGCGGCCCTCAGTGTAGCCGATCAACTGCGTGGGCTTCTCAGCGGCAGATGCCGCAGGCGAAAGCATCACGAGGAGCGACAACCCGACCGCGCTCAGGCCGCTGGCGCGAAGCCATTTGCGGCGAGAGGCGCGATCTGATAACGAAGCGGTGTCGTGCAGGGAGAGCATGACGACCCTGGAGTGGTTAGAACAGTTCGGTGAGCGCGCGGCCGTCTTCCATCAGGTGGAAGGGGCGACCCTCGCGGTCGGTGGCGTGCAGGTCGTCGATGCCCATCGCGTGGAACACGGTGCGGGCGATGTGCTCTGGGGCGACCGGGTTCTGATCCGGGTATTCGGCGCGTTTGTCGGTCGTGCCGAACACCTGCCCGCCCTTGATGCCGCCGCCGGCCAGTAGCACCGACTGGCACGCGGTCCAGTGATCGCGGCCCGCACCGCCGGGGCCACCCGAACGCGGATCCCCGACCTTCGGCTTCCGCCCCATCTCGCTGGACACGATCACGAGCGTGGATTCGAGCATCCCCTTCTGGTGCAGATCGTCCAGCAGAGCCGCGAACGGCCGGTCGAACTCCGGCAACAGGCGGTCCTTCAGGCACCCGAAGTTGTTCCCGTGCGTGTCCCACCCGCCGCCGCTTTTGCACAACGTGTCGAGTTCCTTGTCGCCCTTCCAGAAGACGGTGACGAAGTGGACGCCGGCCTCCACCAACCGACGGGCCAGCAACATGGACATCGAGTTGATGCCGGGACCGTACCGTTCCCGCACGGCGACCGGTTCGGCCCGCAGGTCGAAGGCGTCGCGGGTGCCGGCCGACGCCAGCAATGTGAACGCTTTCCGCTGGGGGATGCTGAACTCGCGGTTCGCCGCCGATTGCTCGGCTAACCCCCGCGCCCGATCGAACTCGCCCAGCAGCGAGCGGCGGTCTTGCAGGCGGGTGACGGTGGTGTCGCCGGACAACGCGAGCGCGGGGACCTGGAAGTCGAGCGGTTTCTCACGGCTGCCGTCGACGAACACCGGGTCGAACTCGATGCCGAGGCGTGCCGCGAACTGCCCGGGCCGCGTGTACTGCGGCGCATCCTCCTTTTGCGGCAACGTGATCGCCGACGGCAGGTTCGGCAACGGTGGCCGCTTCGATGCGACGACCGACGCCATCGACGGCCAGTCGGTCGGGTATGGAGCACGGGCGTTCAGCAGTTGGTGGAAGGTGCGGTCCGGTGCGTGGCCGGTCAGGTTGTAGTAGTAACCGGCGTGGTGATCGCCGGTGCCCCGCCGGTGGTCGCCGAGTGAGCGCACGATCGCGAGGTGGTGCGCCTGTTTCGCCAAATGTGGTAGGTGTTCGCACAACTGGATCGCCGGCGCAGAGGTCGGAATCGGCTTGAACGTGCCGCGATACTCCACGGGCGCGTCCGGTTTCATGTCCCAGGTGTCGATGTGCGACGCGCCGCCACTGAGCCAGATGAGAATGGCCGCCTTCGCCGCCTTCCGCTTGCCGGTCGGTGTCGGTGCAGCCAGTGCACGGGCGGCGAGGTTCACGCCGAAGAACGGCAACCCACCGGCGAGGAGGAACGTCCGCCGGGACTGCAGCCAAGAGTGGTTCATGTTGGAAACCTCGCGGAGGAGCAAGCGCGCTGTGTGGACGCGCGAGGTGGGAAATTTCTTGTACCCGATCCAGCGGCCCGGCTCAACCATTCCAACTGGACAATCTTCCTAACTATCGTTAGGCTGCGCCTAATCATCCCTGTGTACATGACCGTTACGACTTCGGGACTTTGAGCAGCCGGGCCGTGGCGACGTGCCCGGTGCCGGTTGCACTCTCCCGCCGCGGCCGGGGCTTCTTCGGACCCCGCGGGCTGGTCACGAACTCGGCCGGTCGCACGTGCCCGGCCAACACGACCAACACCTTCGCCAGCCCGGCCGCCGACACCCGGGCGAACGCCGCCCACTCGGCCGCCGGGATGGCGATCAACAGCCCCCGGCTGGCACCGGCCACCTCGTTGGCCACGTGATACCCGGACACCCCGGGCTCGACCGCCGCCCCGTGGGTCGCCCGGATGCTCGCCTTGACCACGGCCAGCACGTTGTACGCGCACAGGGCGACGGCGAACGCGAACAGGGCGGCCCGCGGGTACCCGAGCCCGGACACCTCGCCGTGCAAGGCGGCGGCCAACTCGCCGAACGCGGCCTCGATGCCCCACCGCCCGCGGTACAAGTCGGCCACCCGAGCCGCCGGCACGCTCGCCGGCAGGTTGGTCGGGATGCGGATCTCCCGATCGCCGTCCCGGGTCGGCGTGTCGAGGGCCACCGTCACCCGGCGGAGCGTCAACTCCCCGCCGGCCCCGTCCGACACCCGGAGCGGCTCCTCGAACACGGTCCCGGTGTTGGTGCGACCGCATGCCGCACGCTCCCCGAAGCCCAACTCGGCGAGCGTGAGCCCGTGCTGGCGGACGACGAAGCACCCGCCCCGCCCGGCCGTGCCGGCCAGCAGCCGGGTGGTGCAGAAGTTGCGGTCCCCGACCCACACGGTCGCGGGCTCGACCCATCCCAGAATCGCCGGGGTGAGGGACCGCTCCTGGGCGTGGCCGTCCTCGCACGGGATGGCGTCAAGTACCAGCCCGCTCGCCGGCTCGAACAGCACCACCGCGTGCCCCGGGAGTGCCCCGGCCCGGGTCCGGCGGAGCGGCCGCAGGCGGTGCTCGGTGCCCGGCAGGTGGCTCCCGTCGATCACCCGCACCCGATACCCCGGCACCGGCTCCTCGGCGGCCGGACCGAGGGCCGCGACGACCGGGCCGAGGCGGGCGGTGTGCCGGACGAGGGCCGCCCCGAGAGCCGGCTCGGTCCGGGCGACCTTGGCGTACACCGCCTTCCGCGTCACCCCGAGGTCGCCCGCGCGCTTGCGGATGGCGGCGTTCAGCGACGGCTGGACCCGGCACACGACCAGTCCCATCCGATCGACCAACTGGGAGAACAAGAGCTCGCGGGTGTACTGCCGCTCGGCGTGCTCGGCGAACAGTTGATCGACGGCCTCGGCCGCGAGGGCGTGCTCGAACGCGGCCCGGGCCATGACGCTGACCGGGGACTCGGCCGCGAACCGATCGAACACCTCGCCGAAGAGCATGGCCGCCCATCCGTGATTGGCAGAACTCCTGTCTCCACTAGCAGGTTACGGCTGCCCAAGCCATGTACACAGGGATGCCTGTCCAAGTGCTATCGGGACGCCGGCCGTGCCGGGTCCGCGATCGCCATGCTCGAATCCATTCGGACGGCCCCGATCAACTATACCCGCGTCGCGGACGCGTTGGTCGAAGCTTAC
>JALHNS010000033.1 GCA_022843445.1 Gemmata sp.
GTCGGCGGCATAGGCCAGCGCGCCCGCGCCCAGCGCGGCGGCCGCGGCCCAAGCCCGGTATCGGAGCATGGTTTTCCCCCTGTCCCCGCGTCCCGCAGCGCGAACGGTCCCCTCAACCGGCGCGCACGCGAACGGAATCCCTCGTGGGAAGGGGAGCCGTATGCCGTGGGGAACCGAACGTGTAAAGCCCAACCGCCCGTTGACCGAAATTGAACGTGCGTATACAATACATTCGGCCGCGCGATCCCGCGCTCGACACAGGGCCGTTCGTTGACCGGGGCGAACTCGACTTGCCCGAAGACTCGCCGGGGGGGGGTATAGCGCGCGAGGGGTTGGCCAACTCGGGTGCCAACTCGAATGAATTTCTGGAATTTCTAGCATTTTCTTCGAGTTGGCCAATTGGCCAACTCGGTCGGCCAACTCGGGCCAACTCGGGGCGAGTTGGCCAACGGCACTCGGCCCGCGTTGCGTCGCCGGCGCGCGCTCGGTATGCCGGTGCGCATGAACCGAACCGCTTGTGTACTCGCGCTCGCCGCGTTCGTGCTCGCCGCCTTGAGCGCGAAGCCCTACGCCACCGCGTGGAACGACGGCTCGCGGCTCGCGTCGGTCGAAGCGCTCGTGGAACGCGGCACGTTCCGCATCGACGGGACCACCTTCTTAGAAGGCGCACCGGGAGCCTACGAACCCAACAACCCGCTGCTCGCGAAAGGAACGCTCGACAAACTGCGGATCGGCGACCACTGGTATTCGGACAAACCGCCGCTCGTGAGCGTGCCGCTCGCCGGTGTGTATCGCGTGCTGATGTGGTTCGGCGCGCCGGCCCCGAGTGAAGCGCCGGGCGCGTTCGCGTGGGTGGTGTGCGTGCTGCTCAGCGGTACCGGGTTCGCGGTCGCGGTGGGGTGCGCGTGGGTGCTCGGCGCGCGCGCCGGATTGGAACCGAAGTGGCGCGCGCTCTGGCTCGGCGCGTTCGCGCTCGCCACCGTGCTGCCCGCGTACACCCGCAGTGCGAACAATCACATCGCACAGCTCGGGTGTGTAGCGGCCGTGTGTGCCCTGCTGTGCCGAATCGCCGACCGCACAGCTACGGGTCGGGCCGCGTGGGGCTCTCTGCTCGCGGCGGGGTTCGTAACCGGGTTCGCGTACAACCTCGACTTCGGCATCGGCCCGCCGCTGGTGTGTGCGGTGTTGCTCGCGGTCGCGGTTCGCACGCGCAGTGCGGCCTCGGTGCTCGTGTGCGGAATCGGGCTGTTGCCGTGCGTGGTCGCGGGGCACGCGATCAACTTCGCCATCGGCAGCGACTGGCTGAAACCGCTGAACATGCACCGCGAGTACCTGAGTTGGCCCGGCAGCCCGTTTGCAACGACGATGACCGGCGTGATGCGCGACCGCTACTTCGCGCAGTTCCTCTACACGCTCGACCTGCTGTTCGGAAAGAAGGGCTTCCTCACGCACAACCCGCCGCTGCTGCTCGCGGCAACGACCGGTGCGTGGTGGCTGGTGCGCGCGGGCAACGAGCCGCGACCGCAAGGGAGCGGCAACTACCGAATCGAACTGTTCGCGCTCGCGGGCTGGTGTGTTGCCGCGTGGCTGATGTACGGCGTGCTCTCGAAGAATCACGGCGGGGCGTGCGTGTCGGTGCGGTGGTTCGTGCCGTTCCTCGCACCGGGCTTCTGGCTGCTCGCACACTTGCTGGTCGCGCGCCCGAACCTGCGGCGCGAGTTCGTGGTCTTAGCGCTGTGCGGCGTGCCACTCGCACTGAGCGCGTGGCTGGTGGGTCCGTGGTGGATGAAGAACGTGCCGGGCTACTGGTGGTGCTTTGGCGCTTCGCTGCTGAGTTGGGGAATCGCCCGCGCGACCGCGCCTTCTTGTAGGTCGCGGTCGAGCGAGGCCCGACGGCGAACCAGTAACGAGAAAACCGCTTGCGGCTTGAGCCCGCAAAACACGCATGCGAGAACCACATAGCGCGCCCGCCGTCGGGCCTCGCGGCGAAGCGCCGCTCGACCGCGACCTACTTCTTGAACGTGCCCAGCACCCACTTGGCACCTTGTGGGGGGGTGAAATCGCCGAACAGGTCGTCCCGGTTCAGCCCGTCAACAGTGCACGCCCGCTTCGTTGCGAGCGGGTTCTTGATCAGCCCCGCTGTTGCCGAGACGCCCGGCACGATGGCCTCATGGGGGTAGTACAGATACGGCGATTCAAAGAGCATTTGCATTTCGAGTTGCCCGCGAGTGTGAACGCCAGCGATGCCGCTCTCGAACGCACCGGCGAGGCCCGTCAGAGCGCCGCCGTTCGGCTCACTGATCGCCAACGGATTCGTCACGTCCAGAGGCACCGCGAACTTGGACCGCTCCGGGTTCACCGGGGCGAACGAATCGCCCCACAGCGCCACGTTCGTCGCGTCGATGTCCTTGCGCGCCTGCAGCCAGCGGACCACGGTGCGCAGGTCGCGCAGTTGAGCACCCAACACGGACTGACCGAGAATGAGGTTCGTTTGCGAAACACTGGTGCGCGTGCTGCCGCGATCGGCGGAAGTGCCGGCGCGCGTTTCGCCGGTGCCGCGCACGTCCGGCAGGCACACCGCGACGCCGGCTTTCAGGAACGCCGCGAGCACGTCGGAGCGGTCCTTCAGGAACGCGGATTTGCCACCTTGCGCGACCATCACCACGACCGGCGTTGCGCCCTTCGCGCCGTTCGGCGAGATGAGGACGAGCGGAACGACGATCCCCGGCTCGACCTCCAGTGCGAAGCGCGCGAGCTTCCCGGCCGGCACGTCGTCGGCCTTGCCTTCCGTCACCTTCGGGCTCGCGTTCGGCTCGATGTCCCCGAGCATCTTCGCCCACGCCGCGCGCTGTTTATCGAATGTGTCGTATCGTTTCTCCCACTCCGCAGCGCGATCGAGCGCCAAACCACTGAGTACCACATGCAACTGTCTGGGCCGCAGTTCACGGCGGGCTTCCACGGTCCAACACTTCAGGTCCGCGCCGGGGCGCGGCTTGCTGTATTCCTCCGGAATCGGCATTCCGAACCAGTCCTTCAGGGCCGGGTAGATCATCTTGCGGTGGACCGCGCCGATGTGGTTGCAGTGCGTGTTGTCCGGCCCGCCCGGCCCGGTCACTTTGCCCTTACCGTGAGCAACGCGCAGCGCGTCCTTCGCACCGTAGAAGTCGAACACTTTCTGAAGGCGCGGCCACGCGGGATCGGTGGCGGCGTCCCACGCGAACTCGTGCGCGTAGATCACCTTTCGCGGAGCGACGCTGCCGACGATCACGAAGTGCGCGAACCCGTCGCGGGCACCGTTGCGCAGCCCGCGAGTGCTCTCCCAATAGCCGTCGCCGAACCACGCGAAGTCGCGGTCCGGGTTCTCCAACACCCGCGACTCCGGTTGCCAGCCCCCGAAGTTGAACGGCACCACACACGCGATGCGTTTATCAAGCGCCGCGGTCACGCCCACCGGGTCGCCGCCCCCGGCCACCGAACCCATCATGATGATTCGGTCCTTATCAATGTTCTTCTGCATCAACAGCACATCAACGCCGCGCATCAAATCCCACACCATCCAACCCATCAACGAATCGCCGATCGCGCTCAATTGGAGATTCGAGTTGTAGCGAAAGAAATAGTCTTGGCGACCGACGCGGAACGGCTTGTCGTAGTCCTTCTCGCTGTTGAAGTCGTGTTCGCGGCGCTCGCCGTAGCCGAGTTGGTCCGGCACCAGCACCGCGACGCCGGCCCGCGCCCACGTCATGCCCATGTCTTGCAGTTCGCCGCCGGTTTTGCCGCCGTGGTGCGCGTGCGCGATGATAATGCCCGGCATCTTCTCCGGCGGCTTCTTGGGGAGGTACAGGTTCGCGCACGCCCAGAAGCCGGGCCGCGTTTCGTACACCACGCAGCGGATCACGAACCCGTCGCCGTCGAGTTCGCGCGTGACCTTCACGCGCATCTCTTTCGGCACCGCGGGCCATACGCCCAGCGATTCCTTGAGTTTCGCAACGCGCGTGTCGCGGTAGGCTTCCCACTGCTCCTTCGTCTTCACCGCGGCGAACGCCTTGCTCTCGCGCAGGTTGGCTTCCTGCATGCGCCGCTTCGCGTCGGCCCACATCATACCGGGCAACTCTTTCGCCCGCGGGTCATCCTTCGGGAACACGTTCGGATCGACGTCTTTGAAGTCGGCCGCACCCGCGCCACCCGCGAGGAGCGCGACGAGGAGAAGAGATGTTCGCATGAGAGGGATACCGAAGAGGGGTTATCCGCAGATTTCGCAGATGAACGCAGATTTTGAAGGCAAAGGCAAGAGAAGAGTTTTTGACGGGATAACGGGATGAAGAGGATACAGAATGAACTCTGATCTCTGTATCGTGTTGATCCTGGAATCCTGTCGAAACCTCTTTTCTTCGGTCTTCAAATCTGTGTCCATCTGCGAAATCTGCGGATCAACAATTTGTCTGTCACACCGGGAACGACCACACTTGCACCGCGCCGGCTTGGTCGCCGCACGCGATCCACGCGCCGTCCGCGGACCACGCGGCGCACGAGAACCAGTCCTTGAACTGCCCGCCGCGGGGCTTGTTCACTTCGCTCACCAACTTGCCGGTCGCGGTGTCCCAGATGCGGGCGGTGGTGTCGCGGCCGGTGCTGGCGATGTGCTTGCCGTCCGGGTGCGACGCGAGATCGGTGCCGCCGTCGAGGTGCCCCGGTGCGCACTCGCGCAACACCTTCCCCGTAGCAGGATCGACGAGCGTCGGCTTGCCGCTGTTCCCGCCGCTCTCGCCGCCGCGCAACAGCGCGAGCGTTTTGCCGTCCGGCGAGTAGCTCGCGGAGATGATGTGATGGCCTTTGAATTCCTTCTCGTTCGAGAGGTCGCGCGAAACGGTGCCGGCGCTCGCGTCCCACAGTTTCACCGCGGCGTGCCGACCGCTGTCGAACACCAGCGTGTAGCGCTCGGTCACGCACGCCTGCTTCTTGTCCGGCGACAGCCCCACCGCGTACACCCAGCCCTTCGGAACCTTCCACTCTTTGCTCACGGTGCCGGCGCTTGCGTCCCAGATCAGCACGCGGCCCGCGTCGTCGCCGGTGATGAGCGCTTTGCCGTCGCGCGACAGTTCCATCGAAATCACCCACTCTTTGTGTTGCGTCAGCGTGCGCGCCGGTTTCAGCACGCACACCTTCGTTTCGAGCGCCGGCGGCACGCGCGCCCCGTTCGCTTTGCGCCGCGTCGCGTCCTCGATGGCCCGCGCGTTCAGCACGAGCGGCACGGTCGCTTCGGGGAACGTCGCGGGGATGTCCCAATAGCGAATAGTGTGGTCGTAGCTACTGGAGATGAGCGTTTTGCCGTCCGGCGTGCAGGCGAGGCGGGAGATGACGTTCGTGTGCGCGTCGAGCTGCGCGACCGGTTTCGGGGCCGCGCCGCCGGGCTTATCGGGTAGCTCCCAGATCACGATTTCGCCGAGGTTGTTCCCGGCGGCGACGCGGCGCGACGCCCCGAGCCACGCTACGGCCGTGACCCAATCGGCGTCCCAAACGAGGTTCCACGCGCTCGCGGGCTTCGTGAGATCGGGCATCTGATTCCTCCCGCGAAGAGAGTTATCCGCAGATTTCGCAGATGGACACAGATTTGAAAACAGAAGAAAAGAGTTTCGACAGGATTACAGGATCAACACGATACAGAGATCAGAATTCAAATCCGTATCCTCTTCATCCTGTTACCCTGTCCAAAACTCTTCTCTTGTCTTGGCCTTCAAAATCTGCGTTCGTCTGCGAAATCTGCGGATAAATCCTCTTCGTCATCACAGCAGTTCTTTGATCGGTTTCGCGCCTTCGGGCGTGAGCCAAATGGGGCGCACGCCCCAATAGTGCTTCGCGCGGTGGTTGATGCCCAGCGCGTTGTAGATCGTGGCGAACAGGTCGCCCTCGCTCACCGGGTTGTCCTTCACGGTCTTGCCGTCGGCGTCGCTCGCGCCGTACACAACACCGCCCTTCACGCCGCCGCCGCTCAGCACGACGGTCCACGCGCTGATGAAGTGGTCGCGGCCGGCGCGGTTGTTGATCTGCGGTGTACGGCCCACTTCGCCCATCCAGATCACGAGCGTGTTGTCCAGTTGCCCGCTGTCGGCGAGGTCGGTGAGCAGCGCGCTCCACGCCGGGTCGAGCACCTGCATGCACGCCTTGTGAACGACGAAGTTGTCGCCGTGGCTGTCGTAGTTCTCTTGGCCCACTTCCACGAATGGGATGCCGGCTTCGACGAGTTTCTTCGCCATGAAGCAACTGCGTCCGAACTCGGTGTCGCCGTAGCGGTCCTTGGCTTTGGGCCAGTCTTTCGAGATGTCGAAGACGCCCTTCGCGCGCAGCAGCCGCCACGCGCGCTCCTTCGCGGTGCGGTGACTCTCGAACGGTTCGGCCTTGTGATCGACGCCGAATTCGTCTTCGACGGTGCGGAACAGGTCGGCGCGCTTCTTCTCGTCTTCGTCCTTGAGGTACGGCGTGGAGAAGTACGGGAGCCGGCCGGTGCGGTCGATGCCGAACGGTTCGTACTTGGGGCCGAGGTAGCCCGCGCCGCCGTTGCCCGTGCTGCCGGTGCGCACGAAACTCGGTAGGTCCGCGTCCGGGTTGCCGTTGTACTTGGCGATCACCGCGCCCAACTCCGGGTGCGGCGTGCGCTCGTTCATCTTGTAGCAGGTGTGCATGTGGTAGATGCCGTCCGGGTGGTCCGGCGATTGCGTCTTCATGCTGCGGATCACCGCGAGCTTGTCCGCAATTGCCCCCACTTTCGGCAGGTACTCGCACACTTGCAGGCCGGTCACCTTCGACTGAATCGGCCGGAACGGCCCGCCGGTCGTGCGGCCGGGCTTCATGTCGAAGGTGTCGATCTGGCTCGCGCCGCCGTTCATCCACAGCAAGATGCAGCGCTTCTTGGCTTTCGCGGCGGCTTCGGCCGCGGCGCGCGCGTACGCGAGGCCGCCCCAGTTCGGCAGCACGAGGCCGGCCCCGGTAACGGCTGCGCCCTTCAGGAAGGCGCGGCGCGACAGGTGCGATTGCGCGTGACTCATGGCAGGCCTCCACAAATACAGAAGGCAGAGTTATCCGCAGATTTCGCAGATGAACGCAGATTTCAAGACAGAAGACAGTTGTTGACGGGATGAGCAGGATAGACCGGATATCAGGACACTGATTTCATCCGGTTCATCCTGTTCATCCCGTCAAATAGTCTTTGTCTTTGCTTTTAAATCTGTGTCCATCTGCGAAATCTGCGGATCAACACTCTTAATGATTGAACCTAAATTCGCTGCTATTCAAGAGCACCCATATGGCGTCTTCGACGGCCGCGTCCGGTTTCGGTTCGCGCTTGATGTAGCTCACGAACGCTTCCACTTCCTTCGGCTTCGGTGAGCGGTTGAGAACGCTCAGGTACATGCGTTCGACGCGGGCTTCCCACGGCTCGGTACTCGTCAGCACTTGGTCGGTGAGGTTGCCCTTCTTGCGCCGCACGAACGCGCGCAGGTGCTCGGAGTTGTTCAAAAACAGGTGTTCGCTCAGGCTGCCTTGGAACTCGCCGAGGCCGTTCGCCGGTTCACCGAACGCGCGGAGAAAGTAGTCCCATCCTTCGTTCGGGTTCGGGCCGGTCGCGGTCACCGTGCGGAGCGAAGCGATGATCTCTTCGGCGCTCAGGGGCCGCACGCGGGCACGCTCGAAGTGCTTGGGCAGCGCCTCGCGCCCGGGGCCGGCGGCGCTCAATTGGTAGGCGTCGCTGTTCACGATCTCGCGGATCAGCAACTTCAAATCGAACTTGTTATTCACGAACCCGTCGGTGAGTGCTTTCAGCAGCGCGGGGTGGCTCGGTTCGTTTTCCTTCTGGAAGTCGTCAATCGGGTGAACGATCCCGCGGCCCATGAACTGCGCCCACACGCGGTTCACGGTCGCTTTTGCGAAGTACGGGTTCTCCGCGGCCGTCACCCACTCCGCGAGCTTCTCCTTGCGCGAGAAGGTCGGCTTCGGCATCGGCTTGCCGTCTTTCGGCGCGGGCGGCTCTTTGTAGTCCTTCGGTGTCGGCGGTTCCTTCAACTCCGCGCCGCCGAGGAACTTCGGCTTCACCGGGTCGCCCTTCTGACCGGGTTTCAGCTCCTTCGCGTTCCCGGCGAACAGCACTTCGCCGCTGTTCTTCTCGCCGATGTTAAACGTGCGGTTGTTCTGGTTGCCGAACTCCTGCACCGTGAGTCGGACGTAGAACCCGGACATGCCGTAGAAGTCTTTTTGCGTCCACACGTCGTAGGGGTGGTCGTGGCACTTCGCGCACTGGAGTTGCGTGCCGAGGAAGATGCGCGACACCGCGACGTTCGCGTCGTCCGGGGCGTTGCGGAACTGCACGTAGAACACCTGACTGCCCGGTTGTTCGGCGAGCAGCAGGTTCTTCACGAGTTTGTCGAAGCCGTCGTTGGCTTCGATCTGCTTCGCCAACCACTCCTTGAACGCCGGCCGCTTGTGCGTCTCGGTGTAGTTGTTGGGGTGCCGGCCGAAGAGTACCAAGTCCCACACCTCGGCTTGCGCTTTGGCGAACCGCGGATCAGCGATCAGTTTCTCAACGAGCTTGTCGCGCTTCTTGGTGTCAGTGTCCGCGAGGAACTTCACCGTCTCGTCGTGGGTGGGGGGCGCGCCCACAAGGTCGAGGTGAACGCGGCGCAGGAACTCCGCGTCGGTCGCGCGATTCGCGGGCGCGACGCCTTCGGCCTTCCACTTGGCCGCCACTTCGCGGTCGATGGTGGCGCGGAGCGGGTCGTCGGCGCGCGCCGCGGCGAACGCCAACAGCGCCGCCGCGAGGGAGAGGGAGCGGGTCATGGCAGCGAACCCGGTTGTATGCGTTCTGGTGGCACAGGCTTTCTAGCCTGTGCTGATCGGAATCTCATAGCAGCACAGGCTGGAAAGCCTGTGCCACCAATCAGAAGATCATCAACACAGTTTGTCGATCGGCGAGGCCGCGCCGGGCAGGATCGGGTTGGGGCGGTTGCTCACGTCGTACACCATCGCGTGCGGGTCGATGCCGAGGTTCTTGTACACGGTCGCCAGCACGTTCGCGTACGGAATCGGGTCGTCCTTCGCTTCGCCCGCGGCGCTGTCGGTGCTGCCGATCACTTGGCCGGTCTTCATCCCGCCGCCAGACAACAGCGCGAAGTTCACGCGCGCCCAGTGGTCGCGGCCCGCGTCCTTGTTGATTTTCGGCGTGCGCCCGAAATCGCCCCACACGCACACCGTTACGTCGTCTTGAAGGCCGCGGGCGTGGATGTCTTCGACGAGCGCCGAGATGCCGGTGTCGAACAGCGGCAGGTGGTCTTTGAGGTACTTGAAGTTGTTGCCGTGCGTGTCCCAGAAGCCGTAGGCGACCGTGACGACGCGGCACCCGGCTTCCACGAGCCGCCGAGCCATCAGTAGTTGGTCGTTCCACTGCGGCGCGCCGTCGCCCAAGTGCCGCGAACTGCCGAACCCGTACCGCTGGCGCACGAACGGGCTTTCTTTGGTCACGTCGAGCGCGTCTACCAACTTGTTGGAGGTGAGTACGTCGAACGCGCGGTCGTGGAACGTGTCGGCCGAAACGCCGTTCGTCTGGCCGGCGGTCTTGCGGAACGCGTCCATGCTCTCGAGGAGCGCTTTGCGGTCGCGCAGGTGGTCCGGGGTGACCGCGAAGTTCTTCATCACCGCGATCTCTTCGCCTTCCACCTTCACCGGTGCGGTGGCGCGCCCCAGAAGCGCCGGGCCGGGCGAGTTGTACGGCTTGTGCTGCATCGTCGGCGACAGGTCGACGAACGCCGGCACCACGGGGTCGGTTTGGCCCTGCATCCGGGCGACGACGCTGCCGAAGTGCGGTTTGTTCTCGCGCTTCGCGGCGTCCATCGTGGTCGCGGTGTACGACTGCCACGAACTGTGTTCGTCGCGTTGGCCCACGAGCGAGCGAATCACCGCGAGCTTATCGGCGCACCGCGCGAGCTTCGGGACGTGCTCGCCGAACTGCACGCCGGTCACGCTGGTGGCGATGGGCTTGAACTCGCCCTTCAGCTCGGCCGGGCCGTTCGGCTTCAGGTCGAAGGTGTCTTGGTGCGCCATCCCGCCGGACAGGTACACCATGATGACGGACTTCTGCGTCCGCTTGCCGGCCTTCGCCTCGGCGCGCATGAGGCCGGGCAGCGTAAGCCCGCCGACGCCGAGCGCGCCGACCTTCAGGAACGAGCGGCGGTGTACGCCGTCGCAATAGCGGCTGGTGGGGCCGAGAACGTTCAACATGAGACGCGACTCCGGTGCGGAGCGGACGGCGGGATTCGATTCGGAAGGTAATGAGAGTATAGCGTCGGCTGCGGGCAACGCAACAGCGTACCGGTGCGAACTGCGGCGCGAGATCGAATCCGTTTGTTGGGGCCGGAACGCCTCGGTATAGTGTGCGCGTTCCACCCCGCACCGGAGCCGACCGATGCCCGACAATCCGGCCTGCCCGACTTGCCGCACGCCGTTCCGCGGAACCGTCGCCGCGGGCACGCGCATTGTGTGCTCGTCGTGCATGGAAGAGTTCTACCCCGGTCAGACGAAACCGACCGCGCCGACAGCGCCGGTTCCGGTCGCCGTTCCGGTCGAGCCGCTCGAACCGCTGCACGCCGAACTGATCGAAGACGAGCCGCCCCCCGCACCGGTTGCCGCGGTCGCGCCGCCCGCGCCCGAGCCGCGCCCGGCGCGCCGCCGCCGCGACGACGACGACGACTACGACCACGACTACGAGCGGCGCGACCGTCGGCCGCGCCGCGGGGCAGCCCCCGGCACCTCGCCGACGACGGTCGCCCTCGTGATCGGGGCGCTGCTCCTGTTGGTCGGCACCTTCGCGGTCGGCCTGTGGCTCGCGACGCGCTCGAACGAGGGCGCGCGGCGGCCGGACGCGTTCGCCGAGCAGCGGTTCCCGGCCGAGGAGCAGTTCCCGAAGGACGGGCCGAAAATCGCCCCGAAGGGACCGCCGCCGCGGACCAAGTTCGATCCGCCGCGCCCGGGCTTCGATCCGCCGCAACCCGACCCTCTGGACGATTTGCTCCCCGAGCGGCCGCGCCTCGACCCGGTGCTCGTCGATCCGATGCCGTTCGACCCACCCAAGCCGAAGCCGCCGGAACCCGAAACGCCGCTCGCGCCGTTCAAGGAGCCGGCGATTCCGATTGCCGCCGGGAAGCAGACCAAACTGCGCGAACTGGGCACGGTGAAGTTGCCGGACGTGCCCCCGCGCAAGCCGAACGCGCAGCCGTGGGACCGCACGCCGACCGACGAGGTGTTCGGGCTGGCATTCGCGCCGAAGCACAAGTTGCTGTTCGCGTGCGCGGCCACCGGGGTGACGGTGTACGACACCGCGACCGGGAAAGAACTCGGCAAACAGGTGCCCAAGAACGCGTTCATGGACCTGAGCCTCGCGCCGGACCAGTCGGTCCTGTTCGTGTCCGACTTCGGCGGGGAGAGCGTGTACGGCGACGCGGTCAAGCCGTCGCGGTTCCACCGCTACGACCTCGCGGCCCGCAAGTGGGAGGACCGCACCGCGCCGAAGATCGCCGGCCGCATCGAAGCCGTGGATTCGCTCCGCGTGCTCTCGCTGGAGCGCGACCAGTGGGTCGACGTGACGCTGAACGGGTGGGAAACCGACGGCGTGGGCGTGCGCGAACTGGCCCGCACGGGGTCCGACTACAGCGGCGACTTCGAGTACGACCCGCGCACCGGGCGCATGTTCCACGGCAACGCGGGCATCTCGTCGCCGCGCATCTCGGTGCGCCAAGTGGTCGGCGACAAGCTGAAGGCGCTCGGCGACACCGGTTCGTACGGGTCCGCGAGCACCGGCGGCGGGGGCGGGTCGGTGGTGCTCTCGCGGTGCGGCACCCGCCTGTACTACGGCGCGCTCCAAGTGGACGCCGCCAAGGTGGGCGAGAACCTGAAGAAGTTCCCGGAGATCATCCACGCGGCCTCGCGCGACATCGCCTTCGGCGGGAAGGCGTACTACCGCGCCACCACTTCGTCCAAGCTCGGCGAGTTCGAGTTCAAGACCACGGTCGGCGACCGCAACGGCTGGTACACCACGCCGCCGGTGATTACGGTGGCCCCGGACGGCCTCTCGGTGTGGGTGATCGACCGCGACAAGAACGTCGCGCGCCAGTTCGCGCTCGAAGAGGGCAACTGAGCGCCGGTCGGCGCGAATCTCCGCGCGTATAATCCGCATCAAAGCACGGGGGCCGCTCGCGGTTCCCGTTCGCATTTGTGCCGACCTCGCGGAGACCTCACATGGCCGAAACGCTCGAATTCAAAGCCGAACTCAAGCAACTGCTCCACCTCATCACGCACTCGCTCTACTCCGACCGCGACATCTTCCTGCGCGAGCTGATTTCCAACGCGTCCGACGCCATCAACAAGGCCCGGTTCGACGCGCTCGCCAACGCCGACAAACTGGAAGGCAACACCGACTGGAAGGTGAAGCTCACGCCCGACAAAACCGCCGGCACGCTCACCATCAGCGACAACGGCATCGGCATGTCGCGCCAAGAGGTGATCGACAACCTCGGCACGGTCGCGCAGTCCGGTACGAAGGCGTTCCTCGAAGCGACCAAACTCGCGGGCAAGAGCGGCGACGCGCCCGGCCTCATCGGGCAGTTCGGCGTCGGCTTCTACTCCGCGTTCATGGTCGCGGACAAAGTTACGGTCGTGACGCGCGCCCTCGGCGCGCCGAGTGGCGAAGCCTCGCGGTGGGAATCGGACGGGCAAGGCACTTACACACTCGAACCGTGCGAGAAACCGGCCCGCGGCACCGACGTGATTCTGCACCTCAAAGAGGACGCGAAACAGTTCCTCGATTCGTGGGCGCTGCGCCGGCTCGTGCGCAAGTTCTCGGACTTCCTCGAACACCCCGTCGTAATGGACGTGGAAAAGGAAGTGGGAGAAGGCGACGAGAAGAAGAAGGAGACGA
This sequence comes from Gemmata sp., assembly GCA_022843445.1. Taxonomy (GTDB): domain Bacteria; phylum Planctomycetota; class Planctomycetia; order Gemmatales; family Gemmataceae; genus Gemmata. Next base: position 12,956 of record JALHNS010000033.1, read on the forward strand.
GCGAGGAAGTGCTCAACTCGCGCAAGGCGATTTGGCTCCGCAACAAAAGCGAAGTGAAGGCCGAAGAGTACGAGGAGTTCTACAAGGGGCTGGCGCACGACACCGACCCGCCCGCGGACGTGATCCACTACGCGGCCGAAGGGAAAACCGAGTTCAAAGTGCTGTGCTTCGTGCCGGCACAGAAACCGTTCGGCTTCGACTACGAAGAACCGGTCGCGGGGTTGCGCCTGTACGTTCAGCGCGTCCTCATTATGGAGCGCTGCGAACAACTGCTGCCGAGTTACCTGCGGTTCGTGAAAGGCGTCGTCGATTCGTCCGACCTGCCGCTGAACGTGTCCCGCGAGTTGCTCCAACAGAACCCGCTGCTCGACACCATTCAGAAGAGCGTTGTGAAGAACGTCCTCGAAGCGCTCGCGGGGATGAAGAACCTCGAATACGAGAAGTACCTCACGTTCTACAAGGCGTTCGGGGGCGTGCTGAAAGAGGGCATCGCCCGCGATTGGGCCAACCGCGACAAAGTCGCCGATTTGCTGCTGTTCGAGAGCGCGACCACCGAACCGTGGAAGTTCACGACGCTCGCGCAGTACGTCGAGAACATGCCGACGGACCAAACCGAGATCGCGTACCTCACCGGCGAATCGGCGGAGCAACTGCGGCGCTCCCCGTACCTCGAAGCCTTCCGCGCCAAGGGCCGCGACGTGCTCTTGCTCACGGAACCGATCGACGAGTTCGTGATTCCGCAACTCGGCGAGTACAAGGGCAAGAAGCTCGTAGCCGCCGACCGCGCCGGCGACACCGGTACCGGCGACGTGCCCGCGGGGGTGAAAGAGTCGTTCGCGCCGCTGCTATCCTTCTTCAAGGAGAAGTTGCCCGAAGCGGCCGACGTGCGGTTAACTAATCGCCTGACCGATAGCGCCGCGTGCCTCGTCGCGGACGCGAACGCGCTCTCGGCGCACATGGAGCGGTTGATGGAGCGCATGGGCCGCGACGCGCCCGGCGGGGCGAAGCGCGTGCTCGAACTGAACCCGAATCACGCGACGGTCGAAGCGGTACGGGCTTTGCACGCTTCCAATTCTGCCGATCCGCGGCTCGAGTTGTACGCGCGGCTGCTGTTCGAGCAGGCGGTGATCGCGGAAGGCTCGAAGGTGCCGGACCCGGTGGCGTTCGCCAACCGCGTGAACGACCTCATCGCCCGCGACGCGAAACCGGCACCGTCTACTTGAGTGGCGCAGTTCGCAGGTCCGGCGCACCGCACGCCCGGCGCACCAGAAGTGCCCGAATTTCGGGCGCGCCGGCCGCGCCGCGGGCCGATGTTTCGGGTGTGGCACAATGCCCGCGCCGAGGCACGGAGCGCACCTTTCCGGCAGTTCGCGCCGCGGGCGCAACTCTTCGCGCCGCGGGCGCAATCTCCGACACCTGTCGGCGGCGCGATCGTTTTTTTCGACTTTTCCGTGCCACCCTGTTCTACGGTTCGGCAGCATCAGGATTCACCGACGAGTCGGGGGCCGGCTATGACGCTCACCATTCTGGCACTCGCGGGCACGTTCGCCGCGCTCGCGACCGTGTACGCGGTGATTACGAAAACCGAACCGGTGGAAGCCCTCGCGGGGGAAACCACGCTCTCCGACGCGCTGGCCTCGGTCGAAACGCTCGCCGGCGGGCGCGAAATGGCCCCGCTCCCGCGCACCGACTGGAACCTCACCACCGTGACCGCGCTGAGCGACGCCGAAGAACTGCTCGACGTGCTCGAGATGAAGGGCCACGCGGAGCGCGAACTGGTCGTTCTGGGGAACTCGTGCTTCGCCGTCCGCTGGCGGTAAGCGCGCACGAAGCACCGTGATCGACACCGGGCCGCGAGGGCAACCTCGCGGCCCACTGCTTTTCAGGGTAGTCGGCACGCTCCGCGTGCCGTCGCTGAAGAGCGAAGACTGCTGTGCGAAGTGGGTGCAGCTGACACGGTCCGAACGCACGGCACGCGGAGCGTGCCGACTACCCTGAAAACCCGCGGACGTACACGTCCGGGCCGCACGGCTCGCTGGTCGCGCGCGCCAGCGCGAGCGCGTCTCGCATCAGTTCCGCGCCGCGCCCGTCCACCGGCGACGGCGCGCTCGCACCACCGACCACCTTCGGCGCGACGAACACGTGAAACTCGTCGGCCGCGCGCGCGTCGAGGAGCGCGCCGAGCATCCCGGCCCCGCCTTCCACCAGCACGTTCGTGAACCGGCGCGCGCCGAGGTCGTTCAGCACGCCCTCTACCGTAATCGGTTCGCTGAGCGTGACGAGTTCCGCGCCGTCGGCGGCCCAACCCACGAGTCGGTCCGGGTTGTCCGTGTACACGATCACCGGCACCTCGCGCGCGGTCGCGCGAAGCTGGCACCGCTCCGGCAGCGCGCCGCTCGCGCTCACCACCACGCGCGCCGCCACTCGCGCGCCCGCGGGCCGCGCCGTTAGCAACGGATCGTCGGCGAGCACCGTCCCCCGGCCCACGAGGATCGCATCGACGCGCCCGCGCAACTCGTGAACCCGCGCCCGACTCTCTTCCGAACTGATCCACTTGGAATCGCCGGTGCGCGTGGCGAGTTTGCCGTCGAGTGTCATCGCCCACTTCGCGTGAACCCACGGCTTCCCGGCGTGCAGCAGTTTCAGGTACGGTGCGTTCAGTTCGCGCGCGTCCGCTTCGCACACGCCGCATTCCACTTGCACGCCCGCGGCGCGCAGAAGCACGAGACCGCCGCCCGCGACTTTCGGGAACGGGTCGGCCATCGCTGCGACCACCCGCGCAATTCCGGCCGCGAGCACCGCTCCGGTGCAGGGCGGCGTCTTCCCGTGGTGGCAGCACGGTTCGAGCGTGACAATTAGTGTGCCGCCGCGCGCGCGTTCGCCGGCTTCGGCAAGCGCGAACACCTCCGCGTGCGCCCCGCCGAACTGTTGGTGCCACCCTTCACCGACCGCGCGCCCGGCGGCGTCGAGCACCACCGCACCGACCATCGGGTTCGGCTCCACGAACCCGCGCCCGCGGGCCGCGAGCGCAAGTGCGTGCCTCATGTGGCGTTCAATATCAATCACTGAATCCGTCTCCGCACGCGGGCCGAAAGAAAATGTGGATTCGCGCGAACCAGAGCACGTGAGCCGCGTCTATATCAGCGTACACACCGCCGCGGCCGAATGTAGATACCGCGAACCGAACACGGAACACAACCTACACCCGATACAACCATGACCGCTTGGCACGCGATTACCGAACTTCGCCTAACGGCCGCGGTCGTTAGTGGTGCGAAGAGTGCGTATCGCGCCGCGACGCTTGCGAGCGAAGCGGGTTTGGGTATGGGTGCGCACCTTGAACTGGATACCAGCGGATAACCCCCGGCACGCCATGTAATGGCATCCGCGCCGGCCGGGGGTAGAAGCGCCCCGGCCGGCTTCTTTTATTGGTACGCGGAGCTACGCCCCGTTCGACTTCCGGTGAGGTCGGCGGTCTTTCAAGCCGCTTAGGTCGGGTTCGACTCCCGCACGGGGTACTGACGAGTTCGCTACAGGTGGTGATCGCGTCTGGGAACGCACTCGGTCTCCAAAACCGACGGCATTTGCCTGCGGGGTTCGATTCCTCCGCCACCTGCTGATCGACAACACGGTCCCGCGGGCCAGTGGAGTGGCCGTCTCCCTGTCACGGAGAAGAGCGGGGGTTCGAATCCCCTCGGGACCGCCTGACGGAAGTGTGTCCGACGTTGGCTAGGGGCCTGCCTCTTAAGCAGGTGTACGTGGGTTCGATTCCCACCGCTTCCACTGTCGGTGTTGAGAGTTGAGAGTTGAAGGTGTGTGTTGATACGCGCCCGTGATGTAACGGTAGCCTGCCGTCTTGCCATGGCGGAAGCGCGGGTTCGACTCCCGCTGGGCGCTCTGTATCAGTTCAAAATTCAAAAGGAAAAGTGCAAAATGCTGCTGCATCAGCATCATTCATTTTTACCTTTTCGTTTTGAATTGTGAATTGGCCGCCGCCCCTGTGATGTAGTGGCAGCTTGCCGTCTTGGTATGGCGGACGTGCGGGTTCGATTCCCGCCGGGGGCTTTACCAATGAAAAGTGCAAAAGGAAAAGTGAAAAATGGAATCGACCTCTGCATTCACTTTGACTTTTGAACTGACTGGCACGGTGCGCCAACTGGTAGAGCGGCCAAGCTCAAACCTTGGAGGGTGCGGGTTCGACTCCCGCCCGTGCCACTGGATCGAGAGAAGAATCGCCTTCGGGCGCGCGGTGGGCCGCCAGTCCGCCTGTAACGCGGACGCCTTAACTGGCAATGTGGGTTCGATTCCCACCCGAGGCACTGGAACAGTTCAAAATGAAAAGTGAAAAGTGAAAAGTGAAAAAGAGAAATGTGAAAAGTGAAAAAGAGAAGACTGAACGGCACTCGCTGCTCGACCATTTTTCCCTTTTCATTTTGAACTTTGAACTGATCGCGGCCCGTTCGTCTAACGGCTCAGGACGACAGGTTCTCAACCTGTTAATAGGGGTTCGATTCCCCTACGGGTCACTGGTTACGGAAACGGTGATGTAGACCAACTGGCAGGAGTCGTCACGCTCAGAACGTGAACAGTGTGGGTTCGAATCCCACCATCACCACTTGTGAAGCGCCTTGCGGACGGGCCGGCGCTCGGTCGGGTCTCATAAGCCTGATAGCCGGGTTCAACTCCCGGGTCCGCAACTGTGTGAGGTGTGAGTTGCGCGGGCGCGCGGGCGCGCGGCTGGGTCTGATAAGCCCGGCATCCGGGTTCGAGTCCCGGGCCCGCGACTGCGCCGCGCACGCACGACCGGGTAGGCCAATTGGTAGAGCCGGCAGGTCGAGAGCCTGTCTCGTATGGGTTCGACTCCCACTCCGGTCACTGGGAATAGTGGGTAGTGGAAAGTGGATAGTGGGCAGTGAAGACCGAACGGATTTCTGCCCACTGCTCACTATCCACTGACCACTCCAAGATGGGGCCGCCCGCGGGCGGGGGTTGCGCTTCGCACGCGCGACAGCGGGGTTCGACTCCCCGCGGTTCCACTGCGTTCGATCCGAATGGGCCTGTGGTCTAGCGGGATGACGCCGGTATGGCATGCCGGCAGCCCGGGTTCGATTCCCGGCGGGTCCACTCGGTCGGCGCGAGCGCGGTTCGCAGGGCTTGTGGGTCTCGAACTTACTTGTCCGGCCGACTGGGGTTCGCCCCGCGGCCCGCGACCGCCTCGCGCCGGCCCTTTACGGAAGGGAGCCGGATACGGTTGGCCGGGCTGCGGTGCTAACGCAGTTGCCCTAACAAGGCGTGTGGGTTCGAATCCCACCCCCTCCGCTTGGAACGGATGAAGGACGAAGGACGAAGGATGAAGACAAGGTCGAAGGACGAACGCGAGCGCTGATCGGTTTTGATTCATCCTTCATCATTCTCCTTTCATCCTTTGCCCACTGGTCCCGTGGCCTAGCGGTTCAAGGTGCCTCCCTGACACGGAGGAGAGCGGTGGTTCGAATCCACCCGGGATCACTCGCGCTGCGGCGCGGTTCGATGCGGCATGTGGTGTACCGGTTACGCACGCGACCCTGTGAAGGTTGAGGAGAGGGGTTCGACTCCCCCCGCGCCGCCCTTTCGTGAAGTTCCAAGTTCCAGCAGTTCCAGAGTTCCAAGTTGACGACCGGTGGTTCCCAACTTGGAACTGCTGGAACTTGGAACGTGGAACCGATCCGTGCCGGTGTGGCTCGACAGTAGGAAGGCACCGAGTTCGTACCTCGGCCCATGCGGGTGCGACCCCCGCCACCGGCTCCGCACGCCCTTCGCGCGGCGGCGGGCACCCGTTTTCGGACGGTTGCTCGCGCGCCGCGCGTTCATATCATTCCATCTCCCCGAACCCCGGCCCGCGCGCGGCCCGTGCGCGCGGTGCCCCTTTGGTGAGACGATGACCGAATTTGCCGAAGCCCGCAAGGTGGCCGCGGTCCTCGCGGCGCTGGCCGAACCGACCCGGTTGCGCGTGATCTGGCACCTCACCAAAGGTCCGGCCCACGTGGGCGCGATCGCCGACGCGGTGGGGGTGAAGATGGTAAACATCTCGCACCACCTCGGCGTGATGCGCACCGCGGGCGTACTCGAGCACGCGAAAGAGGGCCGGCAGGTGGTGTACACCTTGAACCCGGAGGTGTTCCGCGCCGGGGCCCACGGCGAGGAACTGGGCGTCCTCGTGGCCGGGCACGTGCGCGTGGTGCTGCGGGCGCACCGCCAAGCGCCGCCGTCGGTGGGCAAGACCAAGCGCAAGCCGAAGAAGTGACCGCGCCGCGCGAGCCCGGTGCGCCCGCGGCCGCCCCCCCGCTGTGGCGGCTGGTGCTGGCGCTCGCGCTCCCGGCCCTCTTGCAGCAGTACCTGCACCTGCTGGTTCAGCTCTCCGACCAGTACCTCGCGGGCCGGTTCGAGCTGCCGGACCCGCGCGACCGCGACCGCTACCTTTCGGCCCTGAACACCGCCGGTTACCTGTACTGGTTCGTGTCGAGTTACACCGTGCTGGTGAGCGTGGGCAGCACCGCGCTGGTGGCGCGGTTCGTGGGCGCGACGGATTTCGCACTCGCGAATCGCGCGGCCGGGCAAGCGCTGCTGCTCGCGGCGGCGTTCGGTGCGGTCGGTTCCGCGGTGGCGCTGCTCGGCCTGCCGGCGCTCATCGAGGCGCTGCGACTCGACGGCCTCGCGGCCGACGTGTGCTTGCAGTTCCTCACGCCGCTCGCGGCGCTGTTGGTGTTTCAGATCGTCGAATCCGGGTGCGCGGCGTGCCTCGCGGGGGCCGGCGACACGCGCACCGGCCTGTACGTGCTCGGCGGCGTCGCGGTGCTGAACGTGCCTCTCGCGTGGGGGCTGTGCTTCGGGGTCGGGCCGCTCGAAGGCATGGGCTTCGTGGGCATCGCGCTGGGAACCGGGCTGAGTCACGTCGCGGGGTGTATCACGCTGCTCGTCATTCTGGCGCGCGGCAAAAGCGGACTGAAGCTGACACTGGCGAACCTCGTCCCGGATTTCGGGCTGATCCGGCGGTTGCTGTGGGTGAGTGTGCCGGCGGGGTTGGACAGCCTTTCGGCCGCGTTCTGCCAACTGTGGTTCCTGAGCATCGTGAACCGGCTCGGCGACACGGCCGCGGCGGCGCACGGGATCGCGCTGAAGTGGGAGGCGCTGGGGTTCCTCGCGGGCGGCGCGTTCGGCACCGCCGCGATGACGCTTGTGGGTCAGAGCCTCGGCGCGCGGAACCCGACGCGCGCCGCGCGGTGCGGGTGGGTGGCGTGCGGAATGGGCGCAGCCGCGATGTGCTTCATGGGCGTGCTGTTCGTGCTGCTCGCGCGGCCCATGTTCCGCGTGTTCTGCCCGGACGACGCGCAAGCGGGGATCGTGGAAGCGGGCGTGCCGGTGTTGCGGCTGATCGCGTGCGCGATGCCGGCGCTGGCGTGTCAGATCGTGTTCACGGCGGCGCTGCGCGGCGCGGGCGATTCGCGCGTCCCGGTGCTGTTCAGTTGGTTCGGCTTCTTGGGCGTGCGCATCCCGTTGGCGTATGTGCTGACGGCTCCGCAGGTCGATTTGGGCGCGCTCGGTGTGATCCCCGGTGCGAACTGGGGCTTATTCGGCGCGTGGGTGGCGATGTGCGCGGACCTGTGGGTGCGCGGTACGTTCTTCGCCATCCGCTTCGCCGGCGGCCGGTGGAAAAAGATCGAAGTGTGACGCTCGACACGGACGTCAAACGGGAACCGCGCACCGCATGGCTTCGGTTACGGTGATGCGCCCGGCGTGGGCCTTTCGGTGGCAGTTCGCGCACAGGCAGGCGCACTTGCCGATTTCGCTCAGCACGCGGTCCCACGCCCATTCGTAGGAGACGGCCCGCGCGAGGTCGATGTCCTTCTCGTTCGGGTCGAGGTGGTGGAACGCCAAGCACACCACGTCGCGCTCACTACACGCGGCGCAGCCGAATTGCGCCTTCAGTTCGTCGAGACGGACCTTGTACCAGCGCCGCCGATCACGAGTCGTTTCGCGGTACTCGGTCGTGTGTTCGAGGTAGTAGCGCCGCGAGGAGGCGGCACTGCACGCGCGGCAAATCGTTTGATGCCCGTCGGTTCGGCGGGCGCTGCGATTGAACTCGGATCGAGCCTTCGTGCGCCGGCACGCGGTGCAGATTTTTGCCATGTGGCTCGACCCGAGTTCCACACGCGCGGAAGAAAAGAGAGTGCGCCCGCTGGGACTCGAACCCAGGACCAAGCGGTTAAAAGCCGCTTGCTCTACCAACTGAGCTACAGGCGCGAAAGCGAGGCGGGTATCTTCACACTCATCTTAGTGGCAGGTGGCCGCGTTTCCAGACCTGTTGCGAGCCGGATGTTCCCGAAGCGCCCGGCGTTCGCTGTGGTACACGAATTTGCTGGAACGTTGGTCCCAGATGAACTAGGCTTCTCCTTCGCCCTCTAACCCCCCTCAGCCCTTTTGGAGACTTGTTGTGGACGACCTGATTGCCCAGTTGCAAGCGGCCTTTGTGTCCATCTTGATCTTCCTCGTCGTTCTGTTCGTGTTCTCGATCGTCGTCGGCTGGAAAATCTTCGAGAAGGCCGGGCGCCCCGGCTGGGAAGTGCTGATCCCGATCTACAGCAGCTATGTGTTCATCGTCCACATCCTCAAACTGTCGCCCGCGTGGTTCTGGCTCCAGTTCATTCCGCTGGTGAACTTCGTGGTGGCGGTCATCCTCGTGTTCATGATGCCGTTCAAGCTCGCCGAAAAGTTCGGCAAGGGTGGCGGCTTCGCGGTGGGCCTGCTGTTCCTCGGGATCATCTTCTACCCGATTCTCGCCTTCGGTTCGGCGCAGTACGTCGGTGCGCCTCGGGCCCGGCGGTCGGACGAAGAAAACTGGTAACGCGAACCTTCTCAAGCGGGATCCGCTGACACCCGTTCCGCTCTTTCGTTGGCCGTTCACCGCTTGTCGAACTCGCGGCGCGTTCCGTGCACGGGGCGCGCCGCTTTTTTCTTTACCGACCTGCCGCTGCTCGCATTCACGGTGCTGCGGAACTGAAGCGGTCGGGGTTGCAGTGCGGCGCGGCGGCGGGTACGTCCCGGCGTCGCTGCCGCTGCCGTTCCGAGGTGCGCCGGATGAACGTTTCGCGCCGGGCCGCGCTCGCGGCGCTGCTGCTCGCCGCTCCGGGGTGCGTCGCGCTCGCGCCCGCCCCACCCACGCCCGCCGCCGCGGGTATCGCGCCCGCCGAACTGGTAGACCCGCTCGGCTACGGCGACAGCCCCGGTCTGCCGGTCGCGCGCGACCTGTTCCGCGTCGGCGAGCGCATCCGCCTCGCGCAGCGCCCGCCCGTGCTGCCCACGAAGAAGTCGTGCCTCGCGCTCTCCGGGGGCGGCGCGTACGGCGCGTACCAAGCCGGTGTGCTCGTGGGGTGGAGCGAACTCGGCACGCGGCCCGCGTTCGACTCGGTGACCGGCGTGAGCACCGGCGCGCTGGTCGCCACGCTCGCGTTCCTCGGCCCGGACTACGACGCCGAACTGCGCCGCGTGTACACGACCCTGCGCACCGAAGACATTTACACCAAGAAGAAGGGGCTGAAGGCACTCCTGTCGGATTCGCTGGCCGACAACACCCCGCTGCGCCGGCAGATCGAGCGGGTCCTCACGCCGGCCGCCGTCGAGCGGCTCGCGGCGGAGCACCGGAAGGGCCGCCGGCTGTACGTGGGGACCACCGATCTGGACGGCCGCCGCGCGGTCGTTTGGGACCTCGGCGCCATCGCCGCGCGCGACGGGGCCGCGGCGTGCCAGTGCGTCACCAACCTGCTGCTCGCCTCGGCGGCGATCCCGGCGTTCTTCCCGCCGGTGGAAGTGCCGGTTGAAGTGGACGGGCAGCGGTTCGTGGAGCGGCACGTGGACGGCGGCGTCACGATGAACGTGTTCTTCCGCCCGCCGCAGGTGCCGGCGGAGTTCCGCACGCGCCCCCCGGCCGAGTTCCTGTTCGGGTCCGACATGTACGTGATCGTCGCCGGCAAGCTGTACGCCGACGCGGAGCCGGTAAAGGCCAGCGCGCTGAAGATCGCCGCCGGCAGCGTCTCCACGCTCATCTACGCCGACACCCGGGCCGAACTCATCACCATGTACACCGTGGCCATGATCGCGGGCATGAACTACCGGCTGGCCGCGATCCCGCCGGAGTTCGCCGCGCCGGCCAGCAGCACGACGTTCGAGCCGGAGCAGATGGCCCGCATGTTCGAGGAGGGCCGCAAGCAGGTGCGCGCCGGCACCGTGTGGCGCGACTGCCCGCCGGGCACGCTGGAGAGCGAGATTCTGGCGCAGCGCGGCGGCACCAAGCTGAACCGCGTGCCGCGGCCGCCGCAAGTTCACCGCCCGGACTGACGCGCGGTATACTGCACGCATGTCTGACCGCGCCGCCCTCGAAGCCACCATCGTCGCGCGCCCGGACGACGACACCGCGCGCCTCGTGTTCGCCGACTGGCTCGAAGAGCACGACGAACCCCTGCGCGCCGAGTTCATCCGGCTCCAGATCGAATGGGAGCGCGCCGAGCGGTTCTCCGCGCCGTGGCTCGCGCTCATCGGCCGCATGAGCGCACTCGTGAAGGCCGACCCGCGCGAGTGGGACACGGAACCGGTGTCGCGGCTCGCGCCGGTGCCGTTCCGCCGCGGGTTCGCCGAAGCCGTGCGGTTCACGGTCGGCCGCGTCCTCGATTCCGGCTGGCACTGGTACGAGCGCACCCCGGTGCGCGTCGCACACCTCGTCGCGACGAACGAACACGCGGCACTGATTGAGGCGCTCGAAGACGGCATCCCGGTCGAACGGTTCGCCGGGTTGGAAGTGACCGCCGGCTACGCCGCGGCGCACGTCGGCGACCTGCTGAGCGCGTGGCACACGCGATTGGCCGGGTTGCGCGCGTTCGGCCTCACGAACGGGTATTTCGGCGGCAACGCCTTCAACCGCGCGCTGAGCGCGTTCGCGCCGGGGCAACTCACGGCGCTGTCGGTCGCGGGTGTGTCGCCGAACTCCATCCCCGTGCTACCACTCGCACAATGGAACTGGCCGTCGAACCTGACGTGGCTCGACCTGAGCAACGTGCAAATCCACAACCGGCTCGCGGACGAAGTCGCGGCGTGCACGTTCCCGAGCGTCAAAACGCTGCGGTTCAGCGGCGAAGCGCACCGCTACCCGTTCCTGCAACTGCGGCTCGGCGACGCCGGGTTGCGGCGCGTGCTCGATGCCGGCACGTTCCCCGCGGTGCGCCGACTCGACGTGTCGAACCAAAATCTCGGTCCCGAATCGCTCCGCGCGCTCGTCGGCCGCGACTCCGGGCTCGCGCTCGAAGAATTGCGCTTCGCGCGCAACCTGTTGAACGTCGAAGACGTGTTCGGTGGCGTCACGCCGCTCAACCCCGCAACGGCGGCCATCACGGGCGCGCTCTCGTCGCTCGCCGCGCCCGCCCTTCGTCTGCTCGACTTATCCGGTATGGGGATCGGCGACGGGTGCGCGGACTCGCTCATCGACTGTTCCGACCTCCCGAACCTGTGCGTGCTGATCGTGCGCGACTGCGGCTTGAAACCCGCGACTGTGCGCGCGCTGCGCGAGCGGTTTCCGTGCGTGCTGGCGGGCGATGCCGAAGACCTCACCCACGTTCCCGCGTTCTTCGAGGTGTGGCCGTGACCGAACGCGAAGCGCTCTACGCCGCCGTCTGCGCGCAACCGGACGAAGACACGCCGCGACTCGCGCTCGCCGATTGGCTCGACGAGCACGGGTCGAAGGCCGACGCGCCGCGCGCGCGGTTCATTCGCGTGCAGATCGGCATGACGCAGCACGAGGAGCAATCTCCCGCGTGGCGGAAGCTGTACGCCGAGGAGCGCAAGCTGCTGACCGCACTCACGCGCGCGAAAGCGCTGATCGGCCCCCACTTGGACAAGCGCGTGGTGGGCGGCGTGTGGTACGAGCGCGGGTTCCTCGCGGACGTGCGCGTGTACGCGAAGCGGTTCCTCGCGGAGGCCGACCGGTTCTTCGCCGACGACCCGATTCAGACCGTGCGGTTCGCCAAACTCACCGCGAAGCAAGGCTCGGTTCCGCCCGACGTGCTGTTCCGCACGCCGCACTTGGCGAAGGTGCGGAAGTTGGACGTGAGCAACGCCGGCCTCGGCACCGACGGGCTGTGCGCGCTCGCCGACGCGCCGCACGCGGGCGGGGTGCGCGAACTGATCCTTCAAGAGAACCCGGTTACGAAAGAAGGGCTGTCGCGGTTGATGAATGCGCCGAATTGGGACGCACTGCGCGCGCTGGATTTCAACCGGCTCGCGCCCCGCGGCGACGACATTGCACAGGCGCTCGCGCCGTGTGCCGGGTTTCGCAAAGTGCGCGCGCTCGATCTGTTCATGACGTGTGTATCACAGGATGGTGCGCGGGGGCTCGCGGAGTCGCCGCACGCGAGCGGGTTGGAGGTCCTACGGATCGGCGGCCCGGACTTCACCTTCACCGGGAACGAACTCCCGCTGCCGGACGATCTCGCAATCGCGGTCGCGGTCGCCGGCTCGCCGCACTTGCGGAACCTGAAGGAACTGGACCTGTCGCACCGGCGGATCGGGAGCGCCGGGCTTCGCGCCCTGCTGGAATCGCCGCACCTGAAAAACCTGCGGCGGTTGCGCTTGCGGAACTGCGCTCTGCCCGCGGCCGAGGCGCTCGCGGCCGTGAAGCGCGCCGAACACCTGCGCGGGTTGTACCTGCTGGAGTTGGGCGTGTTCGCACAGGGCCGCGTGACCGCCGACGAGTTGCGCGCGGCGCTGCCGGACGCGGCGGTGCGGTTCGAGTAGTACAAAAAACTTCGTGCCGGGCGAAATTGACACTCCCACCTGAAAGAAGGACAATGGGCGGGAGTAGCATGTTGTTGGCCGGCGGTTTTTGCGCCCGATTCGGAATCGGTTGTGCTATACCACACTCACCGGGCAGCCCGCACGTACGCCGGGCGCGCGCCCGCACAGGATTCCCCGCCATGCGCACGGTCACGTTCCTCGTTCTCGAAGGCGTCGATAAGGGGCGCGTGTACCGCGACCTGCCCATCCCCGTCACCATCGGCCGCGAAGAGGGCAACGGCCTGCGGCTGAACGACGAGCGCGTGAGCCGGTTTCACGCCAAAGTACAAGTGGAAGACGGCGACATCATCATTACCGACCTCGACAGCACCAACGGCACGCGGGTGAACGGCGCGGCGGTGCAGATCCGTCGCCTGCGCCCCGGCGATCAGGTGTCCGTGGGCCGCAGCATGTTGCTGTTCGGCACCATGGAAGAAATCGCCGCGCGGAAGGCCCAATCGGTGCCCGCGAGCAGCGGGCAGATGCAGACGATTCGCGCCAGCGAACTGGGCGCGGCGGCGCTGGCCCGCGACGAAGCCCGCCCCGCGCCGGAGGCGACCGTCGGCGGCGGGTGGAACCCGCTCGACGAAGAGCCGCCGCTGCCGCACAAACTCACCCCGGCCCAAGCCGCCCGCCTCTCCGAAATCCTCGACTACCTGCACCGCGGACTCACCAGCGCCGTCGAAAACATCGACGCGAACGAGGACGGCACCGAGGTGCGCATCGGCTTCAACGACTGGCAAACGATCCAAGCCGTGCAACTCATGCTCGCGAAGTACAGTCGCGCCATCGCCGAACCGATCGGCTGAGCCGCACACCAAACCGACGAGCCGCGGGGAGTCGTCCCCGCGGCTTTTTTGTTCCCCACGCGCCGGCGCGGGCGCGGCCCCTTCCCGCGGCGCTCACTTCCGCGCGAACGCGACCTGCGAGAACGTCACCGACACGGGTTTCCCGCCTTTCGCGGTGAACGCGATCAACTCGTCCTCGAAGAAGCCGTCCGCGATGCGGTACGCGTCACCGCTGTACGGCTCCGCGGTGAAGTCGAACCCGCTCCACGTCACGCGTAGTGTGCCGTTCGCCGCGGTCACGGTCGCGGTGCCGTAGATCGCGCTTTCGTAGGTGCCGGCGAGGTCCGCCAGCGGAACGGTGGGCTTCGCGTTCGGGTCGCGCGCGCGGTCGCGGGCCGCGAGGTCGGTCTTGCGCTGCGTCGCGGCCTCGCCTTCGAGCTTCTTGTAATGGGCGTCCCAGTCGATCGGCTTCAGGCCGCAGTACAGGTCGATGAGGGCGTTCGTGGTCGCCATCGGCAGGCGCGTGTCGTGCAGGTTCGCGAGCACCGCGAAGCCGAGCTTGTGGTCGGGCACCAGCGTGAGTTGCACGCGGAACCCGTCGATCAGCCCGCCGTGCCCGCACACCTTCAGGCCGCGGTAGTCGCTCACCACCCAGCCCAGCGCGTGGCTCGCTTGCACCGTTTCCGGGAACAGCGCCTTCGTCGCGCCTTCCATGCGCAGCAGGGTGTGCGGCACGCGGGTTTCGAGCAGCGGCTTGTCGGAGACGATCCGCTTGCCGCTCGGCGCGACGCCGTCGCACACGTGGAACGTCAGCCAGTTGGCGAGGTCGCGGGCGGTCGCGTTCACGGAACCGGCGGGGTTCGGTTCTTTCATTTCGTAGGTGGGCACCCGCTCGACGCGGCCGGTTTTGCCGACGCGGTGGCCCAGCGCGCGGTCGGCGCCTTTGGGAATCGCGGTCGTCGTGAACGTGACGCCCTTCAGCTCTAGCGGCTCGCACACGCGCTCCGCGAGCAGTTCCTCCCACTTCTTTTTGCCGCACTTCTCGGCGATGCGGCCGGCGGCCATGAACGTGAGCGAGTTGTAGCGGTAGCCGCCGCGGAACGGGTACTCGAGCGGCAGCAGCGGCACCTTCGAGAGCGCGCGATCGATGCCCCACGGCGCGCGGTACCAGAGCAGGTCGTGCCCGCTCAGCCCGGTGCGGTGGCACAACAGGTCGCGGACGGTGAGCAGCGCGTTCGCGTTCGGGTCGGAGAGTTTGAACTCCGGGAAGTGCTTCTTCACCGGGTCGTCCCACGCGAGCGCGCCGTCGTCCACCAGCATCGCGAGCAGCGTGGTGGTGAACTGCTTCGAGCACGAGGCGAGGGGGAAGACGGTGTCCGGCGTGACGGCGGCGCGGCCGTCGTGCGCGCGGGTGCCGTAGCCCTTGAGTACGAGCACGGTGTCGCCGCGCACGACCGCGAGCGCGACGCCGGGCGCGCCGAACGCCTTGCGGGAGGCCGCGACGACGGCATCGACGGCTTCGGCGGCGGGTTCGGCCGCGCGCAGCGGGGCGAATTCGACCAGCAGTGCGGCAAAAGCGAGCGCGGTGCGCACGGGTTCGCTCCGAGTTTGGGTGCCCCGCTTGCGCGGCTTACCGGGACCACAACGGCGCGCGGGTGGCCCCCGTTTGCCGGTGCCGCGCGGTCGGGTGCAGCTTCGCGCGCGGGGGCGCGAACCGGTCAGGTTTTCGTGGGCGCGGCGCGTTTTTCGGGCGAATCGCGCTTGACCGGATCGGGGCCGAAGTTATCGTCCCGCGACTTTCCGCCACCGAGCGCGAAATGTAACAGGGGAACGGCACGCGGGCTTCGCCCGGTGCCGGGCCGTGCCCGGTTGGGGAGCCGGGCGGGGCCGGTCGAATACGCCGTGAAGGGGGACGCGGGTCATGCGCCATCGGTACATTGTGGGAGCCGTTCTGGCAGCGGTCGCAGCAGTCGGCTCGCCGTCCGCGGCGCGCGCCCAAGAGGGCGGGTTCCAAGTGCCGCTGAACTCCAGCCCGGTGCTGCCGATTCCGACGGAGAATCCGGGCCAGCCGGGGTTCTACACCGGCTTCGAATACGTCATGCTGACGCAGACGAAGGCCATCGGCGATCAGACGATCGCGGTGCGCGGGTTCACCGACGCGACCGGGGTGCTGACCGGCACGCCGGGCACGTTCATCGGCAGCGGCACCGACGCGCTGAACACGCGCCGCATGGGCCGCCGCGAGTTCATGCCCGGGTTCCGCATCGAGTTGGGGTACAAGTTCGACAGCGGCACGCGGGTGTACTTCAACTACATGCAGTTCTACGACGCGCACTACCGGGCCGGGGCCACGCAAGCGGCTCAGGGCTTCAACGTGCGGCCCGACCTCGCCGACTCGTTCCTGTCGTCGCCGGTGTTCAACTTCAACCCGGCGTTCGGCGGCCCGGGCCTCGACACCAACGCGGACGGCGGCAACAACGGCTCGTTCAACACGTTCGGCATCTGGAACGCCGCCGACATCATGGACATCCGCTTCACGCAGCGGTACCAGCAGGCCGAGGTGGGCGCGCGGGTGCCCATGTTCGCCACCGAGTACAGCAGCATCTACGGCCTGTCCGGTGCGCGGTTCGCGTGGATCTTCGAGCGGTTCCGCTGGCGCACCGTGGACGTCGCCCAAGACGGCACGCAAGACCCGCGGAACACCGCGAACTACTCGAACACGCTGTCGCAGCGCATGTACGGTCTGTTCGTGGGGTGCGGGCACGAGGTGTACCTCGGGAGCATGTTCTCGGCCAGTTTGGACCTGACCGGGGCGCTGTACATGAACGTGCACAAGATTCGGGCCAAGTACAAACTGGGCGACGAGAGCGTGCAGGCCAAGTTCGGGCGCGAGGGCTTCGATCTGGTGCCCAGCGCCACCGGCGAGTTCAACTTCTGGTTCTACCCGACCGAGGGCATCCAGTTGAAGCTCGGCTATCAGGGGATCACGTTCTTCAACACGCGGCAGATGCGCGAGCCGGTCGGGTTCAACGTCGGGAACATCGACCCGAACGTCGGCAGCCGGGCGTTCCGCCTGCTGCACGGGTTCAACGTGGGTATCGGGTTCTTCTTCTAACCGCCCGGCTCCGGCCCCATCCCCAGAGCGGACCCGCGACGCGCCCGGTGGCGCGCCGCGGGCCGCTTCGCGCGTTCCGGGGCGCGCGATTGCCACAACCCCCGGTGCCGGTACAATCTCCCCCTGCCCGCGACCGCGGGCCACGCGCATTTCCAGTTAGCGTTTTACAGGAGCCAGCATGGCCGACGGGCGCGAACAGACCGGGGCGTTCAGCTACCGCACGGCCCTACCGTGGACCAACATCTTCCGCTGCTTCCAGATCGCGCTCGACCCGCGGAAGCTGTTCGTCGCCGCGCTCGGCATCCTCGCGATGTCGATCCTGTGGTACGTGCTCTCGGCGGTGTTCTGGTACAAGGCCCCGAACCGCGACGGCGAGGACTACTCGAAAGAGTACATCAAGAAGGTGCTCGCCGCGGGCGACGACCCGAAGACCGGGCAGCCGTGGAAGTCCGACGACCTCGACGCCGCCGCCGCGAAGGAGGCGCAGGCCCGCTACGACCGCGACTACGCGCAGTGGCAGCAGCTCGACGCGCTCGCCGGCCCCGGCGGGCGGCTCCGCACGCTCCCGTGGTACGAGTACCGCGGGCCCAACCCGTTCCTGTTCGGCACCGACGTGATCGGCGGCTCCGCGGCCGACCGCGAGAAGGCCGTGGTCGGGTTCTTCGGCGGCTCGGTGCCGGTGCTCGTCGAACCGCTCGTGAAGGTGCTGCTGCCGGTGGCGAAGCTCGTGTCGCCCGGCGTCAGCACGCAAACGCGCCTGTACCTGTTCCTCATTCTGCTGTCGAACGTGGCGGTCTGGGCGTTCTGCGGCGGCGTCATCACCCGGCTCGCCGCGGTTCAACTAGCGAACAAAGGCCCGATCTCACTCGGCCAAGCGGTGAGCTTCGTCGCGCAGCGGTACACGAGCTACTTGGGCGCGCCGCTGGTGCCCATCGCCATTATTGCGGCGGTGGTGTTCGGCCTCATCCTCTACAGCTTCGTCGCGCTGATCCCGATTCTGGGCGACGTGGTGCTGTTCGGGTTCGGCCTGCCGGTGGTGCTCGCGGGCGGCGCGATCATGACGGTGTTCCTGATCGGCTTGGTCGGCTACCCGATGATGTACTGCACGCTCAGCGCCGAGGGCGACCAGAGCGACACCATCGACGCGCTCAGCCGCTCGGTGAACTACGTGTACCAAGCGCCGTGGCAGTACCTGTGGAACTGGCTGGTCGCGGTGCTCTACGGGGCCGCGGTCACGCTGTTCGTGCTGTTCTTCGCGTCGGTCGCGGTGTACGTGGGCAAGTGGGGCGCGGGCCTGACCGCGAGCGTGATCTGGCCGGAGCGGAAGCCCGAGTACCTGTTCATTTACGCCCCCGAGTCGTTCGGCTGGCGCGAGTTGCTCACCAAGGACAGCCCCTACGCCATCCGCGGCGAGTGGGCCGGCATCGACCGCGACGGCAAAGAAACCAACGACCCCGCCCGCGCCACGCGCCAAGTGATGACCTACCGCCCGGTGAACGAGGACGCGTTCAAGACCGCCCGCGCCGACTTCTACTACCACAACACGTGGGGCGCGGGCATCGTGTGCTTCTTGCTCACGCTCGCGTTCCTGATGATGCTCGGCTTCAGCTACAGTTTCTTCTGGTCGGCCGCGACCGTCATTTACTTCCTGATGCGGAAGAAGGTGGACGACGCGGAGATGGACGAGGTGTTCGAGGAGACCGAACCGGAGCCGCCGCTGTCGCCGCCGAAGCTGGCCGCGGACCCCGCGCCGAGCGAGCCGGCGCCGACCTCGCTC
>JALHNS010000034.1 GCA_022843445.1 Gemmata sp.
GCCCGCGCCGCCGCCGACTACGGCGCTCGCGCTGCCGCCGCGCTCCGCACCTTGACCGACCGCGACAACGACCGCATGCGCGTCCTGCTCTCCCAACCCGAATTCTGGATGCAGGACCTCGAAGCGCCTTCGCCGCCCGAGCGCCCGATTCGTTGAAAGGACAACCGCGATGCGCCTCCCCCTTGTGTGCGCGGTCGGGCTTCCGGTCGCGCTCGTGGCGCTGTGCGCCGAAGCGCCACTCGCGCCCGCCGCGCCGGAACCCGCCGTCGCCATTTCCTACGACGTGCCCAAACCCGGGCGCGCCTCGCTCGCGGTGTACGACCGCGACGGGCGCATGGTGCGCACGCTCCTCACCGGCAAACCGCACCCGGCCGGGAAACACACCGCGACGTGGGACGGCCTCGACCGCTACGGCGCGCCGCTCCCGGCCGGCGAGTACACGTGGAAGCTCGTCGCCACCGAGGGGCTGCGCGCCGAGTTCGTCACGCAGATCGGGCAGAACGTCGATCCGCCGTGGGAGCGCGCGACCGGCAACCACGAAGCGCCGGTCGGTGCCGCTATTGATGCCACCGGCCTGTACCGCGTCGGCGCGACCAACGAGGGCGGGCACTACGCGCTCAAGACCGACCTGAACGGCCGACACGTGTGGGCCGGCGACCGCTGGAGCGCCGACCCGTGGGCGCAGGGCACCGTCGCGGTGTGCCTCGTGAGCGACCGAGTGTTCGAACTGCTGCCCAACGGCGACCTGTACGGCTACGACGCGAAAACCGGGCGCGTGTTCACCGGCGGGAACTACGACCCGAAGCCGTGGAACCTGTGCTGGGACGGCTTCAAACCGCCCGCGAGCGCTAGCGACGAACAGAAGCGCAAGCTGCACGGCGCGGAGTGCCCGCGCGACCTCGCCGCGGACGCGAAGAACGGGCTGATCCTCGCCGCGTACCCGCACCGCGCCGCGGTCACGTGGTTCGGTGCGAAGGACGGCAAGCCGGCTCACACGCGCACGGGGCTGAAGGACTTGGCCGGGGTCGCGTGCGGGCCGGACGGTACCGCGTACGCGCTGGTCGGCGGTGCGGTGGTCGCGTTCGCGCGCGACGGCAAGGACCCGCGCTCGGTGATCGCCGCGGACCAACTCCAGAACCCGTGGCGGCTCACGGTTCACGCGAACGGCGACATCTCCGTCGCCGAGAACAGCTCCAAATTCCCCGGCGCGAAGCCGCACCACCAAGTGAAGCGGTTCAGCGCCACCGGCCAGTTGCTGAAGGCGTTCGGGAAGCCCGAAGGGCGCGGCGACGGCGCGTACGTGCCGACCGAGTTCCGCGGCATCTCGGACATCGAAGCCGCCCCGGACGGCGGGTTCGTCGTCACCGAGGGCAACCACACGCCGCCGCGCCGCACGGCCCGGTTCGACGCCGACGGCAAGCTCTTGCGCGAGTGGTACGGGGCACAGCACTACGGCGTGATCGCGTGCCCGGAACCGGCCGACCCGCGGTTCGTGTGGACGCTCGCCAACGCCCCGCAACCGGGGCTTGTACGCTGGGAAATCGACTACGCGCGGAAGACGTGGCGCGTCGCCGAGGTGTACCAAGACGTGTTCGCCGCGAACCCGTTCGCGCGCGTGCCCACCGTGCCGCACGCCTTCGAGCGCGACGGCCGCGTGTACATTCAGGGCGGCGCGCTGGAGCCGAACGGCCTCGCGCTGGCGATCTACGACCCGAAGGCGAAGGCCGTGCGCCCCTGCGCGGCGAGTGGCAAGCGCGACAAGAAGCCGTACCTGTGGGCCGACCTGAACGGCGACGGCCGCGCCACCGACGACGAAGTGACGTGGCTGAAGGGCCACCGGCTCGGCGGGTGGGTCGATCCCGAAACGCTCGCGCTGTACACAACGCCGACGCCCACCGACTACAATCCCGGTGCGCGGTTCGACCCGGTGCGCGTGACCGCCGCCGGCGCGCCGGTGTACGACCCGGCCGCACCCGCGAAGCTCGCGCCGTGGGCCGAAGCCGGCAAAGCGTACTTCGGCAACGACTACCGGCGCGGCCCCGGCGGCGCGCTGTTCGGCTGCTTCTCCGAAGCGCTCTCGAACCCGAACGAGACGCACGAGAACCACGGCGCGTGGTACTACAACTCGTGCTCCGGCATCGACCGCTTGGTGAAGTGGGACAAAGCCGGAAAGCCGGTGTGGAGCGCCGGCCGGCACAGCCCGGACGACGACCACGAGACCGGCAGCACCGCGATGGCCCGCGGGCTGGTCGGCCTCGCGCGCGGGTGCGTGATCTGGGGCGACGCCTCCGACGAAGAGGCCGCGCGGCCCACCGTGTGGACCGAAGACGGCCTCTACGTCGACGAACTGCTGCGCGTGCCCACCGATTTCACCACGAAAGACGCCTACGGCATCCTCAACGCCAACGAGTACCCGTGTGGCCGGCTGCACGCGAACCCGAAGACCGGCGAGGTGCTGTACTTCGCGCTCAACTCCGGCGGAGGCGCGCCGATCTATCGCATCACCGGGTGGGACGGCTGGCACCGGCAAGAGGGCAAGTTCACCCTGAAGGAACCGGCGAAGGGTGCGGCCAAGCGCGACGGCACCGGGCTGACCGGCGAGTACTTCAACACCCCGGACTGCACCGGCGAACCGGCCGTGTCGCGGCTCGATAAGGTGGTGTACTTCAACTGGGGCAAGGGCGCGCCGGACAAGGCGATTACCGCGAACGTGTTCAGCGCGCGCTGGACCGGGCAGTTCGAGGCCGCGACCAACGAGGACGTGCGGTTCGAGGTGCGCGGCAGCTTCCCGTGGCGCGACCGCGGCAGGCCGCTGTTCACCAAGCTCTGGCTGAACGGGAAACTCGTCATCGACTCGACGCGCGAAACGAACGCGGTGCGGGTGCGACTCGCGGCCGGGCAGCGCGTGGACGTGCGGCTCGAGTGCGGGTTCAAGAAGGGCGAAGCGGCGGTCGCTCTCAGTTCCGACACACCGAGGCTGGACCGCCGCGCGATCCTGCCGGCGTTCCTGCACCCGAAGCCGGCGGGCCGCTCGAAGGCGGTCGAATTGGTGACGGAGGCGCGCCCGGCCGAACTCGCGCGGTTCGACTTCGAGACGAAAACCGGCGCGCTCGAATGGAGCGCGACCGGGGGCGACGTGTTCGGCCGACTCACCGGCGCGGCCAAGCGCGTGCCGGGCAAAGTCGGCACCGGCATCGAACTGAGTGCGAACGGCGAGTTCGCCCCGGCGCTGTTCCCGATCGACGAGGAACTCCGGTTGCCGGCCGCGAACTACGCGGTGAGCTTCTGGTTCCGCACAAACGACGAGTCCGCGCGGCTGTGCGAGGCGAAGCGGTACAGCAGTTACAACAACCGCTGGTCCGATCACGTCGTCGCGATCGCCGGCGGCAAACTGGAGTTCCGCCTCGCCGGCGACGCGCCGCTCGCGAGTGCCGCGAAGGTGAACGACGGCGAGTGGCACCACGCCGTTTCGAGCGTCGGCCCGGCCGGGCAGCAGTTGTTCCTCGACGGCAAACTGGTGGGCACCGGGAAGCTGACGCGCCGCACGCGGGACAGCAACCGGCTCGGCCTCGACATCGGGCCGGGAAGCGGCGCGGCGACGGTCGCGTTCGATTCGCTGCGCGTGCTCGGCCGCGCGCCGACCGCCGACGAGGTGGGGGCCCTGTTCGCCGCCGCGGGCGAGTAGTCGCCCCGGTGTGCGGAGGGGGCCGTCCCACCGCGGGCGCGTCGAGAGCGCTCGACACCGCGAACGTCGGTTCGGAAAACGCGCTCCGCGCCGGCGCGAGCGCCCGGTCGCGGGGCCGTGCGGTCACGCCCGGCGGGCCGGCTTCCCGGTGAGCGGGGCGCGGCCGATCACGCGGTACACCGGGCCGTCGCGCTCCAACTCGCTGCTGAACACCAGCACCTCGGTCACCCGCGCGCGGCCCGCCTCCCAACCCTCGTGTTTCGGCAGCTGCGCTGCGGCCGCGAACCCGG
Organism: Gemmata sp.; assembly: GCA_022843445.1. Classification (GTDB taxonomy): domain Bacteria; phylum Planctomycetota; class Planctomycetia; order Gemmatales; family Gemmataceae; genus Gemmata. The sequence continues at coordinate 3,976 of JALHNS010000034.1, forward strand.
CCTCGGGCGTCGTGACGCGGCCGAGCGTGAGGTGCGGCGTGTACCCGCGCTCTTCGGCGCGGTAGCACCGCAGGTTCAGCAACTGCTCCTCGATCCCCGCGTACAGGCGCTGCAAGTGGGTCGCGCCTTCGCTCACCGCGCCCCACAGCACCTTCGGCCGGCGCGCGTTCGGGAACGCCCCCACACCAGACACCCGCAGGTCGAACGCGGGTTCGGTCGCGGCCACGGATTTCACCGCGCGGCAGATCGCGTGCAGGTCGGTGTCGTCCACGTCGCCGACGAACAGCAGCGTGACGTGGTAGTTGTCCGCGGTCACCCAGTTCACGCCGTCGCAGGCGCGCGCGAGTTCCTGTTGGAGCGCGGCGGCGCTGTCGCGCACCTCCGCGCCCACATCGACCCCGATGAACGTTCGCGTTTTTCCCATGTGCCTGTGCCCGTGTGCCGCGACCGTGCCGAGCTGTGATTGTAGCAGGTTGCGCCCCCAACCTCGGTTGGCCAAGACGCCCCGTGTTGGTCAGAGCTGGCCGGCCGAGTTGGCCAACTGGCCAACTCGCACAATTCCCTAGAAATCCTAGTGTTTTGTGCGTTCCGGCCGGCGAGTTGGCCAACCCGTCACGCGCTATACCCCCCGCCGTCTGCGGGGCCGAAAAACCGGCCCGTTCGTGTCGCGTATCGAGTTCGCGCGTGTGAACGAAAGACCCTACACCGGCACGCGGCGCAATACACCTATAGTATACTGAAGTTCATAAATGTCAACAGCGCGGGTCACGCGAGGGTTTCGGCCCAGCACTCTTTCGCGCCGTGGTGCAACCGCGCGCCGATCTGCGTGATGACCTTCATTGCGAGGAAGTTCGCGGCCCGCGCGGCGCGGTCGGCGGGCACACCGTGCGTGATCCCGTACAGGAACGAACCGGCCATCATGTCACCGGCCCCGGTGAGATCGACCGGTTTGCACGGGTACGCCGGCACGTGCCACTCGCCGCCGTGGTACCGCACGAACGCGCCGTTGGGGCCGTCCGTCACCACCGCGTTCGGCACGAGGGCTTTCATGCGCGCGAACGCTTCTTCGGCGGTCGCGCCGCCGGCCACGGCCACGGCCTCGGTCGCGTTGCAGAACAGCAGGTCGCTCTGCACGAGGGCTTCGCGGAAGGCGTCGCCGAACACTTGCGGCACGAACGCATCGGAGCAGGTGAGCGCGACCTTCGTACCGGCGGCCTTCGCGGCGCGAATCGCCTCGCGCACCGCGTGCTGCCCGGTGGCCGGGTTCGCGAAGATGTAGCCCTCCACGAACAGCCATTCGCTGGCCGCGATGCGCGCCGCGGGAACGTGCCGCGCGGCCAAGTGGCTGGACACCGCCAAGCAGGTGCGCATGGTGCGCTCCGCGTCCGGCGTGATGATGCTCACGCAGGTGCCGGTGGCTTCGCCGACGAGCGGGTCGTTCACGAAGTCGATGTCCAGTTCCTTGAACTCTTCCTGATAGTGCAGGCCGTAGCGGTCGTCGGCCACGCAGCCGATGAACGCGCCACTCCCGCCGAGTTGCGAGCACGCGATGACCGAGTTGGCGACGCTCCCGCCGCTGACGAGTCGCGGTTCGTGGTCCGCGAACGCCTTCAGCAACTGTTGCTGCTCGTCGCGCTCGGTGAGGCGCATGGTGCCCTTCTCGAAGCCGAGCGGAGCGAACTCCGCGTCGGTCAGTTCGAGGAGGATGTCCACGAGCGAGTTGCCGAGGCCGATCAGGTCGAATTCTTTCATGCGTCCGATGCGGGTTCGGGTGGTGGCGGTGGCAACGGTGGTGGCGCGGGCGGAGTAAGGCCGCGCACGACTTCCAGAACGCGAGCCATTTGTGCGAACGGAACCGTTCCGCCGAAGTCTTCGGGCAGAACCGCCGCGACCGGTACCGTGACGAGCCACGAGCACACGACGACGTTTCGCCGGTTCAGCTTCGTGCGCGGGTGCCCGTCGCGGTGCCACGGAAGTTCTACGGACACTTCGGGCGGCGACTGATCGATTTGTGACGATAGGGCCGCAACGACGACCTCGCCGCCCGCAACGATTTCTGCGGTCGGCGTCAGTACGACCGCGGGGCGGCGCTTTGGGTTGCGACCCTGCGGATCGAGCAACTCAACCCACACGATCCGGCCCTGTTGAAGGGGCGAACTCACGGCTCACTCCTTCGCGGCAGTGTCCGGTTCGTCGTACCACGCCTGCGGCGGGGCGTGCGCGGCGGCGAGCGCCTTGAGTTGCTCGTTCGAGATCGACGCGCGTTCGAGGAGCAGCGCTTCGAGGTCGTCAATCGTTTGCCAGCGCGGGAACAGCGCGTCGTAGTGGCGCTGGAGTGCGTCGCGTGTGCGACGCATCCGTTCCTCGAACTGCCTGTGTGGATATTCGTTCAGAAAACACTGGAAAAGCATGAGATGGCCATCAAGCACCTTCAGGTGGCCCAAAAGCAGCGCTTGATAGTCGTTCCGTGTGGCGTGAAGTTCCTCTGCGTCACCAGTTTGCAGGGCACGGCGACAAGCATTCTCCCAAGCGCTCACGAGATGCTGGGGCGCATGATGGTAGAGGTGCCACAGTTCTTCAAATGGGAAGAATGGCGGGTACGGGCCGGCGAGTTCGCGCAGTAGTGCAGTGACCATGTCGGCCCTCCTTTCTCCTAGGTTACCCGACTTTGAGCGCCGCCTCAATGCGGGCGAGTGCCTTGTCGCGACCGAGGAGCGACAGCGTTTCCGGTAGGCCGAAGCCCACCGTTTCGCCGGTCAGCGCGACGCGGAGAGCGCCGTCCAAGTCCTTCGGCTTCATGTTCTGCGCGGTCGCGAAGCCCATGAACGCCGCTAGGATCGTCGGCGGGTCGAACGGCTCCGCCGTTCGGAGCACGTCGGCGAACGCGCGCAGGCGCTCCGGGCCGCCGGCTTTCGTCAGGCGCTCCGCGAGCAGTTGCGGCCGGTACTCGATGGCGTCCTTCAGCAGCGGCGCGGCGTAGAACACGAGGTCCGAGAGCAGTTTGATGCGCTCCCCGCTCATCTCGGTGATCTTCAGCAGCAGCGCGTGCGCCGCCGGGTCGACCGGGGCGCCGACCAACTTCGCCCGCCGCATGTACGGAAGCGCCTTCTCCAACTTCTCCGCCGGCGAGAGCAGCTTCATGTACTCCGTTTGCACCCACATCAGCTTCTTCTCGTCGAAGTTGCCCGGGGCTTTCGTCACGTCCTTCGTGTCGAACGCGGCGATCACGGATTGCAGCGGGAAAATCTCGTCGGTGGCGTTCAGCGCCCAACCGAGGCGCACGAGGTAGTTCACCAGCGCTTCGGGCAAGTAGCCGAGTTCGCGATAGTACGCGACCGTCGCGAGGTTCAGGTCGTCGCGGCCCTTCAACTCGTCGTCGGTCCACCCACACGCCTTCAGCTTCGCTACCTCCTCCGCAGAAAGCGGCGGCAGGTCGCGCTTGCTGATCTTCTTCCCGTTCCGGTAGATGAGCGGAACGTGCGCGAACTCCGGTGGAGTTCCGCCGAGCGCCTTGAACAGCAGCACTTGCACCGGGGTGTTCGCCAAGTGCTCCTCGGCGCGAATCACGTGCGTGATGCCGAAGTCGATCTCGTCCACCACCGTCGCGAAGCTGTACAGCGCGCCGGTCACGCCCTTCTCGTTGGGAGCGCGCAGCAGGGCCGGGTCGCGGATCGTGTCGGTGTTCACCTCCACGCGCCCGCGAACGTGATCCTCGAACACGACGACCTCGCCTTCCGGCACGCGCAGTAGGACCGGGGCCGGTTTCTCTTTGTACTGGCGCAGGTTCTCCTCCGGCGGTACGTCGCGGTTGCTGCCGCGGTGAACGTACGCCTTCTTCATGCGCTGCGCGATCTCGCGGCGCTGGTCCTGCTCGGCTTGCGTGGTGTAGTCGGGGTACGCGCACCCCGCGGCCATGAGCTTCATCGCGGCTTCGACGTACTTGTCGTTCCGCTGGCTCTGGAAGTACGGCGCGTGCGGGCCGAAACTCTCACCGCTGCCGTCGGCGGTCGGGCCTTCGTCCCAGTTCATGCCGAGCCACGCGAAACCGTCCAAAATCGGCTTCACGGCCTCGGCGCGGTTGCGGGCCGCGTCGGTGTCGTCGATGCGGAGTACGAACTGCCCGCCGTGCCGCCGGGCGTACAGCCAGTTGAACAGCGCCGTGCGGACGCCGCCGATGTGCAAATAGCCCGTGGGGCTGGGCGCGAAGCGTGTGCGTGTCATGCGGGAAAGGATACGGGAAGTGCCGCGGAGGTTCGAGTTGTGCGCGGCGAGCGGCGCGACGTAAGTCCGCCGGTGGAATTGCCGGTTGTATCGGCTGCGCAAACTGCGCTGTTGAGCCTTCGCGCACGTTCGCGCCTTCCGCGCCAGCATAGGTCGCGCGCCGCGGCGCTTCACCTATGATGGCGATGGAGGGCTACCGACATGGCGCGCGATCTGAAGGGCAAGCGGGCGATCATCACCGGGGCGAGCGGCGCAATCGGCCAAGCGCTCGCCACCGAACTCGTGAAGGCCGGGGCGCGCGTCGCGCTCGCTTCGCGTAACGAAGGCACGCTGAACGAACTCGCGGCGCGGCTGAAGGGGCAGGGCGGCGACGTCCTCGTGGTGCCCACCGACGTGACCATCGCGGACCAGCGCAAGCGCCTCGTGGATTCGGCGGTCGCGGCGTTCGGCGGCTTGGACCTGCTGGTGAACAACGCTGGCGTCGGCAGTTGGGGCCACTTCGCGGATTCGACGGAAGAGATCAACCGCACCGTGATGGAAGTGAACTTCTTCGCCCCGGTGGAACTGACGCGGTTGTCGATGCCGCACCTCACAGAAGGGAACCAACCGGCGGTGGTGAACGTGACCTCGCGGTGCGGGCGCAAGGGCCTGCCCGCGTGGCCCGAATACTCCGCGAGCAAGTTCGCCCTGATTGCGATGTGCGAAGCGTGGCGGTGCGAGTTCGCACGCTTCGGCGTGGACGTGGTGACGGTGGTACCCGGGCGCACCGTCGGCGGGTTCGAGAAGAATCTGCTGCGGCGCGACGGCCGCGCCAACCTCGACTTTCACAAGGGGATGACGCCCGAATACCTCAGCGAGCAGATCGTGCGGGCGGTGCGCCGCAACAAGCGCGAACTGGTGATCGGCACCGAGGCCGTGTGGCTGCTGCGGTTCAACAAGTTCTTCCCGCGCCTCACCGATTGGCTGATCGCGCGGAAGGTGAAGAAGCTGTACGCGAAGTGACTACCGCCCGACGGCTGAGCGGATCGCGTCCGCGCGGCCCGGTTGGTACGCGAACGAGCGGCGCGTCAGTTCGTACTTGTCCGCGCCGATCAGTTGCAGAATCTCGTCGTGCGTGGTGCACGGGTCGATGAGATACGGTTTGTAGGCTTGCAAAATGGTGGTTCCGGCCGCGTCGCCCGCGGTGAACGCGCCCGCGTACCGCTTCAGTGGCGCGACCGGACTCGTGAGCGCGTGGTAGCAGTTCTGCGCGACGGTGCGGCGCTGGAAGGTGTCGGTGGGCTTGTACTTCACCGTGCCGGTATTGAGGCGCTCCGCTTGCGCCTTGAGCGCGCAATACAACTCGCGCTCCACCTTGTACGGCCCCCACACCGACACGCGCCAACAGTTGCCCTTCACCCAATCCAGCGTTTCGGTGAGTGTGAAGTTCTTGCCCTCTTCGGGGCGCAGCGTGAGGCCGCGAATCTTCATGTTCGCCGGCCCCCAGCAGATCGCGTCCAACTCTGTTGCACCCGCGGCGGGCACGCGAGCGAGCGAAACGAACGAGTGCGTATCCGTGGGGCGATACGGCACCGATTCGGCGCAGAACAGCGTCACGAAGTAATCGTCGGCGCGGGCCGCCGCGGGCACCGCGAACAGCACGACACAGGTGAGTAGCGCGCGGGGCATCAAGAAACCCTCAGCACAGAGTTGTACGTTTCTGCATTCTCGGCGCGCGGCTCACATCACATTAGCCGGAAACAATCTGTTTGCGACGCTTGATGTAGTCCCAGATGACATAACGGTCCAAATCGCGCCCGGCGGTAAAGACGACACGACCCTTCGTCGCCTGCGCCATCTTGTACGCGAACTGCACGTCCTCTTGCGATTGGTTCCAGTTGGATAGTAGGAATATGTTGATTGTGATGCCGGCGCGGTCGCAGAGCAGCGCTTCGCGCATGGTGGCGCTCTCCGTCCGCGGGTCCGGCGGGTAGAGCATGAACAGCGTGCTGCCCTCGAAGTGCGCCGTGGGCAACCCGTCGGTAATCAGCACGATCTGCTTGTTCGGCGTGTCTTGGTTCGTGAGGCACCGGCGCGCGGTCTGGAGCGCGTGCTGAATGTTCGTGAAGTGGTGCGGTATCGCGAACTCGCTCACGCTCGGGTTGCTCATGTCGGCCTTCAACCGCACCACCGGGTTGAAGATGGTGACCGGCTTCGGCATCAGCCCGGCGATTTCGGACAGGTGGCGCGGTTTGGCGAACGTATACATCTCCACGAATTGCAGATAGTCACCGGGGTATTCGCTGCGAATCAGTCCGTCGAGCGCGAGGCCCATGCGCTTCACGTTGATGTATTGCCCGTCGTAGCGCATCGAACCGGACATATCCAACAGCACACACGTCGCGGCCTTCGGGTTCACGCGGGTGTTGTGAATCTGGATGTCTTCGGGCTTCATGCGCACCGGCAACCCGGGGCCCGCGCGTAGCAGGGCGTTGACCATGCTCGCGGGGATGTCCATTTGCGCGACGGAATCGCCGAACTCGTAGGGCTTGGTTTTCGGCGTCTCGACGGCCCCTTCGCCCGCGACCGCGTCCGGGTGCCGCCCGGTGCGCGACGCCTGCATGTCGCTGAAGATTTGCGTGAGCACCTTCGATTGGAACAGCCGCAGCGCCTTCGGCGTGAGCCGGTACTTGCCGTTCCCGTCGCCCTCCAACCCCTGCTTCTCGGCCTGCTCTTTGATGTAGTCTTCGACCTGTTGTTGCAGCGCCTTCAGTGCCTCAATATCACCGGGTTCCGCGAACTGCTGTAGTTCCTCCATATCAATGATGGCGAGCTGCGCCGTCTTCTTGGCCTCCTCCAATTGCTTGAGGAGTTTGTCGATCGTCTCCAGTTCCTCTTTGATCTCCAGCGCCTCGGGCACGCTCATCTTCTGACGCCCGGTGAAATCGTACTTCGCTGCGAGTTCGTCCACCTGATACTTTTCGCCCAGCGCGTTGGACACCTGCACGAGGTCGCGGGCGAAGTCGCTGGTGTCGTCGTTGACGCGGAAATACAGCGCTTCGAGGTCCGCGAGTTGTTCCTGCTTCACGGCCTTGCGGAAATCGTCGTCGAGCTTCTTCGGCGGTTTGGCGTGCTGCGCCGCGTCGCGGAACGCGCGCTCCGCGGCCTTCTCCGCGGCCTTGGTTTCGTAGGTTTCGAGAATCTTACGCTTGCGCTCGAGCAACTGCTTCTTGAGTGAATCAATGCTCGGCCCCAACCCGGCGATCTGCGACGCGTCGAGGTGAATGGCGTTCGCAAGTTGCTCTTCGGTGAACTCGTCGGTGTCGCCGAACGCGAGCATGTGCTCCATCATCGGCGACACCATGTCCGGTGGCGGCGCGGTGGGCGACGGGAAGTTCACCGGGTCGTACCGCTGGTAGGTGTGTACGATCCCGCCGAGCGTCTGTGTGTCGTTCGTGTTCATTGTGTTTCTCGGCACCGAGCGGTTGGTCAGGATGCGAACGTCGCGTACCGAATGCGGGCGAACTCGGGAAGCGCTTCGATTTCTCGTTGGGCGCGCCGCCCGATGTCGCGCTCTGGGAGTTCGAGTTCGTCAACTGCCGTCAGGTGGTTGCTCGCCAGCAGTTCCCGAACGCCGGCTTCCCCCAATCTCGTACCCGCGAGGTGGAGGACGCGCACGCCGCGCAAACCGGGCCACGATGCGAGCGAGTGGGCGGCTTTCGCGGTCAGACCGGTGTAGCGGAGGTTCAGTTCCTCAAGCCCCGCCAGCGGGGACGCGGCCAGCGCGGCAACGTCCGAATCGCCGAGCGCGCCGGCTTGAACGTTGAGGCACCGTAACCGCCGCACGACCGGTGCCGGCAACAGCGATTGGAACGAAGCGGAACTGATACCCGCACACACCAATTCGAGTGCGTCCAATTCGACAACGTGCGCGTTCACGAGCGCCGACGCAACGGCGTCGCCAACGTAGTTCGACGTGACGCGCAGCGCCCGCAAACCGGCCAGTCGCGGGCTGGAGACGAGTTGCCGCGCCGCCTCCGCGTCGATTCGCCATTTGCCCAGTTTGCCGACGCTCAGTTCGCGGAGCGAGCAGAGCACGGCGGAACCGGCCAAGAGTTTCGCGCCCTCGGAGTCGAGATCGGGCAGAAGCAGTTCCTTCAATCCCGTTGTCGCAGCCGAACCGAACAGCGCGCCCCACGGGGTCTTGGTGCGCGGGTTGGTCGAGCTGCGCGCGAGCTGTTCGGTGGCCGTCTGGCGACGGATGTGCTCGCCCTCTGCGAGCCACTGTAGCGCGCTCGCCGCAAAGAAGTGGCAAAAGCCCCGCCGGAATGCCCAAGTGGTGCTCCGCGTCCACTCCGGTAGCGACCCGACCCAGCGATTGAAGTTCTCCGAACGGAGTCGGTTCTGCCGCTCGTACAGCGCGCGGTGCCGGTCGGAGAAGTAGCGCTCGTGTAGCGCCCGATTCTCCCAGTTCGGGTGAACGCGATAGAGCTCGCACTGAATGCGGATGAACTCGGCGCGGGCTTCGTCGCCGTTCTCTTGCAGCCAGTCGGCGAACATGAGACGCGGTACGTCCTCGTCGAGGTTCGCGTTGATCGCGGCCACAAACGGCTCCCAACCCGGTGGGTACGGGTCCGGTTTCGCCTTCGGTTTTCGCGCGCCCTTTGCCACGCTCACGTCTCGTAGGTCATGCGGCCGTGGCGGGTGCCGCGGCTGATGCGGTCGGTCGCGTACAGGCCCGCCAGCACGAACTCCACGCAGCTCGCGCGCACCGCGTCGCTCTCGCCCGTGTTCACCTCGAACGCCTTTTCCCACGCCTTCGGCACCCGCTTCAGCCGCTTCGCGTACTCCGACGATGGTAACATGTCGCCCACTTCGATCTTCACGCCCTTCGCGAACACGTCGCCGATTTCGTCCAGCCCGTGCGCTTCCACATACTCCTCGAACACGGTGCGGATCGCGTCCGCGACGATCGCTTCTAGCACTTGGCGCTCGCCCATCTGGTGCGAACCCATCAGGTCGAGTTCGAGTTTGCCGAGCGCAGACGTGGGCAGGTGGCCGAGGTCCGAAATGCGCGGCACCGCGGGAGCTTCGTTCAGCCGCACGCCGCGGTGTCGCGCGCTGGCGATCATCGTGCGGTAGTTCGCGATGCTGAACCGCGCGCTCACGCCGCTCGCGTGGTCGACGTACTTGCTCTTGCGTGCGGAAACGCTGATCTGCTCGATGATTTCCTTCATGAAGTACGGCACAAACACGCCCGCGGCGTCGGCCCCGGCTTCCTGCTCCATGATCTCGATGCCCAGCGCGCGCTCGCGCGGGTAGTGCGTCTGAATCAAGGAGCCGATGCGGTCCTTGAGCTGCGGAATCACCTTCCCGCTGCGGTTGAACGTGCTCGGGTTCGCGCTGAACAGGATCAGCACGTCCAAGTCGAATTGGATGGGGTAGCCGCGAATCTGCACGTCGCGCTCTTCGAGGATGTTGAACAGCCCGACCTGAATGAGTTCGTCCAGCTCCGGGATTTCGTTCATCGCGAAGATGCCGCGGTGCATCCGCGGGATGAGGCCGAAGTGGAGCGCGTCTTCGGCGCTCATGCTCGTGCCCATCGCGAGCTTCGCGGGGTCGATCTCGCCGATCACGTCCGCGAACTTCGTGCCCGGGGCGAGGCGCTCCGCGTACCGCTCGGCCCGCGGCCACCACGCGACGCGCACTTCGTCTTCCGGCGTGTTGCGAACGTATTCTCTCGCCGCGCGGGTGATGGGGTTGAACGGGTCTTCGTGAACCGCGCTACCCGGAATGTCGAGGTACGGCACGAACTCGTCGAGGAACCGCACGAGCGAGCGCATGAGGCGCGATTTCGCTTGGCCCTTCTCGCCGAGGAACAGCATGTCGTGCCCGGCGAGCACCGCGATGCTGATTTCGGGGATCACCGTCTCGTCGTACCCGACGATCCCGGGGAACAGCGGCTCGCCGCTTTTGAGGGCGGCGAGGTAGTTGTCGCGCAGTTCGTCTTTCACGCTTTTGGATTGCCAGCTGCTTTCGCGGAGCTGCTTGAGGGTGCCGGGCCGCGGTGCGGTCATGGTGCGTCCTGTGTGGTGCGCGAAACGGTTGCTGCATTCTACGCGCCCCGCTACGCGCGGATTCAACGGAATCCGACTCCACTCTTGCGAGAGGCACGCGGGCGTCTCGCGGTATGGTTGATACCCGTAGGTGAAGTACATGAACGAACCGCTATTCCTCGATCCGGACAACCCGGCGGCGCTCGCACCGGAAGTGTTTCGCCGGGTGTGGCGCGCAGCGCTCGACGCGCCCGGGTTTGCGCTCGTGCGGCTCGCTCGTGCGGTTTCGTCGCACGAGCTGCGCCGCGCGATGGTCGAACTGGTCGCGGCGATGCCGGTGCCGTTCGTGCCGGAGCGGTTCGGGCGATTCGATCAGCAAGTCAGTTCGCGCTTCCACCGCGACGGTGCGCCGCCCGCGTCGCTGCTCGTGCTCGGCTACGAGCCCACCACCGTCCGCAGCCGGTTCTGGATCGCGGACGCGAGCGCCGCGGCCCGCGCCGCCGGGGTGCCGCTCGCGGAGTACCTGAAGGCGCACAACCCGATGTTCCCGGCGGGCGAAGCGGCGCTCGCGCTGTTCGTCACGGAGTTGCCGCTGCCGCACGGCGAACCGTTCCTGATTCTGGCGAACAACTCGCTGCTCCCGTGCGCCGGCACGAACCCGCTCGGCGTGCTGCACAAGGCTGTGATCGAAGAACCGGACCCGGCGGCGCGCCGCGTCATCAACTCCGTGGGCTACGCGGTGGGCGCGGTCGGGCTGCCGCGTGCCGAACTGGAGCGCTTCTTGGCGCGCGAGGATTTGGACTGACGCCCCGGAGCGCATAAACTGGCCCGGCTGAGACTGTATCGCACAGGAGGCTCGGTATGCGTCGCGCGTTCTGTTCGCTCGCGGTTCTGGCACTGGCCGTTTCGGCTGCCCGCGCCGCGGACATCGACAACCCCGAGTTCGTGTAGTGGGCCAAGTACAAGAAGGGCGCCTCGGTCACACTGAAGACCACGACCACCGTCGCGGGCACGACGAGCGAGTCGTTCATCACCACCACCCTGCTCGACGTGAGCGACACCAAGTTGGCAATCGAAACGGTGCTAAAGGTGGCCGGCATGGAGTTCAAAACGCCGTTCAAGCGGGACGTGCCCAAGAAGGTGACGGTGCCGGTGCCGGACGTGAAGGTGAACCCGAAGGTGAAGTTGCCGGACGTGAAGACGGAAACCGGTACCGAAACGCTGAAGTTCGCGGGCCTCGAACTGAAGACCAAGTGGACCGCGACGAAGATCGAGGTGATGGGCACCACGACGGAAGCCAAGGCGTGGACGAGCGACGACGTGCCCGGAATGATCGTGAAGGTCGAGAGCACCACGAAGGGCGCGGTCGCCACCAGCACGAAGATTGACCTGATCGAGTTCAAGAAGCCGTGACGCGAGTGGGGCCGCGGGGCCGCCCCCGCGGCTCGCGGCGGCGGTTCAAATGTCCGGGCCGGTCGCGCCCTTCGCCTTGTCCTTCGGCACGTCGATGTCTTTGCTCGCGTCGCCGGACGCGGGGAACTCCACCGCGAACTCGGCGTCGCAGATCAACTTGCCGCCCTCCTTATCGAACCCGGTGATCTTGACGATCGCGGGGCCGCCCCCGTAGCCCTTGCCGCCGGCCGCGCCGGTGTCGTAGCGGCCGGCGCGGATCGGCGCGAGCCCCTGCGCGCCGGCGTTCTTCTTCGCCCCGTCCGGCGTGATGACGATGTCGCCGAACGGGATCGGCTTGCCGTCGACCGTGATCGCGCCCTGCACGCGGTTGCGCGCTTGGCCCCCTTCGGAGCAGCCCGCGAGGGCGAGGGCCGCGAGCAGACCCGCGGCGGCGAGTGCGGTGCGCATGAGTGCGGCTCCGGGGTGCGGGGTCAGTTGTCGGTGAACACTTCGCCGCCGTTGCGGCTGGCCATCGGCTTCAGCACGCGGTTCAGGTCGACGCTCTCGCGCAGGAACCGCACGCTGCCGTCGCCCATGACCGCGTTGCACCCGCCGCTGTGGTTGCTCCCCATGCTGATGCTGTTGTAGTTGCTGCCCCCGTTGTACCGCACGGTGCGCATCGCGTTCGCCACGTTCTTCATCGCCGTGCAGTCGTTGTTCCACGCGCACCCGCGGGGCCACGCGCGGAGCGAGTGCGGGGCCAGTTCCAGCCCGCGCCACGCGACTTCGAACACCATCAGGGTGTTGCTCGTCCCGTCGGTGACGCCCACGATTGCCACCCCGACCTTCGCCGCCGGGTTCGCGGTGGCCACGGCCGCGTGGTACGGCAGCATCCCGTCGGTCGCGATGAAGCCCTGCGTGCTCGGGTTCTGCCCGTAGGTCGCGCCGGTCTGCGGGTTCACGCCGAGCGGCCCCATGTTGCCCGCGTAGTGGATCGTGAAGGCGTTCTGCCCGGCGGCGTTGTCGATCGTGCTGCCCGACCGCTCTTCGGAGTAACTGGGGCACAGGAACGTCTTGATGCGGTTCGCCCCTTGGTTGCGGTTCACCCCGGTCGCGTACGCCCCGACGTTCGGGTTCATCTGCCGCCAGATGTTGTCCTGCTCGATGTTCGGGAGGATGTAGCTGTTCCACCCGAGGCTGGTCGCGGCGATGGCCGGCGCGCTCGGGAGCGTGCCGTTCACATCGTGGAAGTTGTGCAACCCGAGGCCGAGTTGCTTCAGGTTGTTGCTGCACTGCATGCGGGCGGCGGCCTCGCGCACCTTCTGGACCGCGGGCAGCAACAGGCCGATCAGAATCGCGATGATCGCGATCACCACCAGCAACTCGATGAGCGTGAAGGCGCGCCGCGCGCGCGACACCGGAACCATGTGAAACCTCCGAACGAGAATAAGCGAGTGCAAAGACGTGTGGTCGTAGTTATCCACGTTCTCGGCGCGAATGCAAGCGAAATGTGAGGATAACGTGAGCGCGGCGGGCGTCACTCGCGCGGGCGCTTCATCGTGTCGAAGAACGCGGCGTAAGGGTCATCGACGCGGGGCCAACTCGCGTGGATCGCGTCGAACGTCTGTTCGGTCATCGCGGTGCCCTTGAGTTGCCAGAAACGCCCGCGGCCCGCGCTTTGGGCGCGGGCCGCGGGTGTTCGCTTCACTTCGCGCGCATCAGATCTTCAGCACGCCGGTGCTGTCGCCGAAGGTGCGGGCCGGTGCGCCCATCCGCTCGAACAGCGCCAAGTAGAGGTTCATCAGCGGCGTGTCCGCGCGCTTCGGGTACACGATGTGCCGCCCGCCGCTGATGGTGCCGCCACCGCCGCCGGCCAGCAGAATCGGCAGGTCGTCGTGGTTGTGGCGGTTCCCGTCGCCGATGCAGCTCCCGTACACCAGCATCACGCTGTCGAGGAGCGTGCCGCCGGTCGGTTCCTTCACCGCTTGCAGGCGGCCCAGCAGGTACGCGAGTTGTTCGGTGTGGAACGTGTTGATCTTCGCGATCTTTTCGAGCTTCTTCGGGTCGCTGCCGTGGTGCGACAGGTCGTGGTGCCCTTCCGGCACTTCGATCATCTTGTACGAGCGGTTGCTGCCGTCGTTGGCGAACGGGAGCGTCACCACGCGGGTCAGGTCGGTCTGGAACGCGATCACCATCAGGTCGCACATCAGGCGGATGTGCTCTTGCGGGTGGTCGCGCCAGTAGTTGCCGTCCTTCGCGTCGGGCCGCGGCATGTTCGTCTTGGGCGGCGGGGCGTTCAGGGCTTGGCGCGCCTTCTCGATGCGCTGCTCCACCTCGCGCACGCTGCTCAGGTACTCGTCCAGCTTCTTCTGGTCGCCGGAGCCGAGCGTCTTGTTCAGGTCTTTGGCGTCTTCCAGCACGAAGTCGAGGACGCTCTTGTTTTGCGCGTCGCGCTTGGCGCGGGCGGTTGCCAGTTCCTTCGGGTCGTTCCCGCCGAACAGCCGGTCGAAGACGGCCTTCGGGTCGCACTCCTTCGCGTTCGGCGTGCTCTCGGCGCGCCAGCTCAGGTTCGAGGAGTACGCGCACGAGTACCCGCTGTCGCAGTTGCCGGCCTGCGCGCCGCGCTCGATGCCCAGTTCGAGCGATGGGAACTTGGTCTTGTCGCCGATGGCGGTGGCGAGGTGCTGGTCGGCGGAGATGCCGGCGCGGATGTCCGCGCCGTGGGTCTTGCGCGGCTGCCGCCCGGTGAGGAACGCGGACATGGCGCGGGCGTGGTCGCCGGGGCCGTCGCCGTTGGCGCGGGCCTTATCGCACGCCAACCCGGTGAGCACGTTCAGGTGGCTCTTGAACGGGTTCAGCGGCTTCAGGATGCCGGTCAGTTCGCCGAGCGCGCCTTCGCCCTTCGGCGTCCAATCGGACATGTTCACGCCGTTGGGAACGTAGACGAACGCGGCCCGCTTCGGAACGGCGGCGGCCGAGGTCGGCGCGCCCAGCGCGAGCGAATCGAGCAGCGGCAGCGCGAGCGCGGTGCCGAAGCCCTTCAGGGCCGTGCGGCGGGAGATCGTCTTCCGGTTCATCGTTCGCCTCGTTGCGAGGGTATCGGCGGATTCGGTGGGTAGGTCGGTCGCGGTTATCAGTTCTCAGTTATCAGTTGTCAGTTTTGCGGTCGGTTGTTCTTCGACTGAAGACTGACTACTGAGAACTGATAACTCCATTATTCGCTTCGCTTTCCCTTGCGCTTCTGGAACGGGTCGCTCTTCACGGTCGCCAGCACGACCGCGGAGAACGTGTCGCCGTTGGTCTTGCATGCCGCGACGATGCCGTCGAGCGCACACTTATCGTAATATTCTAGCCCGCGGCCCAAGCCGAAGGTGAGCAATTTCTCCGCGAAACACGAGCGGAACTGGTCGGCCTTGCCCAGCAGCACCTTGCGCAGTTCGGCCGGGCCGTTGAACTTCAGCCCGTCGGGCAGTTCGCCGCTCGCGTCGATGTTCTTTTTGTTGTCTTGCGCGCGCCACTCGCCCACCGCGTTGAAGTTCTCCAACCCGAAGCCGAGCGGGTCGAGCTTCTGGTGGCAGATGGCGCAACTCGGGTTCGCGCGGTGCTGTTCCATTTGCTCGCGGAGCGTGCCCTTGAGTTGGCCGGTCGGCGGCAGTTCGGGCACGTCCGGGGCCGGCGGCGGCGGCGGCGTGCCGAGTACGTTTTCCAGAATCCACTTCCCGCGCTTCACCGGGCTGGTGCGCGTCGGGTTCGAGGTCACGGTGAGCGTGCTCGCCATCGTCACCACGCCGCCGCGCCGCCCGTCGGGCAGTTTCACCTTCGTGAAGGTCGAACCGGTGACGCCGCTGATGCCGTAGTGCCGGGCGAGCCGCGCGTTCACGAACGTGTAGTCCGCGTCGATGAAGTCGGTAATCGGCCGGTCGTTCTGCACCACGTGCTCGAAGAACGCCTCGGCCTCGCCGGCCATCGCCTTGCGCAGCTCGTCGTCCCACGAGGGGAAGTACCCTTTATCCGGCACGACGGTGTCGAGCAACCGCAGGTTCAGCCACTGCGCCGCGAAGTTCGCCGACAGCGCCTTCGCCTTCGGGTCCTTCAGCATCCGCTTCACTTGGGCTTCGAGAACGCCCGGCTTGCGCAGCTCGTTCTTGCCCGCGAGCGCGAACAGCTCTTCGTCCGGCATGCTCGACCAGAGGAAGTAGCTCAGCCGCGTGGCGAACTCGAAGTCCGAGATGGTGCGCACGTCGGTCGGGTTCTTCGGGTCTTCCTCGATACGGTAGAGGAAGTGCGGCGACACCAGCACCGCCTTCATCGGCAGCTTGATCGCTTCGGCGAACGGGTCGGTCTTGGCGGCGGCGTCGTAGAGCTTCATGAGCCGCGCGACTTCGTCCGGCTTCACCGGGCGGCGGTACGCGCGGCGGGCGAACTCGCTCAGCACCTTCTGCGCCGCGTCGCGGTCGAACACGGTGCCGGAGGGGCGCGCGACCAGCAGCAACTTCACCGACGGCGGGTCCGGCGGTGCGACCGCGGTCAGCGGGCCTTCGATTTCGATGGATTCGAGGCCGAACTCGCGGACCTTCTTGGCCGCCTTGTCTTCAAACGCGTTCGTGAACGCGACCGCGACGCGCTTCTCGCCGGCCGCGAACTTGCCCTTCACCTCGTACACCTTCCCCTTGCCCGGCTCCGCGTCCACGGTGAACGCTTTCACGTCTTTGCCGTCCACGCGAATGGTGGCGCTGGGGAACGCGTCGCCCGCCTTGGTGCCGGTGCCCTTGAACCGCACCGCGTACTCGCCCGCGACCGGGAAGTTGAACTTCTCGAGGAACGCGGAGCCTTCGGAGGTGAACACGATCTTCGGCGGCTGCCCGGTTTTGGCGCTGCGCGGGATCACGAGAATGTTTTGCGTGCGGAACGTCTGCTTGCTGCTCTTGGGCACTTCCGGCACCGCGAGCGCCGCGCTCAGAATCTTGTCGGCGGCGGCCATGTACTTTTCGAGCAGCACGGGCTGGAACGAGAGCACGTCGCCGATGTTGTCGAACCCGTAGCCCACGTCGTCGGTGGGGAAGTCCGCGGCCGGTTTGAAGTCCACGCCGCACAGGTCGCGGATGGTGTTGTTGTACTCCGCGCGGTTGAGCCGGCGGATGGTGACGCGCCCGGGGTCTTTCACCGCGTTCGGCGTGCAATCCACCTTCGTGAGCGAGTTTTCGATCCACGTCAGGAAGAACTCTTTCTCTTCCTTGGTGGGCTGCGGCTTGTTCTTGGGCGGCATCTCGCCGGCCGCAATGACGTGCTGCACCGCGAGCCAGTTCTTGCGGTCCTTGCGGGCGTGCGCTTCGGACTGGTAGGCGTCGAGTGCGAGGCCGGCCTTCGGGTTGTCGCCCTTGTGGCAGGCGACGCAGTATGTGGCGAGGAACGGCTGAATCTTCTGCTTGAACGCGGGGTCTTCCGGTTGCGCCTTCGGTTGCGGTTGCGCCGCCGGTTGCGCGACGGGTTCGGGCATTTGTGCGGCGCTGGCGAGCACCGGGGCCGGTTCCGGTGCGGATTTGTTCGCGCACGCGAGGCCCGCCGCGGCGAGCGCGAGCGCGCCGAAGAGAACGAATGGCGTCCGCGGGGGCATGCAAACTCCGGTGCGTGGTGCGGGTCGGAAGAGTGTACCGGCGGGCGGCGGCGGTGTTTCAATATAGCGACGGTTCGGGCCGAACTCAAACGCGAACTCGCGCCCGCGGGCGGGGCGCGCACCCGGTGAAAACGAACGCGGGCCGGGTTGCCCCGGCCCGCGCGCCGCGCACTCGCGCGAGCGGTTACTTCTCTTCGCGCTTCGGCGGCAGTTTGTCCACCGGCGGGGCGACCGGGGCCGGCAGCACTTGCACGCCGCCGGGCGCGATCTGCACTTGGATCACGCCACCGGGCGCGACGGGCAGCACCGCGGGGGCCGGTTGGATTTGGATGCCCGGCAGCGGTTGGATCTGAACCGGGGGCAGCGGGCGGATCGGCTTGCCGGGGAAGCCCGGCGCGATGCCGCCGGTCGCGGCCCCGGCCGCGCCGGCCAGTTCCGGCGACGCGAACACCAGCACGTCGTCCTTGAACAGCTTCAGGTGGTTCGGGCTGACCGGCTTGCCGTCGGCCGAAACGACCACGGTCGCGCCGGCCTTCACCTTCGCCACCGCGTCGGCCACGTCCACCTTCTTGCCGTCGGCGGTGGTAACGGCGAGGTCCTTCACGTCGCTCAGTTCCACTTGGACGAACTTCTGAACCGGGAACTCGCGGGTGATGACCGCGGGCGGCGCGCCGTTCGGCCCGATGGCGTTCCCGGCCCCGACTTGCACCTTCTGCATTTCGGTGCGCACCACGGACACGACCACTTTGCCGCTGGCGTCGGCCTTCAGTTCCATGAGGCGCGGCAGCGGGCCGCTGGGGACCGGGGCGGGCGGGGCCGGCACGGGGGCCGCGAGGGCCATCGAGAGCACGAACGAGGTAAGCATCGCGATTCGCTCCGGGAAAACGGGAACGGCCCGCGCGGTGCGGGCTACACCACACCAGACGCCGCGGGCACACCCGTAGATTGTACCCGCGAGCGAAAAAATTCGGAAAGAGCGCCCGAACCGCGCGCAATGGTACAATGCGGGGCGTTCTCAGTTCGCACGAGGGCGCACTCATGTCTACCGCCGATGCCGCCGCTGCCGTTCCCGCGGGCGGGTGGGTGCGCCGCAACTGGTTGCTGCTGCTCCTCGCCACCGTCGGCGCGCTCGCGGGCTGGCTCGGCGTCGCGGTGCAGCGCGTGCGCGACACCGCGGCGCGCCTGACGAGTCAGTGAAACCTCAAGCAACTCGGGCTGGCGGTCGCCAGTTACACAGATGCGAACGGTCACCTGCCGCCGCCCTACGTTCTGGGGCCGGACGGCAAGCGGTGGCACAGTTGGCGCGTACTCATCCTGCCGTACATCGAGAAGACGCCCCGCTAGAATGCCCCGATGATTCGCACTCGCGTTTTGGTCGGTTCGGTACTCGCGCTCGGCGCGGCCGGTGTACTCGTCGGCGACACACTCCTTGCGCAACAGGGCTATGCGTGGTTCCCGTTCCTGCTCGCGGCCGTTCTGTTCATGGGCGTCGTCGCGTCGCGCGAACTGGTGCTGCTGCTGCCCGAAGCGACGCGGCCGTCGCGCCTCGTCGTCACGTCCGGTGTGTTGCTGGCGCTGCTGGCGAACTGGCTCCCGGCGGTGCGGGTCGCGCTCGGTGCGCCGCCTCCTTCGCCGTGGGCGCTCTTGGCGGTGGCGCTCGCGGGCGTGCTGATGGGCGCGCTTCTGGTGGAAATGCGCGCCTTTGGTGGTGAAGTGGGCGCTGCGGTACCGCGGGCGGCGCTGGCGCTGTTCGCGGTGGGTTATCTCGGTCTGTTGCCGTGCTTCTTCGTGCAGGTGCGGTGGCTGACGCTCGACACCACCGCGAGCGCGGTCATGCTCGCGCTGGTCATCTTCGTGCCGAAGTGCAACGACATCGGCGCGTTCTTCACCGGCACGTTCCTCGGCAAGCACAAGATGACGCCGGTTCTCAGCCCGAAGAAGACGTGGGAGGGCTTCGCGGGCGGAACGGTCGCGGGTGCGCTCGCGGCGCTCGCGCTGGCGCAGGTGGCGAACGTGTTCCCGTTCGGCGCGCCCGAAGCGCTCGCGTTCGGGGTGCTGGTGGGTTGGGCCGGTGTGCTGGGCGACTTGGCCGAATCGCTGGTGAAACGCGACTGCGGCGCGAAGGACGCGTCGCGCAGCATTCCCGGGTTCGGCGGACTACTCGACGTAACCGACAGCGTGCTGTTCGCGGCCCCGGTCGCGTACCTGTGGTTCTTGGCGCGGGCCACCTAAAGCGACGTGTGGAACGAGCCGCGAACGCCAGTGAGCGGCAACGCGCTTCGTTGAAACACCCTTTATGCGTTGCCGCTCACTGGCGTTCGCGGCTCGTTTTTTCGCCCATCGCGTGTCACGCGCCCGCTTTCGCGCGCACGCGGTCGGTCATCTGCGCGATCAGTTGCGGCACGCGCGCGAGCACCGTTTGCAGTTTCTCCAGCGAACTGCCGCCGGTGCTCGGCCACTCGCACAGCCACTTCGAGAGCGGTTCGGTCAGCGTGGTGCGCATCAGCGTTTCGCGGTGCGCGCGCACGCGGGTGCGGGCCCCTTCGGCCACCCCGCGAACGGCCACCTCCGTGAACTGGTGCGTCGCGCTCACGCCCAGCGGCGCGAGCAGCAGGCCCCAACCCGGCGGCCACGTGAAGTACACCACGCTCGCCACAAGCACGACATCGAGCGCGAACTTGCCGCCGCGCAGCGTGTACAGCAGCGCCGGGTTGTTCTCGATGCCCGACACGAGCGCCTGCCCGGCGCTCTCGAGGTCCTCGCTCTCTTTCAACTCGAAGGTGCGCAGGTCGGTGGCGAACCGGTCGCGGGCCTGCGGGCCGACTTCCGACTCGAACCGCACCGCCACTTGCTTCCAGAGCGCGTGCGCGCCGGTTTTGCGCAGCGCTTCGGCTTGCAGGCCGTCGAGCCAGCCCTTGAGCGCGTCGTTCAGCACTTGCCCTTCGGGCAGGCTGAGCAGCGGCGGCCGGGCCACCAATCCGAGGATGTAATCGCGCGTGAGGCGGTAGGGCATCCGCAGCACCCAGAAGGCGGCACCCAACATGCGCCCGGCCCCGGGCAGTTCGATCAGATCGAGGAGCCGCTCGCGGTAGGCGTCGAACCGCTGGAACTGTTCGCCGGAGAGGAACTGCGCGCGGTACCGCTCTTCGAACGCGGCGCGCCCGGACGCGACCGCCGCTTTCCACGCGTCGAACTCCGTCAGGTCGCGTTTCGCTACCTCAAGCAGCCCTGAGCCGGCGGAGGAGAGGTACTGCGCGGCGTTGGTCGCGGTGCGCGCGCGAACGGCCGCGAGGTCGTCGCACTGCACGAGAATCTGATTCAGCAGCGGCACGCGATACTTCGCGCCCGCACCGCCGGGGTCTTTGCGCTCGGCGATGCTCATTTGCGGGAGCGCCACCACCGGCACCGCGGGCGTGTCGCCGCTCGGCAACTTCGGCAGCCGCCCGATCACCTCTTGGCGGAAGTGTTCGACGAACGCGGGCGCGTCGGCCTCGCGCATCTTCGTAAGCACGACCACGACCGCTTTGCCGGCCTTCACCAGCAGGTGCAGGAACTGCGTGGGGATCGCGTCGTTGTAGCGCTCGTCCGACGCGACGTACACGATCACGTCCGCGAGCGCCGCGACCTCCATGAGCCGCGCCACATAGTGCTCGGCGGCCCATGTCGTCATGTCCGGGCAGTCCCAGATCACGAAGTCTTGCAGCGGGTGCGGCGCGCCGTCCTTACTTTCGAGCCGCTTGACGGCGTACACGTCTTCGTCGGCGCTGGCGGGTTTGTTGTCGCTGGTTTTGTGCAGCCCGCCGAGGAAGCCGATGTAGCTGGGCCACTGGTATTCGGGGCCGGGCGGAAGGAACGCGGTGGGGTGCCGCGTGAACCCGGCTTGCGGGTTCGCCTCCGCGACGACTTGCCCCGCGAGGAAATTCGCAACGGTGCTCTTGCCCGTGCCGGCCCCGCCGACGACCGCGACGTGCAGCGGCCGTGCGTCTTGGCCTTCGAGGTACGGCCCGACGACGTTGCGCGCGAGCGCGGACGCGAGCCGGATGTTGCCCGCGTGCGCGCCGAGGTCCGGCTGAGCGCGGCAGTGGTCTTCGAGCCAGCGCAGGTCGTCCGCGAGCTGGCCGACGGCCGATCGGTGTTCGGTCGGTTGCATGGCGCTATTATGCCGCGCGCGGCGCGAAAGTGCGAATTGCGAGAGGGCAAGTTCGGCGCGAAAAGTGGAATGGCGAGCGGCACGCGTGAGCGTGCCGGTAGTTCGACCATTCAAGAAGCGACACGAAGCGGGCAGCAACCGGCACGCTCACGCGTGCCGCTCGCCTGTTGGTTCTTGTGGGTGCGCTTAGCCCGCGCCGTTGCGCTCTCTGTTGTTCTGCCACTCGGTGATCCACGCCATCAAATCCGGGTGCCGCGCTTGCGCGGTCGCAACCAGTTCCGCGCCGATTTTCGGCGGCACCAGCTTATATCGCGCCTTGAGCCACTTGCGGAGTTTCGCGGCGCTCGCGCGGTCCTCCGGTTCGAGCGTCGGGTAACGGCCCGGCTCCTCGTAGCCGATTGCCAGCAATCGCAAGAACTCACGGAAGTTGTCCGCAATCACGCAACTCCCTTGGCACTCCGAATCGAGAAGCACCACCGGTGCGGTACTCGTGTCTTCACCAGAGTGCAACCAGAGTGCGTAGAGCGAACCATCGGGACCGCTGCCGAACACCGCGAAATCGCGGGCCGGAAGAGTGTCCTTATCGAACCACGCCAGCGCGGATTGAACGCCGTCCGTGTCGAACTCGAACGGACCGCTTACCTCTCCGCCGTTCGCTTCCGCGAACTCGAACAGCGCGTCCAACTCCTCCGGCACCGCGACGCCTTGCGGGAAACTGAACATTGTCCCCTCCACGTTCCTCACCGCGCGCGCAGGATGGCGCGAATCAGTCCGATCAGACCGAACAGCGCCGCAACACCGAAATACACCCACACGCCCTTGAACCCGATCGGGATATCGTCGATCGGGTCTGGTGGTGGCGGTAGTTCCTTCACCTTGCGCGCCACCACTTCGCGATGCGCCATTAGCGTCTTGCGGTTGCTGTAGGTCATGGAGCCGACCAGTTCGTCCATGACCTTCTGCGCCGCCAGCACTTCGCCCTTCGCCGCGTACAACTCGCCCAGCAGCCAGAACAGCCGCGCGTCGTAGGGGAACCACAGTACCAGTTGCTGCACCACCGCGAGGGCGTCCGGGGGGAGCTTCGCGGCCTGCTCCGGGGCCAGCGCGCCGGGTTCGTACTCGCCCGCGGCGTTCACGAACTTCACCCCGAACAGGTCGTCCGGCAGTTCGTCTTCCGGCACCGCCTTCGCGCCGCGCGCTTCTTTCACGCGCAGTTGAAACAGCTTCAGCAGCGGCCCGCGGTTCAGCTTGAGTTGCCACGCGAGTTGCTCGGCGGTCAGACCCGGCAGCGCCGCGGGGGCGCGCTCCTCGTTGGCGATGTCGAGGTAGTTGAACGCCCGCGGCCAGTCGCCCTGCGCCGCCGCGGTGTGCGCCAGCGTGACGTTCGGCAGATAGCCGCTGCGGGCACCCTTTAGCGCCGATTCCGCTTCCGGCGGTTGGTTCAGCCGCAGCAGATCGACCGCGAGCGCGACGTTCTCTTCGACCGTGCGCGTGCGCTTCTGCTTCGTCGCGGCCACGCGGTCCGCGATCACCCCGCGCTCGGTCTTTCGCGGCTGCTTGGTGAGCGGGTCGAGGATCGGCTCTTTGGTGTTCGGGTCCGCGGCGACGAGCGGCCAGTTCGGGTTGCCGGCGTTGCGCAGCACGAGCCGCTGGCGCATGAATTCGTCGAACGCGAACGGCTGCGCTTCGCCCTTGTCGTTCACCGGCACCGCGAAGGCGTCTTTGGGGTGGTGCAGCGCCGCCGGTGCGCGCGCGGCGAGAGCGCACACCAAAGCGCCGAACGCGAACGCCATCCCGACACGCTTCACGGCACGCCCTCGGTTGGAATCGGAGCTACTTCCCGGCTTCGTAGGTGCAGGTCACGTTCGTGCTGATGCCGCCGCGGGGCGTCCACACGCTCACCACTTTGCACCGCACCGGGTGGCACGCGGCCACGAAGTCGTCGAGCAGCTTGTTCGTCACCTGCTCGTAGAAGATGCCCTGATTGCGGAACCGCTGCAGGTACAGCTTCAGCGATTTTAGTTCCACGCACGTTTCGTTGGGCGTGTACGTGTACGTGATCGTGCCGAAGTCCGGCTGCCCGGTCTTTGGGCACACGCTGGTGAACTCCGGGCACACGATCTCGATCGTGAACTCGCGTCCGGGCCGCGGGTTCGGGAACGTTTCGAGCTGATCGACGGACGGCGTTTCGGTGAGTTCCATGCTGCGGTCCCGTGGTGTGACTCTGTAAGTTGATACTTGAACCGGAACGCGGGTGCCAGTCTTCACGGGTGCGCGATGCCAAAGGCGGTGGTTCTGCTCAGCGGCGGGTTGGACAGCACGACGGCGCTCGCGGTCGCGCGCGCGCAGGGGTTCGAGTGCTACGCGCTCTCCGTGGATTACGGCCAGCGGCACCGCGTCGAACTCGAACGCGCGGCGGCCGTGGCGAAGGCGCTTGGCGCGGTCGAACACCGCACCGTGACCATCGACCTGCGACAGATCGGCGGTTCGGCGCTAACGGCGAACATCGACGTTCCGAAGGATCGCAGTGCGACCGACATGGGCCACGGCGTGCCGGTGACGTACGTCCCGGCGCGCAACACGATTCTGCTGGGGCTGGCGCTGGGCTACGCGGAGGTGGCGGGCGCGTTCGACATCTTCATCGGGGCGAACGTGCTCGATTACAGTGGCTACCCCGATTGCCGGCCGGAGTTCCTCACGGCGTTCGAGGGTGTCGCGAATCTCGCCACGAAAGCCGGGACCGAAGGCGCGGGCCAGTTCCGCGTGCACTCGCCGCTGCTGAAGTTGACGAAAGCGGAAATCATCCGCGAAGGGGTGAAGCTCGGCGTGAACTACGCGCTCACGCTGAGTTGCTACGATCCGGACGCCGCCGGCCGCGCGTGCGGCCGGTGCGATTCGTGTCAGTTGCGCAAGAAGGGCTTCGCCGAAGCCGGCGTACCGGACCCGACGCCGTACCATTAGCGCGGCGGCGTTATTCGCCGTCGCCCTTCTTCTTGCCGAACTTGTCCTTCAGTTCTTTCAGCTTTTCGGGGTCCAGTTTGCCCCCGAACTTGTCTTTGAGTTCCTTCAATTTCTCCGGGTCGATCTTCCCGTTCTTGCCGAACTTGTCTTTGAGTTCTTTGAGTTTCTCGGGGTCGATCTTGCCTTTGAACTTCTCCGGGTCGAACTTCCCGCCGAACTTGTCTTTGAGTTCTTTGAGTTTCTCGGGGTCGATCTTCCCCTTGAACTGCTCGGGGTCGAACTTGCCCTTCGCAGCGGGCTTCTTGTCGCCGCCCGCCGGCGGTTCGTCGGCCGCGTCGGTCGGTGCCGCTTGCGTGAGGGCGACGGTCGCGACGAACAGCGCGACCGCCAACAGCTTGTGCCGCATGGTTCACCTCGCCTCGGGTTGGAGCGCGGGCCGCGCCCCGCTATGCCATTAACTCTAGAAACGCGGTTCGGGTTACGCGCCGCGACACGATTTCGCGCGCCGGGGGCAGAAACATGGACTTGAGCGTTTCGCTGGGGCGGCTGAACCTGCGCAACCCGGTGCTGGTGGCGAGCGGGACGTTCGGCTACGCGAAGGAGATGGCCCCGTTCGTCGCGTTCGAGAAGATCGGCGGCGTCGTTCCCAAAACGGTGACCGCGGCCCCGCGCGCCGGGAACAAGCCGCCGCGCACCGTCGAGACCGCGAGCGGCATGCTCAACGCCATCGGCCTCGATAACGACGGCCTCGAACACTTCCTTACGCACCACGTACCGTACCTGCGGACCCTACCCACCGCGATCGTCGGGAACATCGCCGGCAAGAGCGAAGACGAGTTCGTGCAGATGGCCGCGCGGGTTCACTCTTCGCGCGAGGGACTGAGCGCGCTGGAACTGAACCTGTCGTGCCCGAACGTGAGTGGCGGGACCGATTTCGCCGTCGATCCCGAACTCACGAAGCGCATCGTGCGCCGGTGCCGCGACGCCTGCCCGGATCTGCCGCTGATCGCGAAACTCACGCCGAACGTCACCGACATCACGCTCATCGCGCGGGCCGCCGCCGACGGCGGCGCGGACGCGGTGAGCGCCGTGAACACCTTCGTGGGCATGGCGGTGAACTGGCGCACGCGGAAGCCGATTCTGGGGAACGTGACCGGCGGGCTGAGCGGCCCGGCGATCAAGCCGTTAGCGCTACGAGCCGTGTGGCGGATCGCGCAACTGAAGGCGGTGCCGGTGATCGCGGTGGGCGGTATCGCCACACTCGACGACGTGATGGACTTCCTCGTGGTGGGCGCGACCGCGGTGCAGGTGGGCACCGCGAACTTCTACGACCCGACCGCGAGCGTGCGCATCGTGGACGAACTGCCGGCGGCGCTCGCGGCGCTCG
Organism: Gemmata sp.; assembly: GCA_022843445.1. Lineage (GTDB taxonomy): Bacteria > Planctomycetota > Planctomycetia > Gemmatales > Gemmataceae > Gemmata. Next base: position 29,736 of record JALHNS010000034.1, read on the forward strand.
GCGCGAATAGCGTGCGCGAGGTGGTGGGCACGTTGAACGTGTGACGCGCGACCCCGTGTGAAAAGAGTTGGTGCGTTTCGCGCGCCGATTTCGCATTGTTGGGCGCACCACTCTCTTCGGAGGCGCGCTCGTGACCGACGAATCGATCTTCGCCGAGGCGCTCGCCATCGGCAGCCCCGCGGAGCGCGCCGCGTACCTCGACCGCGCGTGCGCCGGCAACCCGGCCCTGCGCGCGGAAGTGCAAGCCCTTCTCGACGCGCACGCCGCGTCCAACCCGCTCGACCAGCCGCCGGTCGATGTCGCGCGCACCGGGGCCTACGCGCCGGAGCGCGCGGCCGACCCGGACGAAGCCGTCGGCGCGATCCTCGCGGGCAAATACAAGCTCGTGGAACTGATCGGGGCGGGCGGCATGGGCGCGGTGTACATGGCCCAGCAGACCGAACCCGTGAAGCGGCTCGTCGCGGTGAAGGTGATTCGCGACGGCATGGACACGCGCCAAGTGCTCGCGCGCTTCGAAGCCGAGCGCCAAGCGCTCGCACTGATGGACCACCCGAACATCGCGAAGGTGCTGGACGCCGGCACGACCGACCGCGGCCGGCCGTTCTTCGTCATGGAACTGGTGAAGGGCGTTCCCATCACCGAGTTCTGCGACGCCCGGAAGCTCTCGCCGCGCGAGCGGCTCGAACTGTTCGTGCCGGTGTGCCAAGCGATTCAGCACGCGCACCAGAAGGGCGTGATTCACCGCGACATCAAGCCCTCGAACGTGCTCGTCGCACTCTACGACGGCAAACCGGTGCCCAAGGTGATCGATTTCGGCGTCGCCAAGGCCGCCGGGCAACCGCTGACGGACCTCACGCTCGTGACCGGGTTCGGCGCGATCGTCGGCACGCCGGAATACATGTCCCCGGAACAAGCGGAGCTGAACCAACTCGACATCGACACGCGATCGGACGTGTTCGCGCTCGGCGTGCTACTGTACGAACTGCTGACCGGCAGCACGCCGCTGAACCGCACGCAGTTGGGGAAGGCGGCGCTGTTGGAGGTGCTGCGGATCGTGCGCGAGGTGGAACCGCCGAAGCCGAGCACGCGGGTTTCGACGTCCGACGCGCGGGCGAGCATCGCCGCGAACCGCAACACGGACCCGGTGAAGCTCTCGAAGCTGATGCGCGGCGAACTCGACTGGATCGTGATGAAGGCGCTGGAGAAGGACCGCGACCGGCGGTACGAGAGCGCGACCGCGCTGGCGAAGGACGTGGAGCGGCACCTGCGCGGGGATGCCGTGGACGCGTGCCCGCCCACTCTCGGCTACCGGCTGCGCAAGGCGTACCGGAGGAACCGCGCCGCGGTCCTCACCGGCTCAACGTTCGCGCTGCTGCTGCTCGTCGGGTTCGTGGTCGCGTCGTACGGGTTCTACCGGGCCGAGCACGAGCGCCAGCGCGCGAACGCGGCCCAGCACAGCGCCACCGAGAACGCGCTGCGCGCGCTGGCCGCCGCCGAAGACGCCGCTCGCGCCGGGCGCGAGG
>JALHNS010000035.1 GCA_022843445.1 Gemmata sp.
CGGCGCGCTCGCCGTGCCGACGGTTCCCGCGCGGTGGTTCGAGGCCGACCCGCGGGCCGCCGCAACCGCCGCCCGCGACCTACACGCGGACACGACCCGTGCTCGCGCGCTCGCGGGTGCGCTCGCCGACTTCGACCCGGCCGCGACCTTGTCGGAAGTGGACGCTCGCTCTCTCACTTCGGCCCCGGACCGACTCGCGGGTGGCGCGGGGCTGGCGCTGCGGGCGCGACTGGAACGCGCGCGCGAACTAGTCGCGCGGCTCGACGCGCTCGCCGGGCACCTCGACACGGCTTCGACCGCCCTCGCGCGCCTCCTCGCGGCGCTCCTCCAGCGCAAGGCCCGCGTGCCGGTGAAGCAACTGCGCGCGTTCGCCGCGGCCGGCACCGAGTTGGCGAACGGCCCGGCGCTGCGCCCCGGCTGGTGGGACGCGCGGCGGCGCGAGGAACTGCGCACCGTGGTCGCGAAGGCCGCGGAGTGCGAGAGCGCCGCCGGCACCGCGCGGGCCGCGCTCGCGGGAAAGTTGATGCCGGCTGCGTTTGAACCCGCGTCGGCTCCTGTCGTAACCGACGCGCTGCGGCAAGGCGGTTCGTTCTGGCGACGGCTGTTCGGGGGTTGGGGGGCGCTCCACGCGCAGGTGAGTTCGTGGTACGTTGGCGCAGTGCCCGATCGCGCCGGGCTGCTCGCGGACCTCGCGGCGCTCGCGGAGTTCCACCGGCACGCGGGCTACGCGCGACAGGTCGAAGCCGGGTACCCCCCGGACCTCGTTACCGGTGCGGACGGCCGCGCCGATTGGGCCGCGACCGCGGACGGCCTGCTCGCCGCCGAGCGGTGCGAGAAGTGGAAGCCGTCGGCCGAATTGAAGGCCGCGCTCGCGCCCGGCGGCACACTCGACCGCGTTGGGTTACGCGCCGCCGCGAACGAACTCGCCGACGCAAATGCCGGTCTGCGCGCGATCTTCGACGCACTACCAGCAGTGTACGCCGGCGACCCGCTCGCGCTCGCGCCCGATGGCACGCCGGACGAACTCGCCGCACGGGTGCGCGCCGAGCGTGATACGGTCGCGGCCGAAATCGCCGCCCTCGAACCGCTCAGCGCGCGACTGCGGGAGGGGCGCGACCTGCCGGCGGGCGACTGGCGCGCCCGGGTCGCGGACCTTGCGGAGCGCACCACCCTGCGCGCGCGGTACCCGGAGCGCCTGAAGGCACTCGGCGAACGCGGTTCGACGGAGGACCTTGAAGGGCGCGACTGGTCCGAGCCCGCCGCGGTCGCGACCGCGCTCTTGGCCTTCCTCGGTGCGGCCGGCGCGCCGCCGACGCCCGCGCTCGCCGCGGCGCTCTCGGACCCGGCCGCCCGCGAGCGGGTGCGCGCCGCCGTCGCACTGTCGGATCGCGTCGCGCCGGAACTGGAGGTCGCGTGGGCGCACGTTGCCGGCACACTGTTCCCCGCCGACGCGGAGGTTTCCGACGGGATCGTGCTGGCGCGCGCCGAGCTTCCGACGGTGCGCGATTGGGCGCGCGCCCGACGCGCGGACCTGCCGCGCGTCGAAGAGTGGGTCCGGTACGTGCGCGCGCGGCGCGAGGCATCGGAACTGGGCCTCGGGAGCGTTGTCGAAGAGGTCGTCGCCGGGCAGTTGCGAGCGGAAGACGCCGCCGCCGCCTTCCGCTCCCGGTTCTTCGCGCTGTGGCTCGATGCGCTGTACGCACAAGTGCCCGAATTGGAGCGATTCGCGACCGACGACCACGAGCGACTGCTGGCGCGATTCGCACAACTGGACCGCGCGACACTCGCCGCGACCCCGGTCCGACTGCGCGCGAATTTGCTCTCCGATCCCGCCCGGCCGCGCGATTCCGGCGACGCGCCGGCCACGTCCGAACTCGGCGTGCTGAAGCGCGAGGCGAACAAGCAGCGGCGGCACGTTCCGGTACGCAAACTGTTCGCCGAAACCGCGAGCGTGCTGCCTCGGCTCAAACCGTGCCTGATGATGAGTCCGCTCGCGGTGAGTACGTATCTCAGCGCAACCGACGCGACGTTCGACGCCGTGATCTTCGACGAGGCGTCGCAGGTGCGCCCGCACGACGCGGTGTGCGCCATCTTCCGCGGCCGGCAGTTGGTCGTGGCGGGCGACCAGCAGCAGTTGCCGCCCACCGACTTCTTCGCTCGGGCGGCGGGCAGCGATGACGACGAGACGGCCGAAGACGTGGGTACCGCCGGGTTCGAGAGCCTGCTCGACGTGTGCCTCGCGCTGGGGCTGGTGCGCAAGCCGCTGCGGTGGCACTACCGGAGCCGGCGCGAGGCGCTCATCGCGTTCTCCAACCGCCACTTCTACGGGAGCAAACTGGTCACGTTCCCCAGCGCCGACGACGCCACCGGCGGCGTGACGTTCGAGCGCGTCGCCGACGGGCGGTTCGACGGCGGCGCGAACGCGCCCGAAGCGAAGCGGGTCGCGGAACTGGTGATGCGGCACGCCCGCGAGCGGCCGAACGCGAGTCTCGGTGTGATCGCGTTCTCGCAAGCACAACAGAACCGCATCGAAGACGAGCTGGAGGCGCAGCGGAAGGCGCACCCGGATTTGGAACCGTTCTTCAAGGAGGACCGGGCCGAGCGGTTCTTCGTGAAGAACCTTGAGAACGTACAAGGCGACGAGCGCGACGCGATCGTCTTGAGCGTGGGATACGGCCCGGACGCACTGGGGCGCGTCCACATGCGGTTCGGCCCGCTGAACCGGCAGGGTGGCGAGCGCCGGCTGAACGTGGCGATCACCCGCGCGCGGTCGGCCATGACGGTCGTGTCTTCCATGACCGCGAACGACATCGACCTGACGCGCACCGGGGCCGCGGGTCCGAAACTGCTGCGCGCGTTCTTGCAGTACGCGGAACAGGGGCCGTCGGCGCTCGCGGCGGCGGTCACAGAGGCCGGCACCGGCGACTTCGATTCGCCGTTCGAGGCCGCAGTGTGCGCCGAACTGCGGCGGCGCGGGCTGACCGTTCACACGCAAATCGGTTGCGGCGGGTACCGCATCGACATGGCCGTCGTGGAACCCGGCACCGAAGGGCGCTACGCGCTCGGTGTGGAGTGCGACGGCGCGACTTACCACTCGTCCGCCACCGCCCGCGACCGCGATCGGCTGCGCCAGAGCGTGCTGGAAGGACTGGGCTGGCGGTTGTGCCGCATCTGGTCCACCGACTGGTTACGGAACCGCGAGAAGCAAGTCCAACGCGTGCTCGACGCCCTCGCCGGCGCGAGTGTGCCACCGCCCGCGCCGCCCCCGGCGGTTGCCGAAGCACCCACACCGGAACCACCTCTACTGGTCGCAGCGCCGGTTCCGCCCGCGCCTTCCTACGCGAGCATCGACGCGGTACCGGAGTTGCTGCTGCGCGAAACGGTCCTCGCGGTGCTCACCGGGTTCGGAGCGACCGGGACCGACGACTTGTGCAAGGCGACCGCGCGGCGGCTCGGGTTCGAGCGCCTCGGGGCTCGGATCCGCACCCGCATCGAGGGCGCGCTGTTGGCGCTCGAAGCTGATGGCACGCTCGCCCGGGGTACGGACGACCGCTGGGTACCCCGGGCGCGCGAAGCCGGGAAGTAAATCTCGCCTTTTGTCGGTAACGCGGACGGCACGTGGAACAAGTAGGTGTGACGCGCCCAAGGAGCACGCGGAATGAACACGGCCGCTGCGCCGCCAACCGCCCCGCCGGACGATCCAGTGCCCCCCGCTCTCGCCGATCCGGCGCTTCAGAGCGATCTGCTCGCACACGCGCTGGCGATTCTCGACTGCCGGCTCGCGGACAAGCCGTGGGCCGCGCGGCGGGAAGAAGCCCAAGAAGTCGTGCAAAGCGCGTGCGAGGTAGCGGTTCGGCGCAAGGCGGATTACGACGCAACCGCCGGAACTGTGGCTGCGTGGGTCCACGGCATCCTTACGCGCACTGCAATTTCGCACGCGCGAGCGGCGCGCAACCGCGCGCCTCAACTCGGCGACGGGGGCGATTGGGACCGCCTCGCGACCGACTTCGGCGCACCGACCGAAGTCACCGACGCGGCACTCGACCTGCCCGCGTATCTCGACAAACTGCCGCCCACCGAGCGCGCGCTTCTAGAAATGCGCTACCTCGAAAGCCTCGATATCGAACAGATCGCGAAGCGCCTCGGCATCAGTCCCGGTGCGGCCCGCGTGCGGCTGTGCCGCGCGCTCAAAGCGGCGGGCGTCGCGGCCGGTGTGACGGCGACGGAGGACCGGACATGACACCGCAACACCGGCTCCGCATCGATTTGGATACCGCCGCGTACTTGGACGCGCTTCTCACCGAAGACGCGGACGCACAAGCCCGCCTGTGGGCGCGCGCCGCGACCGACCCAAACCTGTTGGCCGCGCTCCGCGAGGTTCACGCGGGGCTGCTGGAAGAGAACGAGGCCGCCGACCGCGCCGCCACCAGCGCGGTCATCGCCCGGGCGGCCGAAACGCACCTGCCCTCGGCGGAACTGGTGCGTCCCACCGCGGGGCCGGTAACGGTCGGCGACGTGGCGAACGAACTGTTCCGCCACACGCCGGACCGCCTCCCGCCCGAAGCGCACGCGCTCAACGAACGGCTGCGCACGTCCGGTGAACCGCTCCCGGAAGACCTCGGGCTGTCGAAATTGACCGCGTGGGCGGAAGCGAAATTTGGCCCGACCGCGGCCTCGTATTGGGCCGCGTTCCGCGCCGCCGCGCTGAAACTCGAACTGCGCCAAGCCGCCACCGTCGAGTTCGCACTCGCAGCGCGCTCGGCTCCGAAACCGCAGGGGAACGGATGATCGCCGACGCCGTCTCCGACCTGCGCGCCCGCGTCGGCTTGCCGGTCGATCCGGCTCGTCGCGGCCCGGAACCGCTCGACCGGTTCTTCACGGAGTTGAGTCTGTCACACGTCGCCCTGCCCGGCCTCACGCTCGGCGGTGTGGTCGAGCACCTGCGCGCCGAGGGTGTTCCCATTGAAGACCTCGGCGACCCGACCGCGCCGCTGGCCGGGTTCCTGTTCGCGGCCGGGCGCATCGGAATCGCGTTCGTGCGCGCCGACGACACCCTCGGTCGCCGCCGGTTCACCGCCGCCCACGAACTCGGGCACGCCGTTATGCACCGCGCCAAGATGGGGCGGTGTCACGTCGATGCGGACATCGTGGAAGCGAACGACCCGACGTTGGAGATCGAGCGCGAGGCGAACCGGTTCGCGGTGGAACTGCTGATGCCCGAAGCCGTGCTTCGGGCGCGGGCGGAGGAACTGAAGCGCGAGTTCAAGGTGCGCGCCTGCCCGCGGCTCGTGCTCGCGTACCGGTTGGCGTCCGAACTGCTCGTCAGCCGCGAGGCGATGCGGTACCGGCTCAAGGCGCTGGGGGTGGGCGATGACGACTGACACCGACGCCGTGCGCAAGTTCTTCCGCGCGTACGCGGCGACCCCGGTCGGTTCCACGCCGGTTCAACCGAACGTGCCGGTCGAAGAGACCGACGCGGTCGATTCGATCGACCGCGAAGTCGAGACACCCGAGCGCGACTGGAAGCCGCTCGTGCTCGGCGAAGCGCCGGCGCGCGCAGGTGAGTACCCGCGGCGGTTCATCGACGGCTCGCAGGCGGGCCAACCGGTGTTGTGCGTGCGCGCACCACTGGGGTGGCCGATCCCGCTCGTGCTCAGCGAAGTGGGGGCCGTTGCGCTCAAGACCGTGGGCCGCGGCTTTGAACGCGAGTTCGTCGCCGTGGAGCGCGTGCTCAGCTTCGTCGCGGACCCGTTCCCGTGGGCGGAAGTGGAGGCGTTCGCGTCGGCGCTCCTGAACAAGCCGGAACTGAAGCTCCGCGTGTTGCCGGCGAACCGGCCGACCGAAGCCCACAGCCCGTTCGATTACGAAGTGATGCGAACGCAAGCGCGCGCCCGCGCGCAGCAAGAAATGACTACTCTGGAGCGGCTCGCGCTGAGCGCGGATCGCACCGTGCCGGCACTCGTGGACGGGCCGCTGAACCGCTTAACCGGTGCCCCGGACCCGGCTTCGCCCCTGATCGTGGGCGTGGCGAAAACCCAAGCCGCAGATTACTTGCACGAGCAAGGCTGGCGTGCGCTGCTGAGCCTCAAACCGGGGCAGCGCACGCCCGCGTTCCGGTACGAGGGGTTACGCGGGGAGCACGGCGGAATGCCGGTGCTGTCGTGGTACCTCAAACTCGCGGGCGGGCCGCGGCTCGCGCCTAACTGGGGCTACGTCCGCGTCGAAGTGCCGTGGGGACAATTCGAGCGGCAATTCCAAGGCGACTTCGGGTTCGTGGATCGGTTATCGCGGTGGCTGATCGACGCGCGGTGTCGCACCGACAGCTACGCCCGGATGCCGGTGTCGTTGGACCCCATCGTGCGCGCCGAAGACGCACTGAAACCACTGTTCACACCGGTGCCAGTGCTCGTGAACCGCTTGTACCGCACCGCGGGCCTGTTTCGGGGGACCGAACTGTGAGAGCACCGAACCCGCCGGTTCCACTGGGGCGCGTCGCCGCGCCGCCCGAACACGAATCCACCAGCGGCACGTTCTACTTCTGGGTGGACAAGGCGCAAGCCGTCGAGCGCACGCAAATCGTCACCACGCGGTGTACGGTTGGGGCGCGCGAGGTGTCGTTCGTCGGCGTGGTGCAAGAGGTGTACCGGCGCAGCCGCCAGCGGGACATCGGCGAAGAGGCCGCGCGGTTCGACGGGCGCAGCGCCGAGCGCCCGCCGTTCGACAGCGAGGGCGTCACCTACGCGGAGGTCGCGATCCTGCGCACCGACCCGGTCGCGCACACCCCCCCGACCGAAGAGAGCGAAGTGTTCCTTGCAACCCCGGAAGAGGCCCGCAAGGGGTACGGGGTGGACCGCATGGGCGCGCCGCTCGCCGTTGGGTTGCTACGTAACGGCGGCACGCAGTTCGCCGGTTCCGCGCTCGTCGACCTCGACTTCCTGTTGGGCAAGAACGGCGGGCACCTGAACGTCAACGGTATCGCGGGCCTCGGCACCAAGTCCACGCTGCTGCTGACGACCAACTGGCTGCTCCTGCGCGAAGTGGACCGGCAGCTCGAAGAGTTGGGCGTCGCCAACCCGAAGCGCTTGCAAGTGGTGCCGGTGGTGTTCAACGTGAAAAACTTCGACCTGTTCTTCATCGACCGCTGGAACACGGAGTACCGGAAGAACGAAGCCGCGCACGCGCAGGATTGGGCGGTGCTGGGCGTGCAGAATCCGAAGCCGTTCGAGAACGTCGAATTCCGCGCGCCGCAAGGGGCCAACATCGACGAGGCCGTGCCGACCGGCGGGCGTACCAAAGGCGTACAGCCGTACAGTTGGGCACTCAAAGACGTAATCGAACACGGGCTGTTCCGGTTCCTGTTCGCCGAAGACGAACTCGGCGGCGCGAACCTCGGTGGGTTGGTCGGCGAAGTCGAAGAGTGGCTGACGAGCGGCCCGCCGGGCGAACCCAAATTGCGCACGACCGACAACGCGCCGCAAACGTTCCAAGATTTGCTCGACTGGTTCAAGAAGCACAAAGAAGAGAAATCGTTCTTCGGCGACTTTATGCCGGGCACGAAAGGCGCGTTCTACCGGCGACTGAAGTACGTCGTGCGAGAGGGCGACGGCGTGTTGCGGCGCGACCAACGCGAAGGAAAACCGCTGGTGGTTCCCGCGACCGGGCGCGCCGGCCCGCTGGTCATCGACCTGCACGGCATCCACCGCACGCCGGGGTTGCAACGGTTTGTGGTGGCCGCGGTGTTCCACCAGATCATGGCCGCGCAGGCGCGCAAGCAGGTACCGAATCTGAAGTACCTCATCACGCTCGACGAACTGAACCGGTTCGCGCCGAAGGACAGTTCGGACGCCATCACGCAGCAGCTCGAAGTGGTCGCGGCAGAGGGGCGCTCGCAGGGCGTGATTCTGCTCGGCGCGCAGCAGCAAGCCAGCCTCGTTAAGTCGCGCGTCATCGAGAATGCCGCGATCCGCGCGGTCGGGCGCAGCGGCACGCTCGAACTCGGCGCGGAGGTATGGAAGTTCCTCGGCCGCTCCGCGCGCGATGCCGCGGCGCAGCTGCTGCCGGAAGAGAAACTGCTGTACCAGCCGAGTTTCCGCGAACCGATGTTGGCGAAGATTCCGTTCCCGCCGTTCGCGCTCTCCGAAAATGACGCCGCGCCGGAAGTCGCTCCGCCCGGCGCGCGCCCACAGTTCGGGCGCGCGGAGGAACCGTTCTGAAATTCCTGTAACGCGACTCGCACTGCCGGCAAGTACTCGTAACGACCCAACGGAGTTCGCCCGTGCGCATCGTTCACACCGCCGACTGGCACCTGTGCGACCGGCTCGGCCGCATCGACCGTACCGCCGACCTGAACGAGCGCGTGTCGCGCGTCGCGGCACTGTGCGAACACGAAGCGGCCGACGTGCTGGTGATCGCCGGCGACCTGTTCTACGAGCGCGCCGACGCGAACGAAATCGCGTCGGCGCTCGCACACGTTCACAAGGTGTTCACGCCGTTTTTCGAGCGCGGGGGAACGATCCTCGCGGTCACGGGCAACCACGACGACGACGGGAAGATCGACCTCGTGCGCCGCGGCCTGTTTCTCGCGTCACCGATGCCGAGCGGCGGCACGTTCGCGCGCGGCCGGATGTACCTCCAAAACGGTCTCGCCTTCGGCCGGTTCGAAGCGCGCCCCGGCGATACGGCGCAGTTCGTGCTCGTGCCGTACCCGCGGGCAGTGCGGTACGAACTGCCGGACGACTACCGCACGCGCGAAGCCGAACACCGGTTGCTCCAATCGGCACTCACTGAGTGGATGGCCCGAACGCTCGAAGACCCGAAGTTCGATGCGAAGTTGCCGACGGTGCTCGTGGCGCACCTGCACGTGCGCGGCGCGAACGTCAACCGCGGGCTGTTCCGCATCTCCGACGCCGACGACGTGCAGATCGACGCCGCGGTGATGCGCACCGGGTGGTCGTATGCCGCGCTCGGCCACATTCACCAGCCGCAAGCGGTCGGCGACGTGCCCACCGTGCGCTACCCCGGCCCGCTGGACCGGCTCGACTTCGGCGAGAAGGACGACGAACGCGGCGTGATCGTCTTCGACCTCGGCCCGAAAGGTGTGATCGGCGCGCCGCGCTGGCTGCCACTCGAACCGACGCCGTTCCTCGATGTACGCGTCGCGGACCCGGACGCCGAACTGCCCGCGCTCGCGGAGAAGTACCCGCAGCGTGAGAAGGTCATCGTGCGCGTCTTCATTGAGAAGGACGGAACGACGAGTCGCGACGAAGTCGGGCGGAAAGTGAAAACGCTGTTCCCGCGGTTACACCAACTGCACTTCCCCGAAGTCGCACCGCGCAACGAAACGCGCACCAGCGCGCCGAGTGACGAGAAGCCGTTCGCCGACCGCGTGTGTGCGTACCTCGAAGCGGAACTCGCCGCCGACCCCGACCGCGCCTTGGTGCTCTCGCTCGCCAACAAGATCCTCAACGACGAAGCGAAGGAGGCGGCCAAATGATCCCGCGCAAAGTGAAGCTCGAAAACTTCCTCAGCTTCGGCAAGCCGGGCGCGGAGATCGAGTTCGCCGACGACGAACCGCTGTGGGTGCTGTGCGGCCCGAACGGGGTAGGCAAGTCGGCCGTGTTCGACGCGATGACGTACGCGCTCTTCGGCTGCCACCGCGGCGGCAACAATAGGTTCATGGACCACCTGATTCGCCACGGCACCAACGGGTTCCACATCGAGTTCGAGTTTGGCCTCGGCGGGCGCGAGTACCGCATCACGCGGAGTCGCGGGGCGAAGCCGGTGGAGCGCGTGTCGGAGTGTGTCGGCGGCGAGTGGCAGCCGCCGTTCGCCACCGACGGCGGCGCGCTCAAGGCATGGGTCGAGCGCGAACTGGGCTTGACGTTCGAGCAGTTCACCGCGTCGGTACTGTTGCGGCAGGGTGAAGCGGACGCGATCATTACCGCGACCGGCAAGCCGCGGTTGGAGATGCTAAAGAAAATCATCGGCATAGAGCCCTACGAGCACCTCTCGGAACGTGTGAAGCGCGCGACGACGAGCGCGAAGAGCGCCAAGGAGAACGCGAGTCGCGATCTCGCCCGCGTGACGGCGGTTACGGCCGAAGAGATGGACGCCGCGACCGCCGGAGTGGAGGACGCAGAACACGTGCTGCGTGATCGGCAAGACGAAGAGAAACGCGCGACGGAGCGCGTGACTCACGCGCGCGATTACAACCGGCTCGCGAAGGGGGTGGCCGACCTCACCGCGCAGCTCGAAGCCGCGAGCGCGCGGCGCACGCGTGTCGACGGCATTCGCGCCGATCACGCCCGGCTCTTGGACCTGCGCGCCGCGGTGCCGGTGCTCGCGCGGCTGATTCCCGCGCGCGACGAGCGCGCCCGGTCGGCTCCGCGAATCGCGCAACTGGAAACCGACGAAAGCGCGCAGTTGAACCGCCTCAACGATGCGACCGCCGCGCGCGATCAAGCGCGCGCGGGCGCACGCGAGCACGCGCGCCTCGCGGACGAGGCGAAGAACGCGCTGAAGGAACTGGCAACCGCGCGCAAGACCGACCAAACGCAGCTCAAGGTCGCCGAGGAGGTCGAAGGAATCGACGCGCAGCTCGCCGGGCTTGCGGCCGATCTGGACTACGCGCTGTCCGCCTCGAACGCGGAGCTGAGCTCCAAACAGAACGAAGCCAACACCGCGCGCGAGGAACTCGCGGGTGCGCAAGCGCTGCTCAAGCAGCGCGAGAAGGAACTGAAGGACTTCGACAAAGTCGAAATCGGCGTCACCTGTTCGCGGTGCCGCCAACCGGTGACGAAGGAACACGCGGAGGCCGAGCGCCAAGCGCTTTCGGCCGAAGTGGAGCGCTTGCGCGCGGACAAAAGCGCAAAAGAAGCGAACAAATCCGAGGCGGAAAAGGCGTGCACCACCGCACTTCAAGTGCGCGACGCACTCGCGGCGCAGCAGGTGCAGCGCGACCAACTCGCCAACCACCGGAACGGGCTGACGCGCCATTCGGTCGTGGAACCGTCGGCCGCAATTCGCACCCGCTTGGACGTGAACGAGTCCAAGAGCAATGATCTTGATGCCACCCGCAAACAGGAGCAAGAGAAGGCGGAAGCGGCCGAGCAGCGCGCGAGCCGTGCCGAGACCGATCGCGCGGATGCGGAGAAACAACTCGGCGCTGCGCGAACCGCACTCGTCACGGCGCGGGGCAAAGACCTTACGGCCGGGAGCACGATCGACGCGCTGGTTCCGTCGCTCACCGGCGAATGGGCCGCGACGTGGGAGTCCGTTACCGCCGCGCACCTCGACGCGCTGACGGCCGAGCGCGACGCGCTCACCGCGTCAAACGTGGAAGCCGACTTCCGCGCGCTGACCGACGACGACGCGCTCGACGCGAAACGCGCGAGCGACCGCAGAGAAACCGAAGACAAGATTCGCGCGATTCCCGAAGACGCTCGCATCCCAGTTGAGCAAGCAGAAACCGCTGCGAAAATCGCTCGCGAGGATGTTGACCGTGCCGCCGAGGCGTTCGTCAAAGCGAAGGGCGAGCTTCAAAAGCTGAACTACCGCCGAGCCCAGCGCGAGGAACTCGTCGCCGCCGAGAAAGCCGCCGAGACCGACGCCCGCGTTCACGACAAACTCAACCGCCTGTTGGGTGCGGAAGGGTTGCAGCGCGAACTGGTGCGCAGCGCCGAGCGGCAGATCGTCCGGTTCGCCGACGAAACCGTGCGGCACCTGTCCGATGGCGACCTGTCGATCGAACTCGACGACACTGAAGACGGTCCGGACAAGGCGTTTACGTTGCGTGTGCGCCGCGCCGACGATCCGACGCCGATCGACGTGAAGTACCTGTCCGGTTCGCAGAAGTTCCGCGTCGCGGTCGCGGTCGCGCTCGCCATCGGGCGGTTCGCCACGTCCGGCACCGAGGCGCGCCCGCTCGAGAGCGTCGTCATCGACGAGGGCTTCGGCTCGCTGGACAAAGACGGCCTACGGTGCATGGCCGACGAATTGCACCGGTTGAAGGACATGAAAGACACGCTCGGCCTGAAGCGTGTGATTTTGGTGAGTCACCAAGAGGAGTTCGTGCGCCAGTTCCCCGTAGGCTGGCAGCTTGAGCGCGGCGACACGGGTACGACCGCCTCGAAGTTCCGCCGGTAGTCACGATAGTCGCGTATCGAACGCGGTCCGAGTTGCCTTCAACCAAGATTGACGAACGCCGAAGCAACCGACCAAATAGCCGCACCGCTCGCCCGCAACGCCGGGCGTTCACACGAGGGATCGCCCGTGACCGTTGATCTCGTCTTCTCCGCGACCGGGGCATACCTGCCGACCGACCACGCCTACCACCTGTACGCGGCGCTGTCGCACGTTGTGCCGCAGTTCCACGACGCCTCGGCCCGACTGCGGTTCGCGCCGATCACCGGCGTCGCGGTGCCGGAAGGCCGGCTCGAACTGGGCGCGCACTCCCAACTCACGGTTCGGCTGTCGGACGACGCGGTGAAGTTAGCGCTCCCGCTGGCGGGCAAGCGCTTGCAGATCGGCGACGGGTGGGTGCGCCTCGGGGTGCCCGCAGTGCGGACGCTGATGCCAGCCCCGGCGCTAGTCGCGCGGATCGTGACATTCAAGAACGCGGACACCCCCGAGCAGTTCCTCACCATAGCTCGCGCGAAGCTCGCGGACCTCGGCGTGTCGGGCGAACCGCAACTGCCGATCCACACCGAAGGCCCCCGCGCCGGCGAACCCAAGCGCCGCGTGGTGCGTGTGAAGGGTGCGACGATCACGGGCTACGCGCTGCTGGTCTCGGAGCTGAGCGCCGCGGACTCGCTGAAGTTGCAAGAAGAGGGGTTGGGCGGGCGCACAAGCGTGGGCTGCGGCTTCTTCACCCCGGCGAAGGGGGCGCAGTGATGAACACGGGCAAGCTCTTGGCGAAATCGGGCGCGGGCGAAATCACACTCCTACAGCACACGGTTGACGTGATGGACGCGGCCGAAGCGCTGTTCGGCACTGCGACTGCACCGACGCGGTTGGGCCAGTGCTGGCTGCGATTCTTCCGCATCCCGGAACTGCCGTGGGCCACATTTCACGCGAACCTTCTGGCGGCGTGCGGGTTGCACGATTGGGGTAAGGCGAACGACGGATTCCAGAAGGCGATTCGACACCGCGGCGAGCAGGCGATTCGGCACGAGCACTTGAGCGCGCTGCTCGTCGCCCAAAAACCGTGCTGGGACTGGCTCGGCGCGCGCCCCGAATTGGACCGCGAAGCGATCCTGTCGGCGGTACTCACACACCACCTGAAGGCGACACACAACGCCGCACACATCTACGGGTTCGCCGGGCATCGTAACAACGCCACACGGTTCGTGTCTCTACACACGAGCGAGGACTTCGAGCAGCTCAGTGCAATCGTTGCCGCGCGCATCGGCAACCTCGGCCCGCTCAACCTTTCGACTATACCGACCAACTGGAAATTCGATGGCGGAAACGTCGATGCCGAGCGCACGCGGATTTGCGCTTCGCTCCACAAGTTCGGCCGCGTGCTGAAGGAAGATGTGACGAGGCGACGGTTCCTTTGCGCGCTACGCGCGGCAGTGATTGCGGCTGACTCCGCGGGTTCGGGTCTGCGGCGCGCGGGGCTGTCCGTTGCTGATTGGGTAGCGGGGACGTTCGCCCCGGACCGCGAATGGACCGCGAACGATGTGACCAAAAAGGTGATTGAGCCGCGAACGGAACTGCTGTCGCGGGGCCGGACGTTCAAGTGGAGCGAATTCCAAGACGACTGCGCCGACCCAAACAAGGTGCCCGCTCGCGCGCTCTTGCTGGCTCCGTGCGGCAGCGGAAAGACGCTCGCGGCGTGGCGCTGGATCGAGCGGCACGCCAGCGCGGGTGTTGGGCACGTCTTGTTTCTTTACCCGACGCGGGCCACGGCGACTGAGGGGTTCCGCGATTACGTCTCGTGGGCACCGGAAGCCGAAGCCGCGCTCATGCACGGCAAGAGTGAATTCGACCTCGAAGGGATGTTCGAGAACGCGCCGGAATCAGACGAGCGGAAAAGCAAATCGTTCGGTCTGCCCGAATCCGAGCAAGCGCTGCGCGCGATGGGGTATTGGGGGCGGCGGGCGTTCTCCGCGACCGTAGATCAGTTCCTCGCGTTCATGCAATACGCGCGCGGGCCGATGTGTATGCTCCCGGTGCTCGCAAATTCTGTGATCGTAATTGACGAAGTTCACAGTTTCGACCGGAACATGTTCGCGGCACTCAAAGCGTTCCTGCGCGAGTTCGACGTGCCGGTGCTGTGCATGACCGCGACGCTGCCCAACGACCGGCGCGACGAACTGGCGACCGAATGTGGGTTGAAAGTGTACGACGACCGAAAAGGGGAACTGGCGACCATCGCCCGCGCCCCGCGATACAAGTTGCGGCTTGTGGACTCGCGCGACGCAGCCGAAGCCGCGGTGCGAGACGCGCTCAAGGCGAACAAGCGGGTGTTGTGGGTGGTGAATCAAGTGAAACGGGCCCACGCGGTGGTATCGCGTTTCGTGAAGCACCTTCCCGATGAGCAAACGCCGCTCGTCACCCCCGAAGGCGCGAAGGTGCTGTGCTACCACAGCCGGTACAAACTGACCGACCGTGTGGACCGGCACAAGGCGCTGATGCGCGCACTCAAGGACGAACCCGGGCCTGCGCTCGGCGTCACCACTCAAGTGTGCGAAATGAGCCTCGACATTGATGTGGATTTGCTCGTAACCGAAGAGTGCCCGGTTACGGCGCTGGTGCAGCGTATGGGTCGGTGCAACCGGGCGCAGAAGCCCCGCGCGCTGGGGGCCGCGGGCGATGTGTTCGTCTACCCGCCGGCCAACGACGACCGGTTACCCTACACCACGAACGACCTGACCGGCGTCGAAGAGTTCCTGCGCGCCGTGAGCGACCGGGAACTGTCGCAGGACGATCTCGAAGCCGAAATGCGGCAGGTTCCTTGTCCGGCGTCGTTGGGCGATTCACTCTGTTCGTTCCTCGCCAGCGGGCCGTACGCGCTGCTGGGCGAAGAGGACTTCCGCGACGGCGAGGACTTCAACTTCGACTGCGTGCTGCCCGGCGAAGTGCGCGCCTATCGGCAGGCAGGCGCTGGCCGGCCGGGGTATGTGCTGCCGGTGCCGAAGCGATTCGCCGACGCGCGCGACGCCGAGAATCCGGACCACGCGAAACTCGACGCGCGCATCAAAGTCGCGCGCGCCGGGCACTATCACGCAGCTGTCGGCTTTTGCGACCGACCACTGACCGAATGGGGGGCCGAGTAATGGCACGCGCGAAGAGCGCGCCGGCACCGACCACGGTGACGGTGACCTACGACCTGTTCGACCTGCCGACCGCGCAGCACAAGGCGGGGTTGGCCGGTTTGCTGTTCCAAATCGAACACATGAAAGAGAAGTCGCCCAAGCCGAAGGCGATCCCGAAGGTTCTCGAACAAACGGCAACGACCGCGACCGTTGAATTCACGGCCGAGTCGGTGCAGTGCCTCTTCGACGACCTGTACGCGGCCGAAAACGCCGAGGTACGTTCCAAGTCCAAATGGGCCGGCACGGAACCGTTGCGCGTTGAGGAGGTCGAAGAAGAAGTCGAGGTGGAAGGCAAAGAAGGCAAAGACGGTAAGCCGACGAAGAAGAAAGTGAAGACGAGATACTTCTACTACTTGCAGGTGCAACCGCTGGGCAACGCGTTGCGGCAGCACATCAAGAACGGGACCAAAGACTGGCTCAAGCTGTGGCGCGAGATGCTGTGGGCGATTCCGCGCGGCAACCCGACGACCCGTAAACCGTACGAAGAGCGCGCCGCCGAGAAACCGTGCGGCGAAGGCGCGGCGGCTTGGGCGAACCTCGTCAAGTTCGCGGCGGCGCGCGCGAAGAATGCGTTCCACACCGACGAAGTGGCCGGTTCGCTGTGGCTCGGCGCGCAAGCGGTGAACGCCGAAAGCGTGCCGTTTGAGGGGCGCGTCGAGCAAACGCTGTTGCTGCACTTCTGGCCGCTCGTGGCGCAGGTGTACGTCCCGCAGCGGCTCCAACCGGACGGCACGAACGAGTTCGCAGGGTTCGTTCTCGCGATCCCTGAAGTGGCCGATCTCCAGTTCGTGGTCGATTACCCGGTCGCGCTCAGCGAGCTGCGTGACGACATGCGCGGCTACCGGCCGGCGGAAGTGGTGATCGACCTGCCGGCCGAGGGCGGGCTGTCGTTCCTCGAGCACCTCGCCCGACTGACCACGGCGAAGGGCACCGACGCACAATACAGCCAACTGACGTACAGCAACGCTTCGGTCGAGTTCATTCACCTCGAGAAGCAGGGCAACAACGTCAAGACGCTCGCCTCCGGGCGCGTGGTGCCGCGCCCCGGCTTGCTCGGCAAGTATCTGCGCGTCGCCGGGCGCGTGGGCGAGAAACCGCCCTACGCGAATCCGCTGTTCCGTCGCGGGTTGCTGCTCGCGCTGATTGAGGATCGGCCGTGGTATCAGCCATTCGGCAAACTGTTCGCCGAATGGGACGTTTCGTTCTTCGTTCCCTCCGACGCGCCGCCAAAACTGTCGTGGTTCTGGATCGACGCGCGGAAGAAAATTCAGGAGGTGATTGACGCCATGCCGACCGAACCCAACCCGAACGACCCGGCGGACGCAGACACTGTTCTCATGGAACTGCTTCACCGGCTCACGCGCACCTACCTCACGGCGCGCGCCAAAGAGAAGTCGGGTATCGACCCCGAGAAGTTCAAAGACGGCGACAAGATCGCGTGGGACAAACTGCCGAAGGACTTCTACGACGCGCGCCGCGCGGCCGGCGAGTCGCTCTTCTACGAGTTTCGCTCGCGCCGCGACCAGTCGTTCGTCGCGCACTTTTCTCAGACATTTTTCGCCACCAAGCAGTTCCTGTCTGCGGACCAGTACACCGAGATCGGGCACGCGCTGCTGAACCGTACCGAGGACGTGAAGACACTCACCCTGATGGCCCTTTCCGCGAACTCCTAATGAGGACCTTGGCCCATGAACCTGTTTGCTACCGTGCTCACCTACCCGGCACCCAGCGCCAACTACCGCGGCGAGTCCGAACTGAACCGCGCGGTCATCCAGAAGGTGACCGACGGTAAGTTCGACTACCCCATCTTCTCCCCGGAGAGCATCCGCAACGCCCTTCGCGAGACCCTCCGCAAGTACGGCCTCCCGTGCAACCGCACCCGGTTGGACGATGAAGAGCAACTCGCCGTTCGCTTCGAAGACTACCCGTACGCCGAAGCCTATGCCGACGACTTCTTCTTCGGCTACCTCGTCGCGGCCAGCGGCAAGGACCGCAAGGAGATCGAGAGAATCTTGGAGAAGCGGGGCAAGGACTACAAGTTCCAGTTCAAGCGCGACTCAGTGTTGCGCATGAACATGGCGAAGGCGCTCGAACCGTACCGCCACAACGCGGTGTTCACGCAGTCGCCGCTCGACGCCACTCCCAAAGAAGTGAAGAAACACGCGAACGCGACCACTTCCGCGCTGCTACACCGCGAGACGGCGGTGTCGGCGTTCCAGTACCCGTTCGCTCTGAACATCGGCGACTGCAAGCCGAAGGCCGAGTGGACCCGCAAGTTACTCACGGCGATCGGCGAGTTGAACGATGTGGCCGGGAACCACGCCCGCAGCTACTTCGAGTTCGCCCCGGCGAGCATTGTCGTGCGGCTCACGAAGCAACTCGTCGCCGGCTACCAGACATACGGGTTCCACACCGTGCCGCAGCCGAACGGCGAAGCGTTTCACCTGTTCCCCGAAGTGGTGAACGGCATTCTGCACGAACCGACCGCGGACTACCCCGGCACGGAGTTCTACATCGGCGGGAAGATCGTGAAGGACATGAGCGACGACCAACTGAAGAAGCTCACCGACCGCGGCGTGACCGTGAACCGCAACCCGCAGGAGTTGCTCAAAACGGTCGCCACCGCCGCGCTCGGGAAGGGGTGACGCGATGCTGTGGCTCCACATCGAAGCGCCGTTCGCGGTGTGCCGCACGTTCACCGCGGGCTGGTACCGGCCCACGGCGACGTTCCTCACACCGTCCGCCGCCTACGGGCTGGTGTTGAACATCGCCGGCATCGACTCGCGGTTGCCCGAAGGTGCGGAGGGGCACGACGGCAAAACGCCCGCGACCCTCACCGCGCCGAACCTGCCCGCGATGAAGCTCGCACTCGGCGCACCGGCCGTTGACCGCGACGGCCGCGAGATCGACTTCGAGGACGCATTCCCGCGCGTGCAATCGGTGTACCAGCAGTTGCACAACTACCCGGTGGGTTCGTCTGGAAAGGAGCGCGCGGAGGCGTGCAAGGGGAGCAAGTACAACATCACGCCCGTTCGCCGCGAGTTCCTCACCCGCCTGCACGCGGTGATCGGTATCGACGCGGACGCGGGCGTCCTTGATCGCGTCCGACGCGGGTTGGCCGGCGAGTTCGCGCGCTACGGCGTGCCGTTCCTCGGCGACAACAACTTCCTCTTGGACCGCGCCGACCTGCTCGACGCGCCGCGACTCGCGTACTGGTTCGCACCTGTGACCGAAGGTGGCAGCGGCCCGCGCGCGCGCACGACCCGCCTGACCGTTCGCATCGACCGCGCCGACCTGTCGCGCACCACCAGCCAGTTGTTCGCGCCCACAGAAAAGAAGGCCGAACAACCACCAGACAACGGCTGGGTGGAAATTGCTTACTAGATACGATATCAACGTAGAGATTTTTCTTGACCCTGTTCTTGCTCACCGGTACAGTAACTTCGGGGGCGGAAGGCGTTGGGCATTTGATTTCGTAGCTGGTCTGCGATCTCAAGCCAGTTGAACACTCAGTGACGCCTTCGGGCGGTGTCGCGTGGCGAAATGGCAGAAGTAACTCGCCCGCAAAGCAGTTGAACTTTCAGTGACGGCTAACCTCTCCCACCTCACCACTTTCAGGAGGCACAAGGATGAAGCAGTTCGAGCGAGACCTCCACGGCGCGGGCTTCACCGGTCGGCCTGTGGACTTCTACCAACTGGTGACGGACGCATTCGCTCAGGTGCATCCGGGGCGGACCTACGAGTGGTTGGCGCGCGATCCCGACCTTGGGAAGGACTTCTGCGAGCGCGTTCGTCACACGACCGGCCTTACCCTCTCGAATCGCCTCATTATGGGCGGCTTGGAGAACGGTCGGAAAAAGGCGGTACATGCAAGCCGGCCTGTTTCCGCAAAGTAGTGTCGAATTCGGTGCGCCGCGGCGGAACCTCTCGCGTCCCCTTTCCGCCAACCCCGGACGCGCCATGATCCCGCTCCCGGTGCTCGATTCGCACGCGCCCGCGCTGCGCGTCGAATCGCTTCACGCCTTTGCGTACTGCACGCGGCTGTACTATCTCCAAGAAATCGAGCGCATTTCGGTACCCCACGAGCGCGTGTTTGCCGGGCGGCACCTGCACGCGGCCCTCGAAGCCGACGAGGACGGCGAGTCCGTGTCCCTCGAACTGGCGTCCGACGCGCTCGGCCTCGTCGGGAAGGTGGATTGCCTGCGCCGCCGAGACGGGACGCACCTGCCCTACGAGCACAAGCGCGGTCGCCCCGCCCGCGCCGCCGACAACACACCGCAAGCGTGGCCCTCCGACCGGCTCCAACTCGTCGCCTACGCGGTGCTGCTTGAAGAGGCGTTCGGTCAGCCGATCCCCGAAGGCCGCGTGCGGTACCACGCCGCGAACGTTACCGTGCGCGTGCCCATCGACGAGCGCGCCCGCGACGACCTGAACGCCGCTCTCGCCGAGGCGCGCCTGCTGCGCGAGACGGTCGAGCGCCCGCCCGTCACCGAGAACCCGCGACTGTGCGAGAAGTGTTCGCTCGCGCCGGTGTGCCTGCCCGAAGAGGTGCGGCACGAGCGCGAACCCGAGCGCGACCCGGTGCGCTTGTTCCCGCCCGACCGCGACGGCACCACGCTGCACGTCGTCGGCCACGGCACCAACGTCGGCATCAGCGGCGATTCCATCGTGCTGAAGCCGCGCGAGGGCGACGAGACCAACCTCCCGGCCCGAGGTATCGACACGGTTCTTCTGCACGGGTTCAGTCAGATCAGTACGCAGGCGATTCGCAAGTGCGTCGAGCACGGCATCGGCGTTCACTGGCTGAGCGTCGGCGGCTACCACACCGCGAGCCTCGTTCCCACCGCGGGCCAAGTACAGCGGCGCGTGCGCCAGTACCGCGCGCTGACGAACGAGGACACCTGCCTCGCGCTCGCGAAGCGCCTCGCCGGCGCGAAGGTGGAAGGACAATACCGCTACCTGATGCGCGCGAGCCGCGGCGACGACGAGGCGCGGGACTCGATTCAGTCGCAGTTGGGCGGGATGGTGCCGATCCTCGCGGGCATACCGGACGCGCCCGACCGCGACGCCCTTCGCGGGCAAGAGGGCGCGGCCGCTGTCCACTACTTCGCCGCGCTGCGGAGCTTGCTCGGTCCGCAAGTTCACGACGACCTGCGCTCCGACGGGCGCTCGCGCCGCCCGCCGCTGGACCGGTTCAACGCGCTGCTGAGTTACGGTTACGGCCTGCTGCACACGGCCGTGATGCGCGCCGTACTCGCCACCGGCTTGGAGCCGGCGCTGGGGTTCTTCCACACGCCGCGCTCGGCCGCGTACCCGCTGGTGCTCGACCTGATGGAGCTGTTCCGCGTCACCGTGTGGGACATGCCGCTGGTGGGTTCGCTCAACCGCGGGCAGTGGGACCCGGTGGCCGACTTCGTGGCGACGCGCGCGAAAGTGTGGCTCAGTGAGGCGGGTCGCAAGAAGGCCATCGGGCTGTTCGAGGACCGGTTGCAGGAAACGTGGAAGCACCCGGTGCTGAACTATTCGCTGAGTTACGCCCGGAGCATCGAACTCGAAGCGCGGTTGTTGGAGAAGGAGTGGACCGGCGAACCGGGGCTGTTCGCTCGGAGCCGCCTGCGCTGACCGGAGGGGGTGCCCATGTCGGACGCGAAGTGGTGGCTGGTGTGCTACGACGTGCGCGACGAAAAGCGCCTGCGCAAGTGCGCGAAACACATGGAGGGTTACGGGCACCGAATCCAGTATTCAGTATTCCGCTGTTGGCTGACGAGCGCCGAATCGGAGCGGTTGCGTTGGGAACTGACCCAACTGCTGTTCCCCGAGGACGATGTGCTCCTCATTCCGTTGTGCGGTCGTTGCGTCGATGGTATCGTCGGCATCCACGCCCGCGAGCGCCCCGAGGACTGGTCGGATAAGCCCCCGCGCCACACCATCGTGTAGCCCGCCAATCACGCACTCAGCGGTGTTCGGACCGACGACAGCCCTTCGGAGCGGAACCCAAGCCCAAATCTTGGGTTAGTGTTCTTTGACAACTCGAACGGTGCATGAACGGGTAAAAACTCTGGAGAAATCGCAGCGGCTGACCTCTGATAGGGCGTACGTGTGGACCGAATGCGTGTGAGTGGGCACAATACATGAAAGGAGGGACACGAATTGCTTCGCACGCAAGAAGTTACAAGATAGACGGTGAGCAGATCAGTGACGCCTTCGGGCGTTGAGCAGATCTCGCCGACCGTCGCCGCGTGCCCCTTGGCGTTCGTGAGCAGATCAGTGACGCCTTCGGGCGTTGAGCAGCGAAACCGTCTCCGGGCGTCACTCGCCTCGTAATCGTGAGCAGATCAGTGACGCCTTCGGGCGTTGAGCAGATTCCGAAGGCAGTGCCGTGACGCGCGCCGGCCACGTGAGCAGATCAGTGACGCCTTCGGGCGTTGAGCAGTGCAGGAACTCGAAGAAGCTGTGGAGCAGGCGTCCGGTGAGCAGATCAGTGACGCCTTCGGGCGTTGAGCAGACGAGGACCTCGCGCTTCTGATTGCCGCGGCTCGAGTGAGCAGATCAGTGACGCCTTCGGGCGTTGAGCAGGTGAACTGGCGGGCGATTGCGTCGTGGCCGCACCGTGAGCAGATCAGTGACGCCTTCGGGCGTTGAGCAGTCGCACCGACCGACCGACGCGAACGCGAAAGACGGGTGAGCAGATCAGTGACGCCTTCGGGCGTTGAGCAGAACACGTCCTTGCGGCCCGCCGCGGGCGTGTAGTCGTGAGCAGATCAGTGACGCCTTCGGGCGTTGAGCAGCCGGTGCTCGTGATGGATTACAGCGACAAGAAGTGTGAGCAGATCAGTGACGCCTTCGGGCGTTGAGCAGGGTTCGGGTTAGGTGGAGCGCCGCCACCGGCCGTTGTGAGCAGATCAGTGACGCCTTCGGGCGTTGAGCAGCCAAGTGCTCGCAGACCCGCATCACTCCCGCGAGAGTGAGCAGATCAGTGACGCCTTCGGGCGTTGAGCAGAGAACTGGGACGCCATCGCGGAAGAAATCGAACGGCGTGAGCAGATCAGTGACGCCTTCGGGCGTTGAGCAGCGACGTGGGGAAGGGGATTATCAACTTGGTCACTCGGGTGAGCAGATCAGTGACGCCTTCGGGCGTTGAGCAGGCTGCGGTTCGACGCCGATCTCGTCGGTAACGCTCGTGAGCAGATCAGTGACGCCTTCGGGCGTTGAGCAGCTTCGACGTCGTCGTTCGTGAGTTCGGCGTGGGTTTCGCGTGAGCAGATCAGTGACGCCTTCGGGCGTTGAGCAGACGCCGGTGAACGAGACCCCGCACAGTCGCAGGACGTGAGCAGATCAGTGACGCCTTCGGGCGTTGAGCAGCCGAAGCCGCCGCGGCGATGGCGGGGACCCGCGACGTGAGCAGATCAGTGACGCCTTCGGGCGTTGAGCAGGGTCGTGCAGCCGACCGGCGGCGCGCGTCTGGACATGTGAGCAGATCAGTGACGCCTTCGGGCGTTGAGCAGACGCTGCGCGGCTACAATGGCCCCAGCCGGAGGTGTGAGCAGATCAGTGACGCCTTCGGGCGTTGAGCAGCTCGACGCGGACCTCGCGGCGCTCTGGGAGCAGACCGTGAGCAGATCAGTGACGCCTTCGGGCGTTGAGCAGATGCGCGTCAAAGCCGACTTTCAGGATCAGGAGATGTGAGCAGATCAGTGACGCCTTCGGGCGTTGAGCAGCTTCGGCGCGTATCTTGTACTCGGCCGCGTACTCGTGTGAGCAGATCAGTGACGCCTTCGGGCGTTGAGCAGTTGCAATTTGCTTCTGGGCTATTCAAAAGACAACGTGAGCAGATCAGTGACGCCTTCGGGCGTTGAGCAGCTAGTGTTCGTCGGCGGTGCCGGCCTTCCGTGCGTGTGAGCAGATCAGTGACGCCTTCGGGCGTTGAGCAGGTGACCGGGCGGGGCACAAGGCCACTACGGACGCGTGAGCAGATCAGTGACGCCTTCGGGCGTTGAGCAGACGTGTGCCCCGGATGTGGTTACGAGCCAGCTGACGTGAGCAGATCAGTGACGCCTTCGGGCGTTGAGCAGCAACGCATTCACCGTCGCGCGCGCCACGACCCTCGAGTGAGCAGATCAGTGACGCCTTCGGGCGTTGAGCAGTGGCGACGGCCGCGAAGGTGGCGAAGTTGCCCGAGGGTGAGCAGATCAGTGACGCCTTCGGGCGTTGAGCAGCACCCCGTGCCGTCGGTGCAGTACCACTGGTAATTGTGAGCAGATCAGTGACGCCTTCGGGCGTTGAGCAGCGACCCGTCGAACGTGGACGTGCTGTGGCAGGTGTGTGAGCAGATCAGTGACGCCTTCGGGCGTTGAGCAGATCACGAACTTCGCGTGGGTGGCGAGCAGCGGTCGGTGAGCAGATCAGTGACGCCTTCGGGCGTTGAGCAGTGGCGGTGCGGGCGTTCATTCGCATGCTGGGCTGGGTGAGCAGATCAGTGACGCCTTCGGGCGTTGAGCAGATCTGCCGGACAACATTGAAGTGGAACGCACGAAGGTGAGCAGATCAGTGACGCCTTCGGGCGTTGAGCAGGCAAGCCCCCGGCGGGCGGTCCCGGCGGGCCTTCGGGTGAGCAGATCAGTGACGCCTTCGGGCGTTGAGCAGCGCTCCGCGGCCTCGGCCAGCGCCGCGAGCCGTTGTGAGCAGATCAGTGACGCCTTCGGGCGTTGAGCAGAGATGGACGGAGAACCGCGCCGCGACGACCGCGTGGTGAGCAGATCAGTGACGCCTTCGGGCGTTGAGCAGCTCAAACTCACCGGCCCCGCGACCGCGGGCGGCACGTGAGCAGATCAGTGACGCCTTCGGGCGTTGAGCAGTGAACCACTGCGCCGAATCCGGCGGCGCGTTCCGCGTGAGCAGATCAGTGACGCCTTCGGGCGTTGAGCAGCCGTGCGCAAGTACACGGAACACGTCGCGGCCAACGTGAGCAGATCAGTGACGCCTTCGGGCGTTGAGCAGGCAGCGGGGCGGCCGTTGGCGCGAGCAACGCGCCTCGTGAGCAGATCAGTGACGCCTTCGGGCGTTGAGCAGCAGTGCGCCGCGGTCAGCACGTCCCACCGGCCGTGTGAGCAGATCAGTGACGCCTTCGGGCGTTGAGCAGGTCAGGCGACTGCGGCCGGGTGTTCCGCGTCGGTGTGTGAGCAGATCAGTGACGCCTTCGGGCGTTGAGCAGTCTTCCACGCGTCCGGGTCGAACTGCACCATTTGGGTGAGCAGATCAGTGACGCCTTCGGGCGTTGAGCAGGTGGCAGGCACTTCATCTGCTCCGCGATCATCGCGGTGAGCAGATCAGTGACGCCTTCGGGCGTTGAGCAGATCTCCCCGTACCGGTCCTGATGCCAATACGGATCGTGAGCAGATCAGTGACGCCTTCGGGCGTTGAGCAGACTTCAACGCGGCGGCGGAAGAGTTCCTGAACCGCGTGAGCAGATCAGTGACGCCTTCGGGCGTTGAGCAGCGGGTTTACTCCGGGCACCTGCGGATTCCCCAAACGTGAGCAGATCAGTGACGCCTTCGGGCGTTGAGCAGTTGTAGCTCGTGGCGACCTTCCCCGCGGGATCGAGGTGAGCAGATCAGTGACGCCTTCGGGCGTTGAGCAGCAAACCCGGCGGCGGAACTGGCCGCGGGCGTGCCGTGAGCAGATCAGTGACGCCTTCGGGCGTTGAGCAGGCCCCGGATGGTAAGCAACTCTCGACCGGTGTAAGGTGAGCAGATCAGTGACGCCTTCGGGCGTTGAGCAGCTCACCGTCACGCCGTCGGTGGGCGTCCCGCCGCTGTGAGCAGATCAGTGACGCCTTCGGGCGTTGAGCAGCACACGCCCTGCACCACGGCGCGGCCGATGCGCCCGGTGAGCAGATCAGTGACGCCTTCGGGCGTTGAGCAGGAACGCGGGAAGGCTGGCGTTCGGTCCGCCGTTGCGTGAGCAGATCAGTGACGCCTTCGGGCGTTGAGCAGCGGTGCCCGATGCGCGCGGACAACCGCCACAGGGCTGTGAGCAGATCAGTGACGCCTTCGGGCGTTGAGCAGGTACTCACTGGTGTCTCTCCGTCAAGTGAACGGGAGTGAGCAGATCAGTGACGCCTTCGGGCGTTGAGCAGCTCGCCCGGCTGCTCGGCCTGTCGGCGCAACCGCGTGAGCAGATCAGTGACGCCTTCGGGCGTTGAGCAGAACTTCGGGTCGGTCACCGGGTCGATCAGAGCGGCCGTGAGCAGATCAGTGACGCCTTCGGGCGTTGAGCAGAGACCGAAGGCGACGAGACCGAGAACCCTTCGGAGGTGAGCAGATCAGTGACGCCTTCGGGCGTTGAGCAGAGCGCGGAGCCGGTGGCGCTCGCGCCGAAGGTGATGTGAGCAGATCAGTGACGCCTTCGGGCGTTGAGCAGCACACCGGGGTAACGAACGCGCACACGTCCGCGAAGTGAGCAGATCAGTGACGCCTTCGGGCGTTGAGCAGTGGAAATCGTCGTCGCCGTCGAGGGGACCGGTTCGTGTGAGCAGATCAGTGACGCCTTCGGGCGTTGAGCAGTGCGTTGGGAGCGAGTGGCAGGTGGCGATTGATTGGTGAGCAGATCAGTGACGCCTTCGGGCGTTGAGCAGATGATTTCCGCGTCCCAACACGGGTCGAACTTGGTGTGAGCAGATCAGTGACGCCTTCGGGCGTTGAGCAGCCGAAGGTGCGCGCATGTCGAAGTTCCTCGACTCCGTGAGCAGATCAGTGACGCCTTCGGGCGTTGAGCAGAACGCGGTGAACACCCAAACCCCGCTGTCCGGATACGTGAGCAGATCAGTGACGCCTTCGGGCGTTGAGCAGAATTGCCATCCAGTGAGGCAGGCGTTCATGATCGGGTGTGAGCAGATCAGTGACGCCTTCGGGCGTTGAGCAGATGATCGCGGGGACCGGATTACCTTTGTCCCAATCGTGAGCAGATCAGTGACGCCTTCGGGCGTTGAGCAGTTGAGCAATTTTGGCGAGACGAAGAAGCTTAGGTAGGTGAGCAGATCAGTGACGCCTTCGGGCGTTGAGCAGCCGACCATGTCGTCGTACCCGTGGCACGTCTTGAGCGTGAGCAGATCAGTGACGCCTTCGGGCGTTGAGCAGAGGAGAAGGCCGCGGACTTCATGCGGGCGTGCCCGTGAGCAGATCAGTGACGCCTTCGGGCGTTGAGCAGCCGCTCGTGGTGCGGCAGTGAAGTGCCAGCGGTGCGTGAGCAGATCAGTGACGCCTTCGGGCGTTGAGCAGATCCAGTACGCGGAACCCGGAGGGTCGTGGGCGTGTGAGCAGATCAGTGACGCCTTCGGGCGTTGAGCAGTTCGACGTGGGCGCGAGCGGCGAACTGGTGCTGTCGTGAGCAGATCAGTGACGCCTTCGGGCGTTGAGCAGACGCCGAATCCCGCGCCGCGGGGAAGCTGCTCGCGTGAGCAGATCAGTGACGCCTTCGGGCGTTGAGCAGTCATTGAAGGTGTTAATTCCGGTAGGACGGTTGGCGTGAGCAGATCAGTGACGCCTTCGGGCGTTGAGCAGAAGCTATCGGCTTCGTGCGCGCCGCCGTCGTCAAGTGAGCAGATCAGTGACGCCTTCGGGCGTTGAGCAGCCCAGACGTTCAGCGCCGGGGCCAACGCGGGCAAGACCGCGTTCGGGGTGTGAGCAGATCAGTGACGCCTTCGGGCGTTGAGCAGAGGCATAGCTAGACTTCTCCCTTCGGCTGAGACTGTGAGCAGATCAGTGACGCCTTCGGGCGTTGAGCAGCTCGACGGCGTGGGCACGGGCTATCGGGCCATGCCGGGTGAGCAGATCAGTGACGCCTTCGGGCGTTGAGCAGTGCCGCAACTCGCACATGCCGCCGGCGAATGGCACCGTGAGCAGATCAGTGACGCCTTCGGGCGTTGAGCAGACCGCGGGCGCGAGTGGGTGTGCCCGACCGATTTCGTGAGCAGATCAGTGACGCCTTCGGGCGTTGAGCAGACACCACGGGCCTCGTCACGCTGCCGGACATGACCGTGAGCAGATCAGTGACGCCTTCGGGCGTTGAGCAGTAGATTCCGTTTTGCGTTGTAAGCGCCGTCGCTCGGTGAGCAGATCAGTGACGCCTTCGGGCGTTGAGCAGTTGCGGCCTCGTGCGGTTCCGTAACCCACTCCGAACGTGAGCAGATCAGTGACGCCTTCGGGCGTTGAGCAGCGCACCCACTCAACGCCCATGTCGGCCGAAGGCGAGGTGAGCAGATCAGTGACGCCTTCGGGCGTTGAGCAGCGGACACGTTCGACGAACTCGACCGGGTTCTTGTTGTGAGCAGATCAGTGACGCCTTCGGGCGTTGAGCAGCTCGGCGTCCCAACCGAATTCGCGGGCGAAGAATCGGTGAGCAGATCAGTGACGCCTTCGGGCGTTGAGCAGATTATTACCCGGACGAACCGCACCATAGCGTTACGAGTGAGCAGATCAGTGACGCCTTCGGGCGTTGAGCAGCGGCCGAGCCGGGAACGGCTTTCGCTGCGGTCGGGTGAGCAGATCAGTGACGCCTTCGGGCGTTGAGCAGAACCCAAATGGCGCGACAGCCGCTAGCAAGAATGTGTGAGCAGATCAGTGACGCCTTCGGGCGTTGAGCAGCCTTGTCGGGGCTGCTCATCGGTGGCTCCGGTGGGTGTGAGCAGATCAGTGACGCCTTCGGGCGTTGAGCAGCTGCCCAAGTCTTCGATGAAGTGCGTTACAGCGTGTGAGCAGATCAGTGACGCCTTCGGGCGTTGAGCAGCTTGAGGCCGGTTCCTACCTGATCGTCGCGAGCGTGTGAGCAGATCAGTGACGCCTTCGGGCGTTGAGCAGCGGCGCTGGGCCGATACGAGTTCGACGGCGACCTGTGTGAGCAGATCAGTGACGCCTTCGGGCGTTGAGCAGACGCACTCGCGCACGCCGACGTGCCGGCGACGCCGTGAGCAGATCAGTGACGCCTTCGGGCGTTGAGCAGCGCTGTTCGCCCCGGCCCTCGACCACGGTACCGACGTGAGCAGATCAGTGACGCCTTCGGGCGTTGAGCAGCGATCCTTCGGGAAGATCGCAACAAAGGCGGAGAGGTGAGCAGATCAGTGACGCCTTCGGGCGTTGAGCAGCCGAGTTGAGGTTCGTCGGCCACCTGTGTCTCGCGCGTGAGCAGATCAGTGACGCCTTCGGGCGTTGAGCAGAGGCGGGCGCGAGTGCGGCCCGCGAGCGGCTGTTAGGTGAGCAGATCAGTGACGCCTTCGGGCGTTGAGCAGACCTGAGCGGCGCGGAAGCGGCTCAGCGGGCGCTCGTGTGAGCAGATCAGTGACGCCTTCGGGCGTTGAGCAGTCGAAGCGCCGGGCGTGGTCTGGTGGCAGTGGACGTGAGCAGATCAGTGACGCCTTCGGGCGTTGAGCAGAGGTGGATCAGCCGCTCTCGCGCTTCCGGTGTCATGTGAGCAGATCAGTGACGCCTTCGGGCGTTGAGCAGCGGAGAGCGTCGGCCGGCGCTTGGCCGGGTCCGCGGTGAGCAGATCAGTGACGCCTTCGGGCGTTGAGCAGAGGTACTCGTAGGCTTCGGTGTACCCGAGCGGGTTCGTGAGCAGATCAGTGACGCCTTCGGGCGTTGAGCAGATGAAACCGCGTTCGTTCACAACGTGGTCGAAAACGCGTGAGCAGATCAGTGACGCCTTCGGGCGTTGAGCAGTTACACGCGGCCCGCGCTCTTTGATCGAATCAAACCGTGAGCAGATCAGTGACGCCTTCGGGCGTTGAGCAGACATCGCCAACATCGGCGGCGCGCTGGAATTGCTTTGTGAGCAGATCAGTGACGCCTTCGGGCGTTGAGCAGTGGAACGCCGCCGCGCACGCCCCGCCGCGCAGCGCCCGCAGGGTGAGCAGATCAGTGACGCCTTCGGGCGTTGAGCAGGTTCGCTGACCTTATCAACTTGGTCGGTGGGGGGTGAGCAGATCAGTGACGCCTTCGGGCGTTGAGCAGAAGCCTACACCGACAACGAAGGCTTCGCCGAACAGAAGAGTGAGCAGATCAGTGACGCCTTCGGGCGTTGAGCAGTCAGTCTTCCGCTCTGAGGCGGCACCGAACAGGGAGTGAGCAGATCAGTGACGCCTTCGGGCGTTGAGCAGCAATCGCTCTTGCCCGGGGCCGCGCGCAGGCCGCGCGTGAGCAGATCAGTGACGCCTTCGGGCGTTGAGCAGTCGAGCGGCTGGCCTTCCTCGAAGAGAACAACAAGGTGAGCAGATCAGTGACGCCTTCGGGCGTTGAGCACATTGGCGGCGCGGCATGGGCGAAGAGTTGACGCCCGGTGAGCAGATCAGTGATCTTCCCCAAGAAAAATGGAGCCGAAGTTAACGGTGGGTCTGGTTGTGCGCCCGTTCAAACTCAACCGGGGACAAGAACCCCAGAGAGGAATGACGGCGGACGCGGTTGTAGAACACTTCCAGGTACTCGAACAGTTCGGCCCGCGCCTGGTCGCGGGTGGCGAACATCGGGGCCGATTCGATCTCGCACTTCATTCGCCCGAAGAACGACTCCATCGGGGCGTTGTCCCAGCACTGGCCCACGCCGCTCATGCTGCACACGAGCCCTTCCGCCGAGAGCGCCCGTTGGTAGTGCTCGCTCGCGTACTGGCTCCCGCGATCCGAGTGCGCCAACAAACCAGCTTCGGGCCGCCGACGTCGGATCGCCATCTCCAGCGCGTCGACGACCAGCCGGCTCTCCATCGACTCGGCCATCGACCACCCCACGATCATCCGGCTAAAGAGATCCTCGACCACGGCCAGGTACAGCCACCCCTCGCGGGTCGGGATGTACGTGATGTCAGCGCACCAGCGCGCGTTCGGTCCTTCGGGATCGAAGTTCCGGTCGAGGACGTTCGCAGCCACGGGCAGGCGATGGTTCGTGTCGGTGGTGCGCACGAACCGCCTCGGTGCCCGCGCCCGGATCCCATGTTCTCGCATGAGTTCGGCCACCGTGTTCTCCGAGCACTCGTGCCCACGGGCGTTCAACTCGGCGGTCATGCGCGGGCTCCCGTACCGACCCTTCACCTCGGCGTGGATCGCCTCGATGGCCTCGACCAGCTCCTGCCGCCGTACCTCGGCCGGGCTGTCGGCTCGCGAGGCCCAGGCGTAGTACCCGCTGACGGACACCTCCAGCGCCTCGCACATCCAAGTGACCGGCCACTCGTCGGCGTTGTCGGCGATGAACCGGAACGTCACGTCGGCGGGTTGGCGAAGTACGCGGTGGCCCTTTTTAGCAGATCCCGCTCGGCCCGCAGGCGTGCGTTCTCGGCCCGGAGCCGGCGCAGCTCGTCGTCGGCCGGAGCCGGGTTGCCGTGCCCGGGGAAGGCCGCGTCGCCCTTGGCGAGGAACGCCTTACGCCACTCGCGCAGCAGGTTCTCGCCGACATCGAGGCGCCGCACGGCCTCCGCGACGGACAGCTTCTGTTCAGTAATCATCTTCACCGCCGAAAGCTTGAACTCGGCCGTGTACGTCGATCGAGGACGAGGCATCGGTGAACTCCTTGAGCAGAGTCGACACCGCTAACTTCGGCTCCACTTGAATGGCATTAAGTTACGGCGCAAGGTATGGGCTACCATGACCTTCGGTGCTCGCCCGGAGGTTGGTGATGTCCCTTCCTTTCCTGGCCGCCGTGCGGCAACTCGGTAACGGCTTGGCGACCGTTCTCACCCCGGCCGCCATTCGCG
>JALHNS010000036.1 GCA_022843445.1 Gemmata sp.
TACCGGCGGACTCACGTCGCGCCCCGCGCGGCCTCACTTCTTCTGAAACAGTTTGTTCAGTTCTCTGTCGAACAGATCCTTGCCCACGTCTTTCGCGCTTGCCCGCGCGGCGGCGATCACGGCCTCGTTGAACGCCTTCACATCAATCACCGGTTTGGTCAGCGTGCCCTTCAGCGGAACCTTCACGGGCTTGCCGGCCGCGGCCTTCATCAGAACCGGGTGGTTCTTGAGCAGTGGCAGGTCGTTCGGCAGTGGCACTTCGACCACCAGTTCCAGCGACTCGTCGAAGCCCGCGGAACCGCTCGTGCGAATCGTGGTGCCGCCGATCTTGATCGGGAAGTTCTGGTGGTACACGCGGCCCTTCTCCACTTGGAACGGCACCGCGGTGCCGTTCACGAGCGTCATGGTGGTGTTCTGCGCGCCGAGCAGTTTCGCCACCTCCGCGACCACCGGACCGGGCGCGAGCGTGGCCTTGTGAATCACGATCAGCCCGCTCGCGCTCGATTGCGCGGGGTCGCCGAGCACCAGCCGCGCGTTCTCGTTCACGCCCGCGTCGAACGAACCGTCCGCTCGCGCGCTGCCGGCGACGGCGGGCAGCGCGAACTTGATCGCGCCCGCGGCGCTCTGCGTGGTGAGCTTCACGTTCCCCAGAATCGGCCCCTTCGGGAGCGTCGCGAACGGCGGGTTCTTGTCCAAGTAGACGGTGGGCGCGA
This sequence comes from Gemmata sp., assembly GCA_022843445.1. Lineage (GTDB taxonomy): Bacteria > Planctomycetota > Planctomycetia > Gemmatales > Gemmataceae > Gemmata. The sequence continues at coordinate 714 of JALHNS010000036.1, forward strand.
GCAGCAGCGTGCCGCCGCCCGCGGGCGCGGTGAGCGGGTCGAAGGTGAGCACGCCCTTCGCGAGTTTCGCCCGCACGTCGGCGCGGCCCACCTCGAACCCGTACGCGCGGACCGAGTCCCACCCGGCCCCGGCCTCGCCGCCGAGTGCCACGAGCACCCCGTCGGGGCCGTTCAGCGGCCCTTCGAGTTTCACCGGTTTCGAGCCTTTGCCGGTGCCGGTGAAGCTCGCCCCGGCCAGCTCGCGCGCCAGCGGGTTCAGCCTGTCCCAGTCGTACTCGAGTGCGCCCTCGAACTTCAGGTCGCGCGTCGTGGCCACCTTCGAGATCGAACCGCCGCCCTTCAGCAGCAGGCCGGGGCGCGCCGCCGCGGCGCTCTTGAGCGCGAGCACGTCCTCCCGCTCCCGGTACTCGCCGTCCACTTCGAGCCGCACCGCGGGTTCGGTCCAATCGGGCTTGTCCTTCGGGCCGTACACGAAGTTCGTCACGTCAAGCGAACCGCCGAACGTCGTGGTGCCGGCCGAGTAGCGGAACCGCAGCGGCCCAGTGCCGCGCCCGTCGTACAGCCCGATCTGCCCGAGCGCCGCGCCGAGCCGGGTCAGGTCGGTCACGCACTGCCCGTTCGCGCTCACCACTAATTCGCCGCGCGTTTCGACTGTCAGCGTGCCGTCTTTCACCGCGAGCGGCGGGAACTGCTCCACCGCGAACTTGTTGAACACCGCGACGCCGGTCGCGCGCGTGAACACCAGATCGGCCGTCGCGCGCAGTTTCGGTTCGTCGACGGTCAGGCCGGCACCGACGAACTTGAACGCGGTCGCGTCCAGCACGAGGCCGTCAATCGTGACGCGCTCCGTGGAGAACTTCGCCTTCCCGGTGGCGACCACTGTGCCGCCGAACTGGTACGGCACGCGCGCGAGCGCCGCGGCGCGCGCCTTCCAGCGCCCGAGGTCGCCGGTGAGTCGCACCTCGGCGGTGCCGGCCGCTAGCGCGCGAACGTTCGGCACCGGGTCGAGCAGCGCGACGGTCAGCGCGTCGCCGCGGGCCGCGAGGGTGAGCGCCGCGGTCTTCAGGCCCAGCGCCCAGTCGCTCGCCAACGTGCCGGTCGCGTTCAGCGTGACTTTCAACTCCGGTTCGGTCAGCCCGCGGCCGGCACCGTCGGTGAACTGGAACTGCGTCAGATTGATGTTGCCCTCCGCCCGAAACGCGCCGCTCCCGTCGCGCTCGGCGGCGAGTCCCACGTAGGCTTTGCCAACGAGTTTCGCGCCGCCGAGATAGACGAACTTCCCCAATTCGCGCGCCAACTCGTCCAGAAAAACGTTCGCGCCGAACTGAACGGATTCGGGCGACACGCGCGCGTTCGCCGCCACGAAATCCGACCGCACGACGAGTTTGTCGAACGTGGGCAGTTTGCCGGGCGCGTGCCGCGCGGTGAACTCCGCGTCGAGCGGTTTGTCCCAACTGATCTCGTTCCCGTCGCGGGTCGCCTTGAGCGCGCTCGCGTGAACCTTGCCGTCCCACGCGACGCCGGCATCGTCGGCGCGACTGATGAGCTTCAGCGTCACTTTGCCCTCGCGAAACTCGGTGCCGGCGCGCACCGCGAGCGCGCGCGGCAGTTTGGCCGCGAGTTTCGCCACTTCCACGTGCCCGGATACCGACACGCCGGCTTGCGCGAGCACCGACTCGGCCGCGGCGTCCGGGTCGAAGGTGCCCTTCGCGGAGAGCGCGCCCACGTCGCACCCGGAGTCGAAGGCGTTCACGCGCACCGCGGTGCCGGCGCGCTCCACGTTGAACTGCGCCCACGCTTTGTCCAGCGCAAGCGCGTCGCCGTTCAGGACCGGGCCGCGCGCGGTGAAGTTGGCGACGCTCACCGTCCCGGTGGCGCTCGCGGTGCCGTTGCCCCAGTTCAGTTGCACGTTCGACGTGAGCGCGCCGCTCAGTTCCGCGCCCGCGTTCGCGCGCTTCAGAACCGGGGCGAACGTGTCCAGCGCGAGTGCGTCGGCGTTCAGCTTCGCGCTACTCGTCGCGCCGAGCGCCAGTTCCGCCTTCAGGTTCCCGGTGGTCGCGGTGAGCGAAACGACTACCGGTTCGGCGCGCGCCGCGGGCACGGTCACGCTCCCGTTCACGCCTTCAATGCGCGTGGTCTTGTTCGTCTCCGCGTCGGTGAGCGCGAGCGTCGCGTTCGTGAGCGCGACTGCCACCGGCGGGCGCGCATCGGTATTCGGTTTGTCGGCTTTCAGGTACGCGACGAGCGCGCCTTCGACGTTCGTTGTGCCCTTCTCGAACACCACCGTGAGCGCCGCGCCGTCGAGCGTGAACGTGCCGAGGTCGGCGCGGTTGCGGGCGAGCGCGAGCAGCGATTTTTCGGACGTGACCTTCTTCACTTCGGCAATCGTGCGCCCGGCTTCATCTGTGATCGTCACGTTCGTGAACACGACCGGCGAGAACCAACCGAGCGACGCACCGCCGACGTTCACGGTGCCCTTCAGATCCGCGGTCGCGGCGCGCGCGATGCGGTTGCGCAGATCGGTTTTCGCAACGATGGTCGGAGCGAACCAGACGAGCAACAGGATTACGACGACGGGCGGCAGCAGCCGGCGCGCCCACCGGTCGAGGAACGATTGGCGCTTCGGGGCCGGCGCTTGACTCTGCGACTGCGACGGACTCGCGGGCGCGACGGGATCGGACATCGGCGGTGCCTCCTGCACGGCGCGCGGGGGCGCGGGTCGTGTTATCGGCCGCCGGGAGAGTGCGCGTTCGCGCGCCGCAGGGTCGGCCCGCGCCCATCATAGCGCGCGGGCGGCACAACCGGTACAGATTACCGGCGCGCTCTACTTGGCACGTTGGCGCGCATTCACGAGCCGCGAACGCCAGTGAACAGAAAAGCAAGCCGACTCACTGGCGTTCGCGGCTCGTCCAACGCGCTCAGTGGTTGAACATGAACTCGCGGGTGTTGAGGATCGCCCACAGCACGTCTTCGGTCGCCTTCTGCTTGTCCTTCGCGGCCTCGATGTAGTCGAGCAACTTCTTGCGCTCGTTCACCGTCGGCGCGCGACCGAGCGCCGCGAAGTACAGTTCGGCTACGGCGTCCGCGGGCGCGGTCTTCGCTTTCAGCAGTTTCGAGACGCGCCCGTTGCCGTCCGCGATCTTGTTTTCGATCTCGTCCGAGTTCGCGAGCAGCAGCACTTGGCCGAGCGTCGCGCCGGTGGAGCGCTCGCACTCGCACACCGTCACGCGCTTGGGACGGTCGAAGGTGTCGAGGAAGTACGAGCCGAAGCCCTCGTGCGGCAGGTCGATGGCGCGGGCGTTCGCGCTCACGCCGGTCCCGCCGAACCCGCCCTTCGTGCCGCACACCGCGTTCACCGCGTCGAGGAACACCTCCGCGGGCATCCGGCGGGCGTAGTACCGCGCGAAGTTCTGCCGGTCGTTCTTGTTGAACTCCGTCGGCTCGGAACTCAGTTGGTACACGCGACTCGTGAGCAGCGTGCGGATCGTGCGCTTCACGTCGTACTTGTTCTTGGTGAAATCCGCGGCGAGCCATTCGAGCAACTCCGGGTTGCTCGGCGGGTTCGTTTCGCGCAGGTCGTCGGCCTCGCTCACGATCCCGCGCGCGAAGAAGTGGCCCCACAACCGGTTCACGAGCGCCTTCGCGAAGAACGGGTTCTCCGGTTTCGCCATCCAGTCCACGAGCGCGTGCCGCGGGTCGTCGTCGGCGCTGAACTTCGGGGCCGGGCCGTCGAGGAACTTCGGTTCCGGCGTGCGCCCGGTCGTCGGGTCGCGCTCGCCGGTGGTGGGGTTCGGTGCGGCGTAGTACGGCGGCGGTTGGCCGAAGTTCTTGCGCCCGAGGCGCGTGAAGAACCCGGCGAGGCCGTAGTAATCGGCTTGACCCCAGCGCTCGTAGGGGTGGTGGTGGCACTTCGCGCACTGCAACCGCGTGCCGAGGAACACTTGTGCCACGTCCGCGGTCACTTGGTGCAGTTGGTCGTCGCGGTTCTGCCACAGCCAGTTGATCGCGGGCGCGTCTTGCCATTCCCCTGCGGCGGCGACGATCCCGCGAACGAACTCGTCGTACGGCCGGTTGCGGGCGATTTGATCCTTCAGCCAGTTGTGGAACGCGACCGCGGCTTGGTCCGCGCCCGCGAGGTTCGAGTTGCGCAGGATCGCGCCCCACTTCATCGCGAAGTACGCGGGGTAGTCCGGCGAATCGAGGAGCTTATCGACCAGTTTCGCGCGCTTGTCGGCGCTCGTGTCGGCAGCGAACGCTTTCGCTTCTGCGGCGGTGGGAAGCCGGCCGCACAGGTCGATGGTCACGCGCCGAATGAACGTCGCGTCGTCGCACGTGGGCGACGGCTTGAGGCCGAGCTTCTTCCACTTCGCGAGCGCGAGTTCGTCAATCTTGTTGATCGGTGCGAACTCCGGGATCGCGTTCAGCGCCGGCCCGTGCGGGCGGATCGCCGTGAACACCGCGACGAACCCCATGTGCCGCGCCATGATCGCCGCTTCGCCGCTCTCCTTCCCGGCCGTCACCAAGCCGTCCGCGTCCACGCGCGCCGCGACATCGAGGTTGCTGAAGAACTCGGATTGCCGCGTCACGTCGCGGGTGGAGCCGTCCGAATAGTCCGCGATCACCGCGAGTTGCTGCCGTTGCTCAGGAGCGAGCACCGCGTCCGCGGGCAGCACTCGCAGTTTCGTGACCTTCGGCACATTGGGCGCGGAAGCCGGCGCGCCGGCTTCGATCCATCGCTTCACGAGTTGGTAATCGGCGCTCTCCGCGGGCAGGCGCTTCCCGCCGCCGTGCGGCACCTTGCCCGCGGCCTTCGTGAGGAACAGGCTGGCGTCCGCGTTCGCGGCAAACAGCCGCCGCCCGCGGGCTTCGAAGACGATCGCTTCGTAATCGGTGGCGGTGTCGAAGCCGAACAGCGAGAGTTTAAAGCCGTTTTGCCCGCTCGCTTTGCCGTGACAACCGCCCGCGTTGCAGCCGTGCTTGCTGAGCAGCGGCATCACTTCGGTGCGGAAGTCCACGCCGCGCGCCGCGTCGCCGAAGCCCTTCACCACAACCGAGACTTCAACCTTCTCCGCGCCGCGGGTAATCTGAATGACCGCGGTACCGTTCCCGGTCGCGGTCACATAGCCCTTCGCGTCCACGCTCGCCACCTTCGGGTTCGTGCTGGCGTAGGTGGCATCGCGGGTAGCGTCGCGGCCGTCGTGCGAAACGAGGAGTTGCTGCCCGGCGAAGGCGTCCGGCAGTTCGACCTTCGCGGGCACCGCGGTAACGGCCGCCTGAGCCGGGGCGCACAGCGCGAGCGCAGCGATTGCGAGCAGTGGAATTCGCATTGGTGAGGCAGAGGCGGAGTGCGGTGCGGCGGGAGCGCGTTCGGCGCTTCATTAGAACATACCCCGAACCGACCCGCGCCGCAAGCGCGGCGTTTGTGGAGCCGACCAATGACGGAAGAACAGTGGCTAACGGGGTGGTCCACAGTCCACATGCTGAGCGTGCTCGCTGGTCGAACGAGCGATCGGAAAGATCGGCTGTTTCAGTGCGCCTGTTGCCGCGGCTTTTGGCATCTGATGACCGACGAGCGTTGCAGGCAAGCGATCGAAATAGCAGAACGGGCCGCCGACGGGTGCGATGAGGCGATAGAGGAACTGCCGTTCGCTCACATCCGCGCAGAGATCGCGATGGAGGAGGCCATCGTGCGCCACGACTACATTGCGCAAGAACGAAACGTGCCAGCAGAGATATGCGAGCTCGTGGCAGCGGCAACGCACGAAGTGATTCAGATTGGTGTGGTCTGTAACGCCGCCTTTGAAGCGTTTCCGCAGACACAGCAGCAAATCTCCGCTACCCTGTTGCGCGACATCTTCGGGAACCCGTTTCGCCCGGTGGCGTTTGATCCCGTGTGGCGCACCTCGGACGCGGTCGCGCTGGCGCGAAGCATGTACGATTCGCGCGACTTCACCGCGATGCCGATTCTCGCGGACGCACTCCAAGACGCCGGCTGCGAGCACGAGCAGGTGCTGAGCCACTGCCGAGACGCGAACCCGGTCCACGTTCGCGGCTGTTGGGTGTGCGATTTGGTGCTTGGGAAGACGTAACGCTACTTCCGCGCGGCCCGCGCTTCGAGGTAGTCCACCAGCTTCACGAACGGGTCGAAGCCCACCACGTTCTTCGCGTCCGCGACGAAGTTCGAGAGCGCGTTGATGTCGTAGTACAGCAGCGAGCCGTCGCGGTCGTCGATCATGTACTCGATGCCGCCCACATCAATGCCCGCGGTCTGCATGATCTTCTCGCACGCTTCGATCACGTCCGGGGGCGGCGTGTAGCCCTCCACCTTCAAACCGGTTTTCGGCGCGTCGATGGGGCACGCGCTGCGCACCAGTTCCACGCCGTCGGCCCGCTGGCAGATGTCGGCCGGGCACAGGTTGAACGATTCACCGGTCGTGTACACTTTGATCGCGTAGAGGAACTTCCCGCCGAGCGTTTCGACGCGCGTGATGTGCCCGCCGCGGGCCGGGACGTACTCCTGCACCAGCGCCGTGTGATCGACGCCGAGTTCGACTTGGTTAGCAGCGACAGCGGCTTCGAGCGCCTCGCGGGTGTCGTACCGCACGATGCCCGCGCCGCTCCCGCCGATGTTCGCTTTCACGACGACCGGGAACCGCAAACCCTCCGTAGCCGCCACCGCGACCGACGGGTGGTTGATGACCTTTGCTCGCGGGTATTGAAGGCTCAGCGAAACGAGCAACTGGAGCTGGCGCGCCTTTGAGATTTCGTAGCCGAACCCCTTCGAGCCGTTCACAACCGGCGTCCCGAGCCGCTCGAACAATTCGAGCAACCCGACGGTGTAAAACATGCCCTGCACGCCGCCGCGCTTGTACGCGCTGGGGCTCATGCGGTTGAACACCAGCGAGTACCCGCTGCACATCATCGCGGGGTCGTAACTGCTGGCGCGCGGGTCGAGCGCGTGGTACTTGATCCCGCGGCGGTCCAGTTCCGCGAACAGCGGGCGGAACCAGTCGGGGTGCTCGTAGTAAATGGCGAACGGTTGGGTCGGCATCGTCGGTCCTCACGTGATGCCGACGATTTTACGCTACGGGGCCAAGATGTGCTTCCCGTCCTCGAACTTCTTGTGGCACGCGTTGCAGTGGCCGAGCATCGCCTCGTACGCCTTCTTCGCCGCGGGGTAGTCCTTCGCCTTCGCGGCCTTGAACAGGTCGCCGCCCGCGTCGCGGGAGAGCGCGCTCCACTTGGCCCACAGGTCGGCGTCCTTCGCGGGCTTGCGGAGCAGCAGCAGGTTGCCGCCTTCGGCCAGAATCAGCGCGTCCGAACGGATCGCCTTCCACGCGGGCGCGTCCTTCGGTTCGGCGGCCATCGCGGCCTTCAGGCGGCGGTACGGCGCTTGGAACACGCCCTCCATGAAGTCGTGCATGTTGGTATCGACGGGGGTCGGCGCGAGCGCCGGCCCCTTGTCCTTCTGCGCGGCGGCAGTTGCTTCCGGCGAACCGGTGTGTGCGAGCGCGAGAAGCGCGAGCGGGACGGCGAAGACGGAAAGTGCGCGCATGAGCGGCTCCGGTGTGGGTTCCCACACTCACATATACGGAGCGCCGCTCAGCGCGCGGCCATGAACGCGAACACGATGCGGATGTGGTCGTAGCTCACTTCGCCGTTCAGTTCGGTGAACACCGGCTTCAGGCGGGCGGTGCCGTGGATGTCGGCCGCCGCGGCGACCCGCTCGCACACGTCTTCGGGCACCCACGCGAAGATCGAATCGGGCTTCTCCGCACGCACGAACTCCGCGAGGTACTCCACCACCGTCGCCGGCGCGAGTTCGACACTCGCCGCGACCGATTCGACACTCTTCCCCCTGCGGAACAGCGCGAACATCGCCTCTTTCTTCGGCGAGTTCTTCGGGGCCGCAGGCGCGGGCAGCGCGAGCGGCGCGCTCTTCGGCGGCGCAACGTCGGTCGTCAGCCCCTTCTGCCGGCAGTGGGCAACGATGGCGCTGAGGAACACCTTGCCGAAGGAGCGCAAGCGGTACTCGCCGACGCCCGAAATGCGCGAGAGGCCGTCTTCGTTCGTGGGCCGCGTGCGGGCCATCTCCGCGAGCGTCGCGTCGGTGAACACCTGATACGGTTGCACCTTCGCGCGCTGCGCCTCTTGGCGGCGCAGTTGGCGCAGCACCTCGAACAGCTCCGCGTCCGCGCCTTCCAACAACTCGGACGCCGTCGCGCGGGCCTCGCGGCGCGCGAGCCGGATGAGCCGCACCGGCTGCTCGCCCTTCATCACCGCCCACGACGCCTTGTTCAGCTTCAGCACCGGGAATTCGTCTTCGCTCTGCGCGAGGGCACCCTGCCCCAGCAGTTGATAAATCCAGTCGCGCAGGTCGGTCTTCGGCACCTCTTTCAGCAGGCCGTAGGTGCTCAGTTCGTTGTGCTTGCGCTGGCGAATCGTCGCCGTGTCCGCGCCGCGCAACACGTCGATGACGTGCCCCGCGCCGAACGTCTGGTTCACGCGGGCCACGCACGAGAGAATCTTCTGTGCGATCACGTTCGCGTCCGGCACCTCTTGCGTGTCGCCCAAGCACAGGTCGCACGCGGCGCAGTTCGGAGCCTCGTAGTCTTGACCGAAGTAGTTTACCAGCGCCTTGTGCCGGCACGTCGCGCCGCGGCAGTACCGGGCCATTTCGTCGAGTTGGCGCACGCTCGCGGCGACGTACTCTTGCGTCGCGCGCGCCTCTTGTGCGGACTTCTCGATGATCGACTTCAGCGTGAAGAAGTCGCCACCGGAGTACAGCAGCACGCAGTCCGACGGTAGCCCGTCGCGGCCGGCGCGCCCGGTTTCTTGTTGGTAGTGTTCGATGGTTTTGGGCATCGCGGCGTGAACCACGAACCGCACGTTCGAGCGGTCGATGCCCATCCCGAACGCGACCGTCGCCACCACAATGTCCGCTTCTTCGGACGCGAACGCCTCTTGAGCCGCGCGGCGCTCGTCGTTGGTCATGCCCGCGTGGTACGGCACGACGCGGTACTTCGCCTGCTTCAGGAACGCGGTCATTTCGTCCACGTCTTTGCGGCGCAGGCAGTACACGATGCCCGCGCTGCCCTTGTGCCGGTCCAGCACTTCGCGCACTTGCGTGCGCAGGTCGAGCCGCGGGAGCACGCGGAACGTGAGGTTCGGGCGGTCGAAGTTGCCGACCATCACTTCGGGGTCGCGCAGCCCGAGTTGCTCGCAGATGTCGTCCCGCACGCGCTCGGTCGCGGTCGCGGTGTAGGCGTGGACCGCGGCCTCGGGGAACGAGTCCCGCAGGCGCGCGAGTTGCCGGTACTCGGGTCGGAAGTCGTGCCCCCAGTGCGACACGCAGTGCGCTTCGTCCACCGCGAAGGTGTGCGCGCCCGCGGCGCGTAACAGCCCGCTCACCCCGGTGTTCACCAACCGCTCCGGCGAGGTGAACACGAGCCGCGTTTCGCCGGAGCGAATGGCCGCCGCGGTCGCGTTGTATTCGGACGTGCTCAGCGTGCTGTCGAGTCGCGCCGCGGGCACGCCGATGCGCGTGAGGCCGTCCACCTGATCTTTCATCAGCGCGATGAGCGGCGACACGACCACCGTGAGGCCGCCCCGCACGACCGCGGGCGCTTGGTAGCACAGCGACTTCCCACCGCCGGTAGGCAGCACGACGAGCGAATCGCGCCCCGCGAGCGCGGCCCGCACCGCGCGCTCTTGCAGCGGGCGCAGCGCGGAAAAACCCCAGTGCCGCTTCACGGCGGCGAGCAGCGCGGACAGATTGGCGTTCGCGGCGGGCACGGTTCGGGTTCCGGTGGGGTAAAGTCGCTTCACCGTACCCGCGACGCGCGCGCCTGTCTACCTCGGTGCCAACCCGAACACAGCAGAGAGCAGTTTTGGACCGGATTACAGGATGCAGAGGATCCGGAGAGAAGAGCACTGCGTTTTCAAGTGCCGGTATCCTGCAATCCCGTCGACAACTCGTCTGTCTTCAATCGCAGTGCGTCGAAACTGCATTCCGCGTCAGAATTTACGCAGTTTGAGCGTTCGGTGCGGTGCGAACCACACGATTTCGCGCGATGCAGACGTCACAACCGTTAATTTGGGCGCGACTTGCGCCCGCGCCGCGGAGCCGAACGCCGGCGGTTGCTTGCGGCGCGCGGGGCGACCCCGTATAACGAAGGAAACTGTTCCCGGTGCGCGAGTTGTGCGGGCCGGGCAAGGTAGCGAAGTCCCGATCCCGACGGGCCGACCGGCCTTCCCCCGGCGTCCCGCGAGGTTCCCTATGTCAGGCCTCAAGTTGCGGCGCATCGACCTCACGGCGAACAACTCCGCGGCCCAAATCGCCAAGCTCCGCGACCAGTTCCGCACCGACGCCGAAGTCGTGTCCGCGGCGTCCAAGAAGAAAACGCAAGCTGTGTTCGGCGAACCGCTCACGGCGGCGCGGGCCGTCGAGCGCATCTGCACCGAGGTGCGCGACAAGGGCTTCTCGGCCGTTCAGCACTACACCGAAGTGTTCGACGGCGTGAAGCTGAAGGCCGACCAACTGCGAGTCAAACCGGCCGAACTCGCCGAGGCGCACGCGGCCGTCGGCGGCGACTTCCTCGAAGTCGTGCGTCAGGTGCGATACAACGTCATGCAGTTCCAATCGGGCCTGCTCCAGCAAGACGCCGAGATGCGCGTTTCGGGCAAGCACGAACTGCAAGTGCGGTTCCGCCCGCTGAAGCGCGTCGGCGTGTACTGCCCCGGCGGCGCGGCCGCGTACCCCAGCACGCTCCTCATGACCGCGTGCCCGGCGCAGGTCGCGGGCGTCGAGCAGATCGTGGTGTGCATGCCGCCGACGCCGACCGGCGCGTACAACCGCGAGATGCTCGCCACGTGCCACGAACTCGGCATTACCGAAGTGTACCGCGTCGGCGGCGCGCAGGCGGTCGCGGCGATGGCCTACGGCATCGAGAACATGAAGCCCGTCGACATGATCGTCGGGCCGGGCAACCAGTACGTCGCGCTCGCCAAAAAGTACGTGTTCGGCCAAGTCGCCATCGACTGCATCGCCGGGCCGAGCGAGGTGGTAGTGCTGGCCGACGATTCCGCGCACCCGGATTATGTGGCGCTGGACCTCATCGCCCAAGCGGAACACTCGCCGGGCGTCGCGGTGCTGGTCACGTGGTACCCGCCGCTCATCGAAGAGGTTCACAACGCGCTCGTGAAGCGGTTGGCGAAACTGAGCCGCGCCGACCTCGCGCGCGACAGCCTCGAACGGTACGGCGCGCTCGTACTCGCGCCGAGCAAGCAGGCGGCGATCGACTGCACGAACGCACTGGCCCCGGAGCACCTGCACGTTCAGACCCGCGACCCGGACGCGCTGCTCGAAGAGATCGACAGCGCCGGCGCGGTGTTCTTGGGGCCGTTCACCCCGGTCGCGGTGGGCGACTACGCCGCCGGGCCGAGCCACGTGCTCCCCACCGGCGGCACCGCGCGGTTCGCCAGCGGGCTGAACGTGAACGACTTCCGCAAGCGCACCAGCGTGCTGCGGTTCACCCGCAAGGGGCTGCAAGAGATCGCGGGCGACGTGGTGTTCATGGCGAACAAGGAAGGGCTGACCGGGCACGCGGCGAGCGTCGAACTCCGCGCGAACGACAACGGCCCCGCGGCGCGCCCCAAGCCGAAGCCCGACAAGGTGCCCGCGGTCGCCACCGCCGGGAAGAAGTAGGCGAACCCGCGGCGAAGGGCCGGTGTCAACCGGCCAGTGCGCCTCCCTCCCTAAACCGGCCGGCTGACACCGGCCGTTCGCCGTCACGCCAATGACCATTCGCGCGAACATCCTCGCCATGCAGGGCTACGCGCCCGGCGAGCAACTCAACGACCCGGACATCGTCAAACTCAACACGAACGAGAACCCGTACCCCCCTTCCCCGCGGGTGTTCGACGCGATCCGCGCGGCGCTCACCTCGAACGCGCTGCGCAAGTACCCGCAGCCGCTCGGTGACACTTTCCGCCAAGCCGCGGGCCGCGCGCTGAACGTCGATCCCGACGGCATCCTGATCGGCAACGGGTCCGACGACATCCTCACGATCCTCACGCGCGCGTTCGTGCCGGAAGGCGGGCTGATCGCGTCGCCGACCCCGAGTTACATCCTCTACAAGAGCCTCGCCGACATTCAGTGCGCGCGGTTCGAGGCCGTGCCGTTCACGGCGAAGTGGGAACTCGATGCGGGGCGCTGGCCGCGCGGCGCGCACCTGTCGTTCGTGCCGAACCCGAACTCGCCGAGCGGGACCCGCGTGCCGCTCACGCACTTCGTGACGCTGGCGCAGCAACTCGCGCCCGCGCCGCTCGTGCTGGACGAAGCCTATGCCGACTTCGCAGACGGCCACGGCCTTTCGCTCGTCAAACACGCGCCGAACCTGATCGTTACGCGCACGCTGAGCAAGGCGTATTCGCTCGCGGGCATCCGGTTCGGGTTCGCGGTCGCGCGCCCGGAGCTGGTGCGCGAGTTGGTGAAGGTGAAAGACTCCTACAACTGCGACGTGCTCAGCCTCGCCGCCGCGACCGCCGCCATTGAAGACCAAGATTACTTCCGCGAGGTGCGCACCAAGATTCTCGCCACCCGCGAGCGCATGCGGTGGGCGCTCACCGACCTCGGCTTCGACGTGACGCCGAGCCACGCGAACTTCCTGTGGTGCCGCCGCGCTGACCGCGATGTGAAGCCGCTTTACGAAGCGCTGAAGGCGCGCAAAGTTCTGGTACGCTACATGAGCTACGCCCGCGGCCCGGAAGGCGCGCCCGAAGGCGCGTACACCGGTCTCCGCATCACGGTCGGCACCGACGCGGAAGCCGAAAAGTTGCTCACCGAACTGAGGGCGATCTTGTGAACAACTCACCGGCTTTTGAACCCGGTCCCTATCTGCGAAAGACTTGGTACGTCTGCTCCTGTTTGTGCCTTCTCACAGCGGCGTCGACATTCCTATACGCTGACGCACTTCCGCGCGAGGCAAAGACTCAGATTGTGAATCGCTACCAATTCTTCAGTAACTCTCTCGGCGCGGCACTTTGCCTCCTTGGTATTGTCCTCTTGATTGCCGGCCGGCTCTCGCGCCGAATCGAATTGGTAGCTGAGGAACTCGAGCGCACGCAGCGCGATTTCGAGAACCGGTTACGCAAACTAGAATTGCAAGCACCGCCAGCACAACTGCCACCCACTTCGTGAGTATCATGCCGCGCACCGCACGCATCGAGCGCAACACCGCCGAGACGCAGATTCAGCTCGAACTGAATCTCGACGGCACCGGCGCGAGCGCGCTCAGCACCGGGGTCGGGTTCTTCGACCACATGCTCACGCACATCGCCAAACACGGGCTGTTCGACCTGACCGTGAACTGCAAGGGCGACACTCACATCGACGCGCACCACACCGTCGAAGACGTGGGCATCTGCTTCGGGAAGGTGCTCGCGCAAGCGCTCGGCGACAAGAAGGGCATTCGGCGGTTCGGCGACTGCACGCTCCCGATGGACGACACGCTCGCAACGGCCGCAGTGGATCTGAGCGGCCGACCGTACTTGGTGTGGCGCGCAGAGGTGCCCCTCGAAACGCTCGGCACGTTCTCGTCGCAATTAGCCGAAGAGTTCTGGCGCGCCGCGAGTTCCGCGGGCGCGTTCAACCTGCACGTGCTGCTGCACCACGGCCGCAACACGCACCACATCGTGGAAGCCATCTTCAAAGCGTGCGCACGGGCGCTGCGCGCCGCGACCGAACCCGACCCGCGCGCCGCGGGCGTGCCCTCCACGAAGGGCGTGCTGTAACGCGCCGGCGCGGGTGCGCGGCACCGACCCACACCCGGTGCCGCACGAACGCCGGTCGGCGTCCGGTTATTCCTTCACTTTCAGCACGCTCGGCGGGAGGCACAGGCCGTCTTTGCACGCGCTCAGGCTCACGCGCACTTCCACTGCGCCCTTTTCGGCCACGAACGCGCCCGTGATCTTCACCTCGCGCTCGTACACGAAGTAGTTTCCGGCGGTGTCCTTCACTTCCTTGCCCTTCGGGTACTCGATCTTTGCGTCCACCTTCTTCCCGTCCACGAACACGGTCACGGTGGTTTGCGATTCCGCGAGCGTGTCGTTGCCGACCGGGTTCGCGTACAGGTGCCACGGTTCCGCAACCGTCAGCGTCAGAACGAACGAGTGCCCGCCTTTGTTGATCTTCTCGAATCCGAGTTTCGCCGTCACCACATCAGCGCTCGCCTTCGGCTTTTTCGGCTCCACCTTCTCCTTCGGTTTCGGCTTCGGTTCCGGTTGGCCGGCGGCGTCGAGCAGTTCGTCGAGCGCGCGAAGCATACACGGCATGCTCGTCGGCGCGGTGCGGAACGCGAGCGAGAAGCACTTGATCGCGCGCACGGCGCGGTCGCGGTACGGTTCTTCCTTCGTCGCCTTCCACAGCGCGAGCAGGTTGCGGGCCATCTGCGAGTTGCCGGACGGCTGAACGCCGTCGTAGGAGTCCTTCGCGCGCGCGAACAGTTTCTCACCGTCGCTGGCGGCGAAGTAGAAGCCGCCGTTCACGCCGTCCGCGTACCACTTCACCGCGTGCTCGGTGAGCGCTTTCGCCGCGTCGAGCCACTTCTTGTCGGCGGTCGCGGCGTGCAGCGCCATCAGGCCGTGAATGGTGTATGCGTAATCGTCGAGGAACGCGGTGCCCTTCGCGGTCGGTTTCTCGCCCGGTGCCGCGGCGTAGATGCGGAGCAACCGGCCGTCCTTGTCGCGCATGTTCGCCAGCACGAAATCGGCGGCGCGCGCCGCGGCTTCAACGTAAGCCTTCTCCTTGAAGACGCGGCCGGCGGTCGCGTACCCGGCGATCATCTGCCCGTTCCACGCGGCGATCAGTTTCGTATCGAGGAACGGCCGCTCGCGTTTCGCCCGCGCGTCGAACAACTTCTTCTTCAGCGGTTCCAGTTTGGCGAACAGTTCCGCTTCGGTCGTCTTGCGCTCTTTGGCGATCTCCGCGAGCGCGTTCGGCAATCGAAGGATGTGGAACTTCTCCTCGAAGTTCGGCGCGGTCACACCGTACACGGCCTTCACCAGTTCGGTGTCCGCGTCGGTGCCGAGCACCTTCTTCAGTTCGTCGGCGGTCCAGACGTAGAACTCGCCTTCCTTCTCGTTGCTGTCCGCGTCGATGGCCGAGTAGAACCCGCCGCCGGGCGCGGTCATTTCGCGCTTCACGAACTCCAGTGTCTCGGCCACCACGCGCTTGTATTCCGGTCGCGGGTCGAAGGTGTACGCTTCGCTGTAAAGCTCCACCAACTGCGCGTTGTCGTACAGCATCTTCTCGAAGTGCGGCACGGTCCACGTGCGCTCGGTGCTGTAGCGGTGGAACCCACCGCCGAGGTGGTCGTAGATGCCGCCTTCGAGCATCTTCGCCAGCGTGAGCGCCACGCGCTTCTTCAGGTCCGCGTTGTCGGGCTTCTGCGCTTGCGCGAGCAGCAGCCCCCACACCGGCGGGCGCGGGAACTTCGTGCCGCGATAGCCGCGGGCCTTGCTGCCGGTGCCGCCGTGCTCCGGGTCGATGTCGAACAGTTCCAGCGCGTCGGTAAGCAGTTCGCGGTTGAGCGGCACGAGCGCGACAGCGCGGCTGTTCGCGTTCAGCGCTTCCACCGTGCGCTCCGCGATCTTGTCCGCTTGCAGTTCGAGGTCGGCGCGGTCCTTGTCGAACTCCATCACCTTCTTCAGCACGGTCTTGAAGCCGAAGATGGTGTCTTCGCCGACCTTCTTGTCGTCCGGCGGGAAGTAGGTGCCACCGAAGATGGGCTTGCCGGCGGGCGCGAGGAACATGGAGAGCGGCCACCCGCCCTGTTCGCCGGTCACGTTCAGTGCGGTCATGTAAATGTCGTCGATGTCCGGGCGCTCTTCGCGGTCCACCTTGATGCACACGAAGTTCGCGTTCAACAGCTTCGCCACGTCCGCGTTCGAGAACGATTCGCGCTCCATGACGTGGCACCAGTGGCACGCCGAATAGCCGATGCTGAGGAAGATGAGTTTCTTCTCTTTCTTGGCGCGCTCGAACGCCTCCGGCCCCCACGGGTACCAATCGACCGGGTTGTGCGCGTGTTGGAGCAGGTACGGGCTACTCGACTTCGCGAGCCGGTTCGCCTTCCCCTTCTCCTTGGCTTTCTCTTTGTCCTTCGCCTTCGGTTCGTCCGCGGCTGGGGCGAGCGAAACGCCGAGCGCGGCCGCGGCTAAGAGCGCGACCGCGAGCAATCGGGAGCGCATGCGGAACCTCCGTTGGGGCAGGGAAGATGATACCGGCTTTCGGCACGCCGGTGGTGGCGAAGCGTCGGCTGTTTTCAGCCCCGGGAGGGGCGGTGGAGTGTAGCCGTGGGTGGAGGACAGCGCAACCCGCGGCGGAGCGAAACGGAGCGCGGGTTGCGTTCGCACGAATGCGCGTTGTCGGTTGCCGGTGTTCCGCGTCGCTCCGCCGCGGGTTGCGCTCGCAAAGCCTCGCTCCACCCACGGCTACACTCCACCGCCCCTCCCGGGGCTGAAAACTTCTCAGCGCGCTTCCGCCAACAACGGCGCTTGCACCACCCCCGCCGCGCGCGCACCATCATCCCTGACGTTGGCTTCGCGTTTAGCTCGCTGCTTTGCAGCAGGGCGATGTTGCGTCGCCCGAGCGCACTCTGTGCCATACGACGCGAGGAAGGCTGTTCCAGCACCGCTATCGGGGGAGGGGAGTAATTCCCCACTTCGGTCTGGAACAACCCCGCGGATCGCGGTTCCGAAGTGGGGAATTACTCCCCTCCCCCGGCGGTGCCGTGAGCCTTCCGCGCTACAGGTTAGGAAGTAGACCGGAGCCGACGTTCGACCGGGCCGCGGGAATTCGTTCCCGCGGCCCGGTTTCGTTTTCCGCTCGCGGCGAAGCTATAATCTCCTCACGCTGTTCCCGCCGCACCCGCCGCCGGAGTTCCGCCGATGTCACTTCGCACCCGCATGGCCGTTTCGTTTGCACTGCTCGCCGCGCTTACCGTCGCCCTCGGTCGCGCCGACGCGCAAGACAAGATCGACGGCACGAAGGCCAAAGCCTTCGCGCTGGAGAGCCTTAAGAAGGTGAAGGTCGAGAAGCCCGGCGTGTTCGAGAGCGACAACTTCGTGGTGGTCGGCACGTTCGCCGACGACAAGGCGAAAGTGCTCGCGACCGTGCTCGAAAAGGCGTACGCGGTGGGCCGCAAGGCCGCAAAACTCGACGACAAAGACACCGCGTGGAAGGGCAAACTCGTGGTGTACTACCTGCCGGACCAGACCGCGTTCCGCGCGCTCGTGCGGCGCGCGTTCGAGGGCACGCCGGACGACGGCCCTTACGCGAACTTCAAGTTCGACCCGCCCGTGCTGATCGACCCCGCCGAACTGCCCGGAAAGCCCACCGAAGCGGACCTGTTCTTCAACACCGCGGCCCGCGTGAACGGCGAACTGCTGAAAGCAAAAGGCACCGGCACGCAGGAAGTGCCCGCGTGGCTCCGCGACGGCTTCGGCCGCGTCACCGCGATGCGCGCCGAGGGCAACAACAGCAAGCGCTACACCGCTTACAAGAGCGCTGCGAAGAGCGCTCTCGCAAAGGGCGCGAAGGCCGAGGACGTGTGGAGCGGGGCGAAGAACGACGCGCTCTCGAACAGCTTCGCGGAGTTCCTCGCGTTCGGCCCGAAGGCCGCGGACTTCGGCCGCGTGATCGACGCGCTGAAGCCGAGCGAAGAGGTGCAGAACCCCACGCTTCAATCGCAGGGCTTCGCGGTACTGGGCTGGAAAGACGTGGCGAGCGCCGAAACCGCGTGGAAGCGCTGGGTGCAAACCGGGAAGTAGCGGCGCGGAGCGTCTTCATGGTAGTAGGCACGCTCCGCGTGCCGTTGCTGTGGAACGTAATTCCCCCTCCGAGAAGCTGACTTGAGTTATTCAGCAACGGCACGCGGAGCGTGCCTACTACCATGTGAGGCTCCCATGCCGGTTCCGCTCGTTCCGCGCTCGTCGGGGATTCTCTTGCACCCGACGAGCCTGCCGGGGCCGTTCGGCATCGGCGACCTCGGCCCCATCGCGCACCGGTGGGTCGAAACGCTCGCCGCCATGAAGCAGACGTGGTGGCAGATTCTACCGCTCGGCCCCACCGGGGCCGGGAACTCGCCGTACCAGTCGTTCAGCGCGTTCGCCGGCAACATCAACCTGCTCAGCCCGGACCAACTCGCCCAAGACGGCCTCGTGAGCGCCGACCTGTGGGCCGGCGAATCGTTCCCCGACGACCGCGTACACTTTGACCGCGTCGCGCCCTTCAAAGCGAAACTGTTGCGCGCCGCGTGGGACGGCTTCCGCGGCGGGAAGGGCGGCCACCTCAAATCCGACTTCGATTCGTATTGCGCGCGCGAGGCGAATTGGCTCGACGGCTACGCGAAGTTCATGGCGATCCGCGACGCCCTCGGCGGCGCGGCGCTGACCGCGTGGCCCGCGGACCTGCGCGCGCGGAACCCGGTCGCGCTCGCAGAGGTGGAGAAGCCGCTCGCGTCCGAAATTCGGATGCACCAGTTCGGGCAGTTCCTGTTCGACCGCCAGTGGACCGCGCTGCGCAAATTCGCGGCCGACCGCGGGGTAAAGCTGATCGGCGACGCTCCGATCTTCGTCGCGCTCGATTCGAGCGACGTGTGGGCGCACCCGGACGAATTCCTGTTGAACGCGGACGGCACGCCGAAGGTGGTGGCCGGCGTGCCCCCGGACTACTTCTCGCCGGACGGTCAGCACTGGGGCAACCCGATCTACGATTGGGAGCGGATGGCCCAAACCGGGTTCGCGTGGTGGATCGCCCGCATCAAGCGCCAGCTCGCGCAGGTGGACCTCATCCGGCTCGACCACTTCCGCGGGTTCATTGCCGCGTGGAACATTCCGGCGGGCGAGCAAACCGCGCGCAACGGAACGTGGGTGCCCGGACCCGGTGCGAAGCTGTTCGCGGCGCTGCGCGCCGCGCTCGGCGGGTTGCCGCTCATCGCCGAAGACCTCGGTGTGATTACGCCGGACGTGGTGGCGCTGCGCGACACGTTCGACCTGCCCGGGATGCGCGTGTTGCAGTTCGCGCTGAACGGCCCGCAAGACATCCACTGGCCTCACAACTTCGTCCCGAACGCCGCCGCGTACACCGGCACGCACGACAACGACAGCGTGAACGGTTGGTACGGCACGCTGAACGACCGCGACCGCAACTACCTCGCGCAAACGCTGGGCAAGCCGATCGGCGACGCCGCGTGGGATCTGCTGCGCGCCGCGTGGGCGTCGGTGGCGGCGCTGGCGGTCGCGCCGCTGCAAGACGTGCTGAGCATGGGCACCGAAGCGCGGATGAACCGCCCCGGCGTGCCGACCGGCAACTGGGCGTGGCGGTTCCGGCTCAGCGACTTCCGCGGCGAGCTGATCGGCCGGATGGAGGAACTGACGCGGCTCTACAACCGCATCCCCGCGGAAGGCGGCCTGCACTATTGAGCGGTTCGCGTGTCTGGCGCGGCCCGCGGCGGGTTTCAGTTCCAAAAGCCCACCCGGAGCCGTTCCGCCGATGCTCCCCTCCCGACTCACACGCGCCGCCGTTCTTCCCGCGCTGCTGCTCGGCGCGGTGCTGGCCGCCGCGCCCCCCGCGAGCGAAGCGAACGAACCCAAAGACCTGAAGTTCGCGACCTTCGACGAGAGCAAGCGCGAGTACGAAGCGGCCGTCGCGCCGTTCGTGAAGAAGCACTGCGCCGCGTGCCACAACAAGGACACCAGCGAAGGCGACCTCGACCTCGTTTCGCTGGACGCGGACATGAAAGCCAGCACCAGCGGCGCGCGCTGGGCGATGGTGGTGGAGAAACTCGCCAGCGGCGAAATGCCGCCGAAGGGTAAGCCCCGCCCCGCGAGCGCGGAACTGGTCGCGGTGGGCCGGTGGGCGCACGCCGAGGCCAAGCGCGCCGGCAAGAACTTCGCGCGCCGCCAAGCCTACGCCAACGGCAACGCGGTGTCGCACGCGACCCTCTTCGAAGCGCACCCGGTGCCCGCGTTCGACGGCGGCAACTCGATCCGCCGGCTGTCGCCGGAAATCTACGCCGCGTTCACGAACGACCTCGCGAAGGGCAAAACCGGCATCGGGCAGCCGTTCTCGCCCGAAGGCAAGTTCGCGTTCAAAGACATGGGCGCGCCCAAGATCGACGAACCGGTCGCGGCGCAGCTCATCCAGAACGCGCTCGCCATCGTGGAAGTGCAAACCGCGCACAAGATCGAAGACGGCAAGGTGAAGGCCGTCGGTCAGGGGCCGAAGGAACTGCTCGCGCTGTTCGACCCGGCCGCGCCGCCGACCGACGCGCAGATGGAAGCGGCCATCGCGTTCCAGTTCAACGCGATCCTGCGCCGCGCGCCCACCGCGAGCGAGAAGCAGCGGTTCGTGGCGCTGATGAAGAAGAACGTCGCCGACGCCGGGCGCACCGTGGGCGCGCGGTACGCGCTGGCCGCCGTACTGCTGCTGCCCGAAGCCGTGTTCCGCATGGAAGTGGGTAGTGGCAAGCCGGACGCACAGGGCCGGGTGCGGCTCGCCCCGCGCGACATCGCGTTCGCGCTCGCGTACACACTCACCGACAAGCGCCCGGACGCCGAGTTGCTCGCCGCCGCCGCGACCGGCGCGCTCGACACCGACGCGGGCGTGCGCCAACAGGCCGCGCGGCTCCTCGAAAGCGCGAAGACCGACAAGCCCCGCGTGCTGCGGTTCTTCCGCGAATACTTCGGGTACGGCGCGGCCACCGACGTGTTCAAGGAGATGAAGGAAAACCCGGAGCACGATTCCCGCGCGCTCGTCGAAGACACCGACCGGCTCGTGCTGTGGGTGCTGGAGCGGGACAACGACGTGCTACGCGAACTGCTCACCACGAACAAGAGCTTCGTGGCGTACAAGACCGCCGCGGACACCAAGAAGAAGCGCGCCGACGCGCTGGCGAAGTTCGAGGCCGACAAAGCGAAGGACCCGGCCAAGTTCGCGAACAAGCAGCCGCCGAAGGTGGGGCGCAGCGTGTACCTCGCCTACGGGCTGAAGGACTTCCCGGACGCGCAACCGGTGGACCTGCCCGCCGCGGAGCGCGCCGGCGTCCTCACGCAACCGAGTTGGCTCGTCGCGCACAGCACCAGCTTCGACAACCACGCGATCCACCGCGGCAAGTGGGTGCGCGAGCGGTTGCTCGGCGGCGTGGTGCCCGACATCCCCATTACCGTAGACGCGCAACTGCCGGACGCGCCGCACCACACGCTCCGCGAGCGCATGGCCGTGACGCAGCAGGAGTACTGCTGGAAGTGCCACCGGCTGATGAACGACGTGGGCTACCCGTTCGAGCAGTTCGACCATTACGGCCGGTTCCGCGCGCTTGAGCAAGTGCAAGACGTGGAAGCCACGAAGAAGAACGTGGACAAGAAGGGCAAGCCGCTCGGCCCGGTGACGCGCGACGTACCGGCGAACGCGAAGGGGCTGATCGCGCACACGAACGACCCGGCGCTCGACGGCCCGGTGAACGGGGCCGCGGACCTGATGAAGCGGCTCGCGGGCAGCGCGCGCGTGGAACAGGTGTTCGTGCGGCACGCGTTCCGCTACTTCACCGGGCGCAACGAATCGCCCGGCGACGCCGCGACCCTGCGCGCCGTTCACCGCGCCTACCGCGACAGCGGCGGCAGTTTCAACGCGCTCGTCGCGGAGCTGCTCAGCAGCGAATCGTTCTTGTATCGCATCCCGACGAAGTGACCACACACCGAACACGCCCTCGGAGCTTCTTCCCATGAATCTCGATCGCCGCGACGCCCTCAAGACGCTCGGCTTGTCCGCCGGCGCGACGTTCCTCGCACCGCTGCTGGCGCGCGTCGAGGCGCGCGCCGCGGGCGCGCCGGTGCGCGCGAAGCGGTTCGTGTTCGTGGTGGAGAGCAACGGCGTGCGGCCCGAACAGCTCGCGCCCGCCGGTGTGGCGCGCAAGGCCCGCGAGCAGCGCGAGCTGAACGGCCCGGACCAGTTCGTGGACGTGCCGCTGAAGGACAAAGCGCTGCCGTTCTCGCTGGAACCCGTGGCGGCGTGGAAGGACAAGCTCACGATCGTGCAGGGCCTCAGCGGGCGCGTGTGCGGCGGCGGGCACTCGAACAACTTCGGCGCGCTCGGCGCGTTCGGCGCGGGCCGCGGCAACGGCGGCGAGAGTACCGCGATTTCCGCCGAAACCGTGGACGGCGCGCTCGCCAAGCACCTCGGCGGCATCTTCCCCCACCTCGGCCTCGGCATCTCCAAGCGGCCCGAAACGAACGTGATGTACAACGTGTCCGCGAGCGGGCCGAACCGCGGGCTGCCCACGATCTGCAACCCGCAGACCGCGTTCAACGCCATCTTCGGTATCGCCGGCGAGGGCGCGGCCAAGCAAGAGTTCGCCGCGAAGAACAACCTGCTGGACTTCCTGAAGGACGACATCAAGCAGGCGCGGGCGGGCGTGGCCGGGCCGGAGCGGGAGCAGTTCGACGCTTACCTCGAAACGTTCGAGACGCTCAGCGACCGGCAGAGCAAACTGAACGAGATCAAGCACACGTTGCGCGAGAAGGGGCCGGTGGCGAGCGACAAGTACAAGAGCGCGGTGGAAACTGACCGGCTCGACGCGCAGTTCGACATCGGCGCGGCGGCGCTGGTGTGCGGCGTCACGAACGTGCTCACGCTGTCGTCGGCCGCCGGCATCCGCGACTTCGACATCACGTTCAAGGGGTTGGGCCTGAACATCGACAAGCACAGCATCGGGCACGGCGGCAGCTATCAGGGCAAGACGTGGAGCGACCTGTACGACCTCATCCGCCGCTACCACTTCGAGCTGATCGCGGGCCTCGTGAAGAAGCTGGAGAAGGTGCCCGAGGGCGACGGCACGATGATGGACAACACCGCGATCGTGTACCTGAGCGACGGCGCGGAGGGGCACCACTCGCGGTGCTGGGAGTGGCCGATGGTGGTGCTGGGAAACATGGGCGGCAAGCTGAAGGCCGGGCGCTACGTCGACTTCCCCGGCTACGGGCGCAAGGCGCACCGCACCACCGCGAACATGTACCTCACGCTGCTGCACCTCGCGGGCGCGAAGCGCGACACGTTCGGCACCCCGGACCCGAACCTGAAGGACGTGGACCAAACCGGCCCGCTGGCCGAACTGCTCGCGTGAGCTTCGCCGCGCTCACCTCAGCAGCACGGGCAGTTCGAGAAGTGCGGTCGGGGCGCGGGGCACGAGCCGCGCGCCGGGCGCGGGGTCCGGCGCGCCGGTCGGCTTCGCCAGCACCGGCGGGCGCGACAGGCGCTCGAACCGGAACGCCGCGAACGTTTGCGCCGTCCACACGAAGGTGAGGGCGCGGCCCCCGGCCTTCGCCGGCAGTTCGGCGCGCAGGTCGTCGAACGCGCGGCACGCGATCTTCCCCTTCCCGCTCAGCGGGTACACCGTCGCCCCGTCGCGCACGCTGCCCTTCCCCACCGCGAACGTCACCGTTTGCACGGGCACCTGAGCGCGGGCGTGAATCACCGACAGCGGGCCGACCGGTTCGATGCGGTCGATGCCGGAAGTGAGGTCGAGGGGCACCACGAGGTCGAAACCGCGCAGGTCGAGTTCGTACTCGCGCGTGTCGAACGCTCGCAGGAACTCCGACAACTCCGTCACCGGGTCCGGGGCGTCGCGGTCCGCGATTCGCGCGAGCAGGTGCAGCAGCCGCCCCCACTCGCGCACCGCGGGCCGGTTCAGGCCGTCCGCGAGTGCCTTCCAGCCCTCGCGCGTGTCGTCGATCTTCAGCAGGGTGCGCAGGTGCCGCACGCCTACCTCGAACGAGCGCTTGGCGCGGGCCGCGAGGGCGCCGCGGAGCGGGTCGGCGAACTGCCACAGTTCCCACTCGGGGAAGCCGTCGCTCTGCCGCGGGTAGGTGCGCCGGAGCGCCGCCCACCGGTTGCCGGGCAGTGATTCGGAATCGGCGGTGCCGGGTTCGGGCAGCACCAGCACCGCTTCCGGGCGATTCGGGCCGGCCGTCGCGCCGAGCGCGTCGCTCAGGTCGCGCAGGTGCGCGAGCCGGTCGCGGGTCTGCTCCCAGTAGCGCCGCGCGGTGTACACTTCGTCGAACTCGTAGGGCACGCGGTACGCCACCGGCTCGCCGCGGGGGCGCGGCAGTTCGGGCGACCCGGGCACCGGCGCGCTCAGCGGGACCGGCGGCGCGTCCGCCCTCGCGCGCAGCTTCTCGAACGCGTCGAGCCAGCCGGCGTCGATCGCGCGCGCGAGCAGCAGCGCGGTGCCGTCGGTGTCGTACCCGCGGTACGCCCTCACCAGTTCCCCCTGCGCGGCATCGAGCGCGGCGCAGTCGCTCAGCCACTTGTCGCGCAGCAGGCCCGCGGGCGTTTCGCCCCACGAGTACTGCGGCGGCAGCGCGAGCGGGCCGAGCAGTGCGGCGCGGGCGGCGCGCAACTCGGGCACGTTGCGCGCGCTGGCGGGCGCGGCGGCACTCGCCAGCGCGGCGCGAAACTTCTCGTACTCGTCCGTTTCCGTCGCGCGGCTTTCCACGAACGCGCGCAGGTCCGGCGGGAGCGCGGCGAAGCCGGAATCGGAGGCGAACTGCTGGAGCGCGCGTTTGGTGTGCGCGAGTTTGTCGTCGGCGAAGCGGGTGGCCGCCGGCGGTTCGTGCAGCACGTACGCGCGCACGCGCTCCGCGAGCGCCGGCCCGCTGGGCCGGGGCGGGAACAGCGCCACCAGCGCCAGCGCCGCGAAGAGCGCGCACACGGCCGCGAGCGCCGCGCGGACGGTCCACTTCAGGCGCTTCGCGGAAGCGTGGGCGCGATCGTTGTGCGCGGCAGCTTCGCGGAAGCACTCGCGGAACAGTTCCGCGACGCGGTGGGGGCGGTCGCGCGCGCCCGCGCCCGGCAGCGGCGGGTTGCGCACCGCGACCGCGATCACGTCCAGTTGGATGCTCCCGAACGCGAAGTACCCGCCGTTCGGGTCGTCGGTCTCGCTCGCGTCGCGCAGGAACGCGTCGAACGCCGCCCACGCCGCTCCCGCGCGCGCCTTCGTGCGGGCCTCCCACGCGGCGGCGGTGTCGCCCGGCAGCGCGAGCGCGTCGCACTTGGTGAGTACGAGGTACGCCGGCAGCCCGCCCACGTCGCGCGCGTCCGCCTTCGTTCGGATCACCACCTTCAGGAACCGGTCGAACTGCGCGAACGCTTCGGCGAACTCGTCGTCGGTACTGGTCGCATCGACCAGCAGCAGAATGGCGTCGGCCTCGGCCACCGCGCGCGCCACCGGGCCGCAGTTCGCCGCGGCGAGCGCGTCCGGGTCTTCGAGCAGCGCCTCCGCGGCGCGGCCGTCGCAGTCGTCGAGGCGCACCGTCAGCGCCGGCCCCACGGCCTTCGTGCCGACGCGCCACGGGCGCAAGCGGATGATGTGACTCGCGAGTTCCTGCTGGAGCGGCGCGATCTTCTGCCCGCTGTACACCGCGTCGCGGATGCGCGGCAGCTCGCCCGACGAGCTGACCACCTCGCCGCGCAGCTCTTCGCCTTGCGTCTCGCCGGCGCGCAAGAGCGCGCCGATGAGCGCGGACTTCCCCGCCCCGGTGTGCCCGAACAGGAGCACGCGCGGGGTGTCGGGGGCGGGTTGCGGCTCCGGCGTCGGCACGCGCGTCACTCCGGGCGGAAGCTCACCTTCAGCGTATCGAGCCACAGTTGCGGGCCGCGGATCGCGGGGTGCTCGGCCGACAGCGCGTCGGCCCGGAAGCGGTAGTACACGTCCTTCAGCGGCTTGCCCTCCTTCTGCCGCGCGAGGATCGCGTCCTTGAACTCGGCGAGAGTCTTCGGTTGGGCGTCACCGTCGAACAGGTAGAACCGGCCGTCGCGCACCTCCGCGCCCGCGAGCACGGTCACGCGCAAATCGCCGGGCGTCGGCTTCGGGTCCGGCGGCTTCAGTTTCTCCGGCGGCTTCTTCGGCGGCTCCTTCACTTCCGGCGGTTCGGTCGTGCCCTTGTCTTTGTCTGTTGCGCTCGGGGGGTCGGTGCCGTCGCCGGTGCCCTTCCCGCTGCCGAACAGCCCACCGCCGCCCTCGCCGAACACCACAATCGCGACGAGCACCGCGAACAGCACGCCGGAGACGAGCGCGCACAGTTTCTTGAGCGCCTCCGGGGCTTTGCTGGCGAACGCCCAGCGGTTGAGCGCCCGCGCGACGAGCAGGCCGATGAGGTAGCCGAACAGGAAGCCGCCGCCGACCGCGAGGAGCTTGATGACGAGCACCGCGAGCCGCTCACCCATCCCGGTAACGGCGTCGGCGAAGAGGAACATCATGGTTGCCTTCCGGTGCGAGTGTTGACGAGCCGGAAGCGCAAGCGACGGGCTTTCGTTCCGAACGGACCGTCGCTTGCGCTTCCGGCTCGCCCGCGGGTCACTCGAACTTGAGTGCCCAATCGCGGAACCAGTGCCGGATCTGCTCTTCCTGCTTCTTCGTCGGGAACCCGGAACTGTCGGTCGGGTACAGGATCAGGAACAGCACGTCCTTCGCGCCGCCGCCGGCGCTGGCGATCGTCTTCTGCTGCACGATCAGCCGCTGCGCGTCGGCCTCGGTGCGCACCTCTTGGCGGTCCGGGTCGAAGTAGTAGAGCGTGCCGTCGCGCTTGTCGATCTGGAGCACCCGCACGCTCAGCCGGTCGGCGAGTTTCAGCTGCGTGGTGCGCTCCATGCGCGCGAGCCGTGCGCGGGCCTCCGCGAGCTGGCGCTGCAGTTCCGGCACGCTGTCCGGCAGCGGTTCGGCCGGTTGCGGCTTCTTGTCCGGTGCCTCGACCGGCGGCTCACTCACGAACGGCATCAGCAGGAAGATGCAGAACAGCAGAATGAGCACGTCGATGAGCGGGACGAAGAACCGGGTCACGGCGCGGCGCGGCGGCACGATCACGGCTGCGCCCCCGGGTCCGGCGGTTGCGGCACCGGGGCCGGCGCGAACCCGGCCAGCGCGCGAATCAGGTCGCGGCCCAATCCCACCACCCACGACGGCAAGATGTTGATCAGCGCCATGTACAGGCCGCCGCCGGTCGCGGTGATCGCGGGCGCGTAGGCGTTGATGATCTCCTGCGGGGTGATGCCCGGTTGGATCGCGCGGAACGTGCTGAGGATCGCGGCGACCGTTCCGATGAGGCCCAGTAGCGGGAACCACTCGGCGGTGTGGGCGAGGTGGTTCAGCCAACGGTCGGCGCGCACGTCGAAGTCGGTTTCCTGCCACCGCATGGCCCGCCACGATAGCAGCACTTGCGCGGCGAACAGGGCGAACCCGAGGCCGAGGATGATCCAGTCGATGGGCGAGGACTCGACGCGGGCGAGGTACCCGCGGCGCGCGTCGGCGGGCACCGCGAAGAACACCAGCGCCGCGGCCAGCACCGGCAGCGCGGCGAACGCGGTGGGCAGCACGTTGTGGATCCACAGCCGGCGCACGCGGCCCTCCGGTTCTAGTTCGCGGCGCTCGGCGGCGGCGCGGCGGCGGTGCTGCCGAACAGCGTGCCCGGTTGCGAGTCCGGCGGCCCGCCGCCGCTCAGCCACGCGGGCATCTCGCGCAGCTTGCCGTCCGGCCCCACGCACGCGAGCGTCGTCGTGCCCTCGGCGAGCACCGCGCCGTCGCGCAGCACCTCGTACTTGTGCTCGATGCGGATCGGGCTGGTGCGCGTCACCGTGGCGCGCACGGTGAGCACGTCGTCGTAGTACGCGGGCTGCCGGTACTTCACGTCCAGCTTCGCGACCACGAGAAAGTACCCCTGATCCTCCAGTTCCTTATACGAGGCGCTCCGGGCGCGGAGCAACTCGGTGCGGGCCTGCTCGAAGTACACGAGGTAGTTCGCGTGGTGCAACAGGCCCATGCGGTCCGTTTCGGCGTACCGCACGCGAATCTGAATTTCACCGGTCATGGGGCGAACGGTCTCCGACTAAGAAAGCGGCGCTCTATTTGATGAAGCCGATGCGGTTCTTGTTCCAGTCGAGGCGCACGTTCCACGGCCAGCGGCCGGTGGATTCGAACGGCCCCGGCCAGAACACGAACACCGCCTTGCCGAGCATCAGGCGCTCCGGCACGACGCCCCACGTGCGGCTGTCCGAACTTTGCGCGCTGTTGTCGCCCAAGCACAGGTAGTGACCGGGTTGCACGTAGTACAGGTCGGCCTGCGTGTGCGTGTGGCGGTCGTTCACGTAGTACACGTCGCGGTGCAACTTGATCGCGCGCACCGCGGGCACGCGGCCCCTCGCGCCGATGCTCGCGGGCGCGTCGATGTCGTTGGCGCGCGTCCAGCCCTCTTTCGCGGTGTCTTCGGGGTCGTAGCTGCCCGGTTCGACCGCGGTGTAGTCGCCGTCGGTGCCGAAGTCGACGCGCGCGCCGTCCACCCACACCCACAGGCGGTTGTCGATGTTGGCGAAGCGCAGCTTGTAGGTGCCGGCGGTCACCTTGCAGGGCCGCGCCGCGGGCGCGAACGCCGGGTCCGGGTTGCGGTTCGCGTCCACACGCGCGAGCGCCACTTGCCCGTTGCCGAACTTCGCTTGGAACCGGCGCGCGCCTTTGGACAGTTCGAGCACCACTTCCGCGCCGGCGTCCAACTGGGCCTCGCACTCCAAGCACAGGTCGCCCACCCACAGGGTCGGGGCCGAGCTGGTGTCGCGGCTCTCGACCCGGTTGGTGAGCGGGTCGCGGCTGCCGCCGGCGTTGTACCCGAGCAGGTTGTCGATCGGGCCGGCCACGGGCGGGCCGGCGTCTTGCGGCCAGCGCCACGGGACCCGCGCCCCGCCGGCCTCCTGCTTCCAGACGAGGTGCTGGTAGCGGAGCCAGTCGAGTTCGTCGCCGGCGTGCGCGAACGCGCGGGTCGCGGTCGCGCTGTCGCCGGTCCACCCGGTGCCCTTGGACACCTGCCACCGCTGCGCGGCGAACGGCGCGGCGGCCGGTTGCTTGTCGTTGTCCCACACGACGCGCAGGTCGGCGAGCAGGTGCGCTTCGCTCTTGCGCACGATCTGGAACCCGCCGGGCACGGCGGGGGTAAACTCGGCCAGCCGCGACTTGTCGAACAGGTCTTCGGCCTGCGCGCTGTTCGCGTACCGGTACCGCTTCTGCCACAGGTCGTTCGGGTCGTCCGGGCGCGCGAACAGCGGGTTCGTGTCCGGGTACTCTAGCGCGGTGGTCACGTACAGGTCGCCGCGGAAGATGGCGACCGTTTCGCCGCCGAAGGCCATCGCGCGCTTGATGTAGTTGGAGGCGACGTGGTTGTCTTGCGGGCGCTCCGGGAACTTGAACACCACCACGTCGCCGCGCTCCGGGCGGCGCAGGTGGTACAGCGGCTTCAGCACCAGCACGCGGTCGCCGGTGCGGTTCTGCGGCTGAACGGGCAGGTCCGCGATGAGGCCCGCGTGCCGGCAGTTCGGACAGCAGTAGCTCACCAGTTGCGTGCGCTGGCCGTCCTGCTGCCGCCCTTCCACTTCGTCGTGCGAGTTGACCGGGAACTCGTGCCCGCACTTCGCGCAGCCGATCACCTTCTGGTAGCCGTAGAGCGTCTCGGCCATGCTCCCGGTGGGGATGACGAACGCCTCGGTCACGAACAGCTTGAGCAGCAGCACGAGCACGACGACGAACACGACCGTCTCGATCACCTCGCGGGCCGGGTCGCGGGGCAACTTCGCCTCGTCGCGCGCCTTCGCGCCGGCGGGACCGGCGGCGCGGGTCTGCGGGTCGAGGGCGGCGGCGGTACTCATTCCGTTCACCTGTTTCGCGGACTCGGAACCGGCGCGACGCGCGCCCGCTGTGTGTTCGCCCCGCGGGCGGGAACATTCGGAGTGGGCGCCGGAGGACCGGCTTCCAGCCCGTCCCACCTATTTGGGACGGGCTGGAAGCCGGTCCTCCGTTCAGTGAAGCCAGCGGAGCCGCGACCAGTCCAGCGTTTGGAACTCGCGCTCGCGCCCGTTTACGGTCACGCGCGCGCTGCGCAGCGGTTGATGGACCAAGAACGGTTTACCGATAAACGCGCGCTCCGGCACGGCCGGTTGTGGCCATTTCCGGCTGTCCTGCGAGTTCCCGCTGTTGTCGCCCAGCACATAGTACTCGCGCGGCCCCAGCACCGCGGCGCGGCGGGTACCGTGCTCGCCGTAGTGCGTGTAGTGGATGTCGCGCCCCAGCTTCACGTTCCGCAGCACCACGCGGCACCCGCGCGCGCCGAGTTGGAG